>CACYRP010000055.1 GCA_902776765.1 Fibrobacter succinogenes
TCGCAAGACGGGATGTATTCCTTCGGAATACGGCCACCGACGACGGAGTTGACGAAGTTGTAGACCTTTTCCTGGTCGCCTTCGACAGCCATCGGACGCATTTCGCCGACAACCTTAGCGTACTGACCAGAACCACCAGTCTGCTTCTTGTGGGTGTAGTCGAACTTGGCCGGGCGAGTGATGGTTTCGCGGTAAGCAACCTGCGGAGCACCAGTCGTCACGTCGCACTTGTATTCACGGCGCATACGTTCAATATAAACGTCAAGGTGGAGTTCGCCCATACCCTTGATGATGGTCTGGCCGGATTCCTTGTCAACTTCGACCTGGAACGTCGGGTCTTCCTTCGTGAAGCGGTTGAGGGCCTTGGACATGTTGTCGAGGTCGTCACGGTTCTTGGCTTCAATAACAAGTTCGATAACCGGGTTAGGAACGTGCATAGAAGTCATGTTGTAGTGGTTCTTGCCATCCGTGAACGTCGTACCGGATGCGCAGTCGATACCGAACAGAGCAACGATGTCGCCTGCACCGGCTTCGGTGATGTCCACCATTTCGTCAGCGTGCATACGGACGAGACGGCCAACGGAAACCTTCTTGCCGGTTGCCATGTTGGTGATCATGTCGCCCTTCTTGAGGGTACCCTGGTAAACGCGGACGTAGGTGAGCTGGCCATAGCGGTCGTTCACGAGCTTGAATGCGTAGCAGACGAGCGGTGCGTTGTCTTCGGACTTGAGGATAACTTCAGCTTCGTTGTTGTCGAGGTCGAGAGCCTTGTTTTCAACGTCGGTCGGGCACGGGAGGTAGTCGATGACACCGTCGAGGAGCTTCTGGACACCAACGTTCTTGTGAGCGGAGCCCATGAACACCGGAGTGATGTCGAGACGGATGGTAGCTTCGCGGATAACCTTCTTGAGGAGGGCCTTGTCGATCTGGTCAACGCCATACTGGCCTTCCATAGCCTTTTCCATGACTTCGTCGCTGTAGTCAGCGCAGCAGTCAACGAGCTTTTCACGGTATTCATTAGCCTGGTCGACGAGTTCTTCCGGGATATCCTTTTCGATCATGTCGTCGCCGTTTTCGCCTTCGAAGTAGTAGGCCTTCATTTCGATAAGGTCAACCACGCCCTTAAGATTGGATTCCAAACCTATAGGAATCTGCATGACGCACGGCTTGTGGTTGAGCTTTTCCTTGAGCATGACAGCCACGCGGAGCGGGTTTGCACCAGAGCGGTCGCACTTGTTCACGAACACGACGCGCGGTACATGGTAGCGCTTCATCTGACGGTCAACAGTAATAGACTGGGACTGAACGCCTTCAACGCCAGTGAGAACGAGGATAGCACCGTCCAACACGCGGAGAGAACGTTCCACTTCGATCGTGAAGTCCACGTGCCCCGGGGTATCGATGATGTTGATGGAGTCGCGTTCGCCGGTCTTGGTGTGGGTCCAGTTTGCAAACGTTGCAGCAGACTGAATCGTGATGCCGCGTTCGCGTTCAAGTTCCATGGAGTCCATCGTGGCACCGACGCCGTCTTTACCACGAACTTCGTGGATAGCGTGAATACGCTTTGTGAAGTAAAGGATACGTTCGGTAAGAGTTGTCTTACCAGAGTCGATGTGGGCAGAAATACCAATATTTCTGTGCAGTTGGATGTCTTTCATATTTTTATTCCACTAATGGAGTTGATGTTATTGAATGTTGCGCCCAAAAATAGAAAATTTTGGGGGGAACTCAAGGGCGGTTTTTCATTTGATAGTATAAAAGGGGGCGAAAACAGCTAAATCCTGCGTTTTTTGACAATCAAAAAGACCAAAAATGCGCTTACAGCAGAAATTATAATCCAAGTAAAATAGGATTTAAGCGACATCCAAGGTCCAAAGTTCATAAAGTAGCGCTGGGCAACAGTGTAATAATCATAGTTTGAGATTGCTTCGGCAAAACCATCGACATTTATCGGTATATAAAAATGACTGAGAATCAATTGGAGGGAAAGTAAGGCGACTACCGTTTTTACACTCAAGTTTATCTTGTCAAGAACGCATCCGAGCGGTACGAGAATCAACGGGAGTAATGGGATGACGTGCCTTGCCTCGCTGTCAACTGCAAGAAAAAGAAACGTTAGGAAAGCAAGGGCAAAACCTGGGCTGCGGTTGAAAATTTCTTTTGAAAAATCACGGAAAAAGAAAATTACGAGTAGCGGCAGAATTCCAAAATAGCACACATGTGCGACAGGCGTGATGAGCGGGTATTTGAGCACTCTGATAAAAATTTGGAGAATGAATGCCGAACAACAGAAGTAGAATTTATCGTTGGTGTGGGCGAGGAGGTATAGGTTGATCGCTATAAACGGGATAATTATGAAGGCTATTTTTTTACAGAGGGCATTTTGGAAAAATTCGCGGATGTACGTAAGCGGCGTATAAAACCGATAGTTACAGTTTCTCAGGACAAAATAAAGGAAAAGAGCCCAGGCGATTACGCTAGCGAGGAGGAGAAAAATTGAAGCCGGAATAAAGAGCGCGCTTTCGAGAAGCGGTTGCTTGTGCAGCAGATAGAGAATGCCGACCGTGCTAGCGGAAATCATCGGAAGTGTAATGGCGAGGGCTTTGTCCGTAGGGTATTTTAAGCGGGAGGCTGTTTGCTGGAAGGGATCCTTGAAAAAGTACAGGATCCAAATCGTGTAGGTTATGGTTGGCCATGATAAGATGCCCAAAAAAGAAATTAATAGGGCGGGTAGGATTTTTTTTCGTTCCAGGTAATAGAACGAAACGAGAAAAACAGTGCTTGCGAACGCATCGGTCAGGAACATTTCGTAGCCGCAGTTCTTTAGAAAGAAGTAGTTGAAGAAAAAACAACCGAAGATGATGGCTGTAGTTACTTTTTTCCAGGCGTTTAAGCGGGCTAGTTTGAAAAAGAACGTGAGTTGGATTGCTAGGTTGAAAAAGTGGAGAATGCTCATCGAGTGCATCAAGTTTGCGTGTGTTGTCTCGATGCTGAATAGTTGGAAAATGAGGTTTATCAGGCAGAATGGAAAAATTCGGTAAATGCGAAAGTTGTCATAGCCGGTAGTCCAAAAGTCAGTGGAAAAATTTTGGGCAACATTGTAATAGAATGCTCCGTCATAGCCTGCGCCATCGTTTAGCGGAATCTTTTCGCCAATGATGGATAAAGTAAAAATGAATAACAGAACAAGAACAAGGAGTACAAAGACTCCTTGTTGCTTTAGTGTTTTTTGAATTTTTTGTAGAGCTAGCACAAGTGGGCTGGTGTTTTTGCGAAATTAAACGTTTTCGTCCGAGCTTGTTTCTGCGCTGTTTTCGGTTGTATGTTGTTCTGTTTCGGATTCGCTGGAATCGGGATCCTTGTCGATGCTATTTTCGACGAGTTCCGGTTTTTCGACGCCTTCGAGTGCCTTGAAGTATGCGGTAGCGGTCTTTCCGACTTCAGTGGTGTCGAAATAGGTGTAGGCTCCGTTTCCGATTGCGCCGATGGCCGGAATGGCGCGGAGTGCGATACGGCCGAGGAAGTTTGCCGAAATCTTTACGCCGATTTTTTGGAGCAACTTTTGGAGTGCTGTGAGCGAAAGCTTCTGGACTACGATGCGGCTGCCGGTGCGAACGGCGACGTCACGGAGGAGCGATGCTGCACTGTGGCGGAAAAGGCACCAGACCATGGCTTCGCGGTTGAGCATGGCGAACTTGCCATAGGTGCAAGCGATGTCCGAGACGAGCTGTGCTTGGATACGCCAAACGGCGGCAATATCTGGGATGGAGGTCAATACGCCCGTAAAACCGGCCGGGATGGAAAGCGAGGTACTCACGGTGGCGGCTTTCAATGCGGCCTGCTTGATTAGCACTTCGGCACGCTTGTCGGGATCGTTGTTGGGGCAAAGGAGCGAGTCCGGAATGTCCGTAATTAGGTCGAAAACGATTGAGTTGAACAATTCCTGAATGGATTCGCTTTTTTTGTCTTTGTATTCTTTAAAATTCAACATGGGCTTGCTCCTTTTATTTCTCCTATTTCAAGAACATTTTAACAATTCTTGAGAGGTTTTGGGGAATCCTATATTGAAAATTACTTTTTTCTAGCCACAAGTGTACAATTTCATCGACCCAAATGCGATCGGAGGCTACTTTTTCGACGATTATATCGGTTTCTTCGCCATTTTCTACGAGTTTGTAGTTCAAATGGAATGAAATGGGTGTCGTTTCGCCATGCGGAAGGACTGTAAGGTCCATCGTTTGTTTGCTTGCGTTTACGCTGAAGGATACGTTGTTGAATACTTTTTGAAGTTGTTCGTCCATGATAAAATTCCTTCGGTGGTTAGAATAAAATTTTGGCGAAAAGGCCTGTACCTTTGGGGAGTGCCTTCTTGATGGAATGGTTCTTGAACCACCATGCGGCGATTTCGTTGATCATCTCTCTCGGGCTATCGACTTTATTTATAACGATCAAAGTTCCTCCGTCTGCATCTTCAAAGCAATAGTGGGCGCAAAGAAGAGTAGGCGTAGATTCTCCATGCAGAAGGATGGTGATGTTCGCCTGGTTTTCTTGAGAGTCGATATCAATGTTTTGGATTTCTCCAAATTGTTTGAAGAAATCGTTGCGCTGGAAAAAGAATTCAATAGCTTTGTCGCGGGCGTTACTGAGGAAGGACATGGTTAATTCGTATTTAGGAGTTCGGAATTAGGAATGTTTTTTTTCGGTTGTAATATACATTCTTTTGCGAAAAATGCAAAAAAAATAGCGCCTCGTGCTTTGGACTGCGCAAGGCGTTTTTAAAGCATTTGAAATGCCGCGACGGGTTATCGCGGGAGTGTCAAAATTTCAATTCCTTCCTTGGTCTTTACGACGGTGTGTTCCCATTGGGCGCTGAGAGAGCCATCGCGGGTCACGGCGGTCCAACCGTCGGAGAGCGTCTTTGTGCCCGGACGTCCGACGTTGAGCATCGGTTCGACTGTGAACACGTTACCGACTTCGATGAACGGGCAACGTTCGTAGTTGCGGAAGTGGTAGACGGTCGGTTCTTCGTGGAAGCCGCGACCGATGCCGTGACCGCAGTAGTCTTCGACAACGCTAAAGCCGTGTTCGTCGGCGATGTCCTGGATGGCGCATCCGATGTCGTTCCAGTGGGCGCCTTTTTCGCCTGCAGCGCGGATGCCTTCTTCCATGCAGAACTTGGCGGTGTCCACGAGTTCGCGGGCAATGTCAGAGACTTTACCGACACAGAACATGGCGGAGGTATCGCCGTGGTAGCCCGAAAGAATCGTGGTGATGTCGATGTTCACGATGTCGCCATCCTTGAGGATGGTGTTTGCGTTCGGGATGCCGTGGCAGACAACTTCGTTGAGGCTGATGCAGGCGTAACGCGGATAACCGTGGTAGCCCATGCAAGCGGAGATGCCCTTGTGCTGGCGAGTGTAGTCTCCGATGAATTCATCGATTTCGAGGGTGGAAACGCCGGGCTTGCACATTTCGCCCGCACGGATCAGCGTTTCGGCAGCGAGAGCGCCAGCGTCGCGGATCAATTCAATTTCTTTTGCGGATTTTACTTTGATCTTAGCCATTGTTAGGAATTAGGTAATAGGTGTTAGGGGTTAGGTTTAATTTCAGATTTTGCATCTGGGGGTAGATGTTGAATAAACGCGTTGAGCATTTTCTTTATTTCGATGATTTCTGAATTAAACTTGTTAAAAATATCGTCACTTATATAATGTAAATCTTTTGCAAGTAGTAATTGATATTCTGATTCAGCCGCAGAACCTAGTGATATCTGAAGAAATCTTGCTAATTCAGTATTTGTCTTTCTTCCACAACCTTCTGCGATATTAGTTGGAATTGATGTTACAGATCGTCTAAGTTGTGAGGTTAGAACAAAAAGTTCTTCTTTTGGAAAAAAGGTTTTGGTCAATTCATACACATTAAGTGTGAATTGATGGCTTCTTTTCCATATTTCAAGAGAATGGTATTCTCGCATTTTCCTAAAACCTACAACCTAAAACCTGTAACCTACTTCTTCCATGCAAATTTATCTAACAGATACGCAAGTAGCATCTGGTCATCGGTGGTGCCGTTTGCGAGTTCCTTAACGAGCGGGAGCATACGGCTGATGCGTTCGGTTGCCTTTTGGCCGCCGAAATGCTTGCGGACTTCTTCGAGGCGGACCTTGGTACGTTCGCTCACCTTCTTCGCGATTTCATCGTTCGTGAGCGGGTCCATCTTGATGAAGTTGATACCGAAGTCGACTGCGGTTTGGCGCAAATCGATTTCTTCGACCGGCGTGATGAGTGAAATGCAGAGACCGCTGCGGCCTGCTCTTGCGGTACGTCCGCTGCGGTGCACGTACACTTCGTGGTCGGCGGGGTGGTCATAGACAAGAACATGAGTCACGTGGTCCACGTCAATACCGCGGGCAGCTACGTCTGTGCAGATGAGAATCTTGAGTTTCTTGTCGCGGAAGGCGTTGAGCGTCTTTTCGCGGAGGCTCTGGGCCACATCGCCGCTGAGGGCGCCAACTTCAAAACCGTAGCCGGAGAGCACCTGTTCCAAGTAGCTCACGTCGCGCTTGTAGTTGCAGAAAATCATGCAACTTTCGGGATTGTAGTATTCCAGAACCTTGATGGTCATGGAATCCTTTTCCATCACGTCGCAAGTGTAGTAGCGGTGTTCCAGGTTGTTTGCGATGACCTTGTCGTAGCTGAGCGAAAGGAAATCGGCACCCGGGCGCTGGAATTCGCGGGCAAGGCTCTTGACCGTCTGCGGAATTGTGGCGCTGTACATCGTGCAAGAAATAGCCTTCGGCAAGTACTTGCGGATTTTCTGCATGTCGGGGTAGAAGCCCATCGAGAGCATTTCGTCAGCTTCGTCGAGCACGAGGTCGCGGATGGAGAGCAAGTCCACATTGCCACGTTGGATGTGGTCCATGAGGCGGCCTGGAGTAGCGACAATCACGTGAACGCCTGAACGGAGCGCTTTGATTTGCGGTTCGTAGTTTACACCGCCAAAAATAGCAACGGACTTGATGCCCGTACCCTTCGAGAGTTTTTCAAATTCTTCCTGCACCTGGATGCAGAGTTCTCGTGTTGGAACGAGGATGAGAGCCTGCGGATACGGATGGTCACGGACGATGACCTGTAAAAGCGGGAGTGCATATGCGCCTGTCTTGCCCGAACCGGTTTTGGATTGCACCAACATATCACGGGCGGCGAGCATGTAAGGGATGGACTTGCGCTGGACGGGCATGAGTTCGGTCCAACCGTGTTCCCGGAGAATCGCCTTCTGTTCTTCGGGAAGCATGTCAAAGGTATAGTCGGGGAGCTTATTCTTGGGCTCGATAATTTTAACAGGCGTTAAAAACGGATTAACTCTTTCTTTCGTTTCTTCTTTAATTTCGTCACTCATAGTGTGCATAAAGATAGAAAAAGGTTTTAGGTAACAGGTAACAGGTATTAGGAAAAGTATCACGAGCTTTGCTCGTCTTTAAATGGCGGCGAAGCCGGATTATTCCTCTTTTGTTTCCTAACCCCTAATGCCTAACACCTGAAACCTATAACGTCCAATGATATTCCAACCCGAGGCTTACAA
Source organism: Fibrobacter succinogenes (assembly GCA_902776765.1). GTDB lineage: Bacteria > Fibrobacterota > Fibrobacteria > Fibrobacterales > Fibrobacteraceae > Fibrobacter > Fibrobacter succinogenes_N. Next base: position 7,582 of record CACYRP010000055.1, read on the forward strand.
AGCAATCGATGGTGGATTTGCCGATTGTCGTGGCGGCGGCGCCTGCATCAGGAGAGGGGGCTTCATAGAGGTCACGACCGCGGCTCGAAATTCCCATGCGGAGATCAACACCGTAATGCTTTTTGAAAACGAATTGGCCGCCAATGCCTACGAGGGCGCCTTTATAAAGGTCTTCGAATTTAATGCGGTACTTGTAAGCTCTTGATGGTTCTTTGACTCCTTTTTTGAGCTCGATATCTTCGACATAGAAGGAGTATTGGAACCCGAGGAAAAATAGCGGTGTAATGTCAAGCCATGGCGTGATGGGGTATGTCATGGATAAAAGCACGTTGAGTCCGATATCGTGCTGCCCGAAATCCCAATGATCGAGTTCTTTGTAGACCGTATCGGAATGGTCGATTTTCATGTTGCGATTGGAATAGCGGTACATGAATTCGATGCCGATAAAACCATGCCAGGTGAGGCCTGCATAAAGGCTGAGGAACGGGTCCGCATCGTCGATAAAATTCCAGAGGCTTACGGAATCTTTTGTGGCGCGGTAGTTCTTGACGCGGCTTTTGGTATGGCTGCTCGTCCAGTTATCGGGAGTGAGCGGGAAATGAGCTTGAGAAAAACCAACGCCGACACCTGCCCATATCTTTAAGTTCGGAACTTCCTTGTAAAGGTCATCGGGTTCGGTTTGCATCTTGAGGCGTTCTTCTTTGGTGAGGCGGCGTTTGGTGCGCTTGTCAAAGAATGTGGCGGCAATATCATCTCCAAGGGCTATTTTATCGCTATTTGCCTTGACGATGCCTGCCGCTTTGGGTTCTTGTGCGGTCTCGTCAAAAACGGCTACTTGAATAAACTTTCCTTGAGGGGCGAGGAAAAGAACAATATTGTCTTCGAGAACTTGAATTTTTGCGGCCATGCCGGGGTGCCTTGCGCGCAAGTAACTCGATGGTAAACCTTTTTCTAAGTTGTTCGAAAGCCAGGAGCCATAGCGTGTGGCGATAGTGTCGCGTTCCCATTCGCCGAGTTCGCGGCATTTTGGCTCGCCAATGCCTGTGTTGTTTCGGCGGAGTGATAGGCAAAACTCGTTAGTGCTAATGGGCGAATTGCCATCGAGTGACCAAATTAAGATAGTTGCGTCTTTCCACAGCGTGAATCGCGAATCGAAGAAAACTTCGGATGCGCTTGCAAAGGCCACAAGGAATAGAAGTATGGCGAGGAGCTTTTTCATTTAACCACTCCTTCGTAGATATTCTTGCGGATTTTTTGGACGGCAATCTGGATGAGGTTCGTCAAGTTTGCGAGCTTGTAGGTTGTGATGGGCTGTTGGATTTCGTCAACTGCGCTAAAGAGCGGGCGCTGCTTCAAGTTATCCCAAAGCGTGTACGAGAAAATAGCACTTACGTTATCGGGCTTGCGGATGCTGCCGCTCTCGTTGTGGATGAGTGCGTAGTCAAAGAAGTTTTCGCGCTTCAAGTCCGTGCCGATAATGAATTCGTGCAGAATCAAGACAACTGGCGGAACATTGCCGGCTGTGTCCTTGATGGCGACCCCTTGTTCTGGAATGTGCCCCTTAATAAAGATGCGCTCGTCAAGCTTTAGGCTTTCTTCGGGAAACTTGGTGTTTGCTGAATCTGGAATAACAATGAGGTTCCCGTATGCCTTGCGCAATTCTGTTGCGAATGTGTTGCGGCAGTGGAGGGTTCCTTTGATCTGTATGCTATCGGTAGAGATTTCAAGGCGCTTTGCAAACCAGTTCGAACGAGTAATAACAAATGCGTTCTCGATGCCTGTAACTGCAATACCGCCATAAGGAGCCTTATGGTATGCGGGGTGGCTTGCTGTCCAATGATAAGAATCTGCACACCCGGTGAGCATGCAGATTGCAAATCCAATGGATAAAATTGACTTCTTAAACGTCATTTGCTCTCGTGGATTTCGCGGGAGGATTTTGCAGTTTTAGACTGCACCCCATTTTTCGCGGTAGGCGTAGACTCGATCCAGGATTCCTTCGGGTGCGTTGATCGCCTTGCGGTTTTCTTCTTTTTCGAGGAATGCGATGATATCGTTGATGTTCACGATGGAATGGGCTTCGATGCCGTATTCATCTTGAACGGTCTGGAGAGCAGACTTGCCGTTATCGAGTTTTTCCTTACGGTCCACAGAAATCAAAAGGCCAATGACATTTGCGTTTTCGATTTGAGAAAGCGCTTGCATGGTTTCGTTGACAGAAGTACCTGCGGTAATCACGTCTTCGATAATGACGACGTTTGTTTTTTCGGCGTACTTGTAACCGACAAGAGAGCCGCCTTCGCCGTGATCCTTGACTTCTTTTCTGTTATACGTAAAAGTCAAATTTTGGGCATAAAGGTCAGAAAGCTTCATTGCCGTTGCGGCACAGAGAGGAATACCCTTGTATGCCGGACCGTAGAGGTTCTGGGCCTTGCCGTCAAAATGAACCATGAATGCAGAAGCGTAAAATTCAGCGAGCTTCGAAAGGGAGGCGCCGGTGCGGAACTCTCCGGTATTGATAAAGTAAGGCGTTTCGCGACCGCTCTTGGTCACGAAGTTGCCGAACTTGAGTGCGCCGGATTCTACGAGAAAGTGTACAAAAGTATCTGTGTTGTTCATTTAAAATTCCTAGCCTTTAGCTCCGATGAGGAGCGCAACAACTTCTGAAATCAGGTTGTAATCTGTAATAAACTGGATGGTAAACATTGCTACCAAGCATACTACGCAAAGTACTAAATAGCGATGGAAGGATTTTTCGAATCCCTTGATTTTTAGCTTGAAAATGAGCCAGACTCCGAAGCTCAAAATGGTGCTGAATACCCATGCGGCAGACGTGGTCAATGGGGCAATGCGGCTTACAGCGAATGTAATGGTAATGCCCGGCAAAAAGAAGAATGCAAAACTCAAGACAACGAGCAGCGCAAAACCGACATAGTAGGCGAGTCCGCGGTCTTTTTTGATAATGACCTGGGGGCCACCAATTGTGGTCTGCTCTTCTTCGCCCGTCATCGGGTTTACAAACGTTTCCGGTTTGAACTGCTTGTACGGCGAGTTCGAAGATTCTTTCTGCTTTGCGGGACGAATCACTTCGCCGGTTAACGGATTGACAATTTCTTTATCATCATCTACAGGTTCGACGCTAGTCTGTGTGACTTCGGCTGTAGCTTCGGTCTTGACTTCGCTGTCTGCGGAAACAGTCGGTTCCTGTGCGGGGACTTCATTCTGGTTTTCTTCGGACATTGGTGACTCCTTAGTAAAGGTTTCTGGCTATAGGTTGTAGGTCTTAGGTTGTAAGCAGGTGAACTTAAATTATCTGATTTCCTACTCCCTATTACCTAACCCTTAAATCCTATAGTATAAACGTTCTGCCGGCGTGAACGAACACGCGGTGTTCAAGCCAGAGTTTGAGCGCTTGAGAAAGTGTACGCTTTTCGATATCCTTGCCGAGTTCAACAAGTTCGTCGATGCTTGCGGTTTCTGGAACACGCTGAATGTCTTGGCAAATAATCGGACCCTGGTCTAGGTCTTCGGTGGCAAAGTGCGCCGTAGCACCGATAATCTTCACACCCTTGTGCCATGCCTGGTGGTAAGGCTTTGCTCCTTTGAATGCCGGGAGGAATCCGTGGTGGATATTGATGATGCGGTACTTGAATTCTTCGGTAAAGTTCTCGCTCAAGATTTGCATGTAGCGGGCGAGGACGATGGTATCTGTGTTCGTTTCCTGAATGATTTCGCGGAAACGGTTTTCGGGAATGGTCTTGTCCGGGTTGGACGGCACGTAGTAGAAAGGCACTCCAAAGGAGCCGCCCACAGGTCCCAAGTCCGGGTGGTTACCGACGATGCAGCTGAATTCGCAGGGGAGGTCGCCATCGCGGTGCTTGAGGAGAAGATCGTAAAGGCAGTGGTCGGTTTTCGAGACGAAAATGGCTACGCGTTCAGTTTTCGAGGTATCGAAAAGTTTCCAATTAAGCTGGAGGTGCGGAGCGATGGTCTCGAGGTGTCTTTTGACTTCGGGAATGTCGTCCGATTCAATGTCGAATACGGCGCGTAAGAAAAATGTTTCGATATCCTTGGCGGTATGTTGCTGGAGGTCGATAATATTAGCTCCGGCTTTAGCGAGTACTTGCGTTGTGCCGGCAATAAGTCCTTTTTGGTCGGGACAAAGAATTTGAAGAATATAACGAGTCATAGACATACTATAATATTAAAAAATTTAGGGCATGTTACCAAATATTTTATTTCCAAGTAGACAAAAAATAACTAACATTGCAGTAAGTAAATAAAAAGGATTTAAAAATGGAGAGAATTAAATTGTTCAAATTAGGAATTTGCTCTGTGTTTATGCTGTCCGTTGCGCAGGTTTTTGCGGCACCGCCGAAAACGTGGGATGCCATTTTTAATGCCGAAGGACAGGGCGATTATGCTGCAGCCAAAATTGATGGTGATATTCGTTTTGGCCAATACACGCATTACAAGAATGTCCAGCCGGTTTCGTTCCGCGTTTTGGACGATAAGTTTGATTTCTCTGTTGCTGGTAACATGACGATTCCGGCAAAGTTGGTCGAAGATCCGAATTTCTATGACAACTGCCGCAATACCATGGAAGCGTGGATTTCTTACTTTGACAAGCCGCGTCGCTTTGGTAATGAAGATCAAATTATCAATATTGCCGGTGTCGATTTTGCTTGCGGTAACGACTTGTTCAATATCTATGATTTACGTATAAAGTTTACAAATCCGCAGGCTCAGAAGGCTTGGGTGGCTGAGCTCGAAGGCCGTCAGAAATACAAGCGTGAACAACTTTCGGCATTCCGTAAGGCAGAGCAGGAACATCGCGCTATGATCCGTGACAAGTCTACGTCCTTTACGGACCCCCGTGATGGACAAGTGTATCGCATCATCAAGGTGGAAGGCCGTGAATGGTTTGCGCAAAACGTGAACTATGAAATTCCGGGACATTCCTGGTGCTACGAAGACAAGGATTCTTATTGCGCTCGAAGCGGTCGTTTGTACGACTTGGAAGGTGCCCGCAAGGCTTGCCCGGAAGGTTGGCACTTGCCGCGTGACCGCGAATGGTCGGACATGCTTAAGGGGCTTACGGGTTGCTTCGATGGCGTTGACAAGTGCGGTAACTTTGCTACAAAGATGAAAGCTACTACAGGCTGGCAGGGCGGTGGCGGTACCGACGAATACGGTTTTACCGTTTTCTCTTCGGGTTATCGCAAGGTGCTTGGCAAGTCTACAGTGCGCTATGAGGATATGGGCGAATATGCAGGCTTCTGGAGTGCTCAGAACGGCCGTAACGAAACGATTTGGCTTTGGGCTATGGGCCGCATGAGTGATCAGATGGTCCGCCAGCTCGTTCCGGCTTCTGCTAAGAACAACGGCTACTCCGTTAGATGCATTAACGGTAATTAGTAGACAGTAGGAAGTTAGAAGTAGGAAGTAAAAAAACGAGAGCTTAAAAAGCTCTCGTTTTTTTTGGGGATTCTATCGGGTTTTGGCAAACCCGATAGAATGACAAGCAAGGTTAGACAGAGTGGGTGTTTGAACATGCATTGGGTCAACTTCCTACCGTCTACTGTCTACTTCCTACTGCGCGCAATGTGCGCTACATCTGCCTGATGGGGAAGAGGCCGAGGAGGTCTAGCACGTTTTCGAGCACAATCTGCGTCGACTGTACAAGGAACAGGCGGGACTTTTCTTCGGCAGATCCGAGCACGCGGTCTTCGTGGATGAACTTGTGTGCGGCTTCGGCAATTTCCAGGGCGTATTGCGCGAGCACGCTCGGTTCATCGTCCTTGACTGCGCCAAGAATCTTTTCGCCCTTCTTCGCGAGAATGTTGATGAGGCTGTAGGCGGCGTCATCGGTGAGCTGTGCGTAATCTACGTCGGCAACGTTCACCGTGTAGCCGGCTTTGCGCATGATGCTGCAAAGACGCACGTGGGCGTTCTGCACATACGGACCCGTATCACCTTCGAAGCTCATCACGGCATCCCAGTCAAAGCGAACATCCTTCAAGCGGCTGTTCTTGAGGTCGTTGAATGTGAGTGCGCTAATACCGATCTGGCGTGCGATGAGTTCCTTGTTTTCGAGAGTCGGATTCTTTTCGTCGATGAATTCGAGAATCTTCTTCTGGGCTGCTTCGATGACGTCGCGGAGGAGACTTGCCGTTCCGGTACGCGTCTTTCCTTTTTCCCACTTGCCATCGACCATCTGGAGAATCACGCCAAACGGAATGTGGTACATGTCCTTGTACCATTCGCGGCCCATCTTCTTGAGTACGTGGAACACTTGCTTGAAGTGGAGCGCTTGTCCAAGGTCCACCACGTAAAGGCACTTGTCAAAGTTGTATTCCTTCTTGCGGTAAATTGCGGCGGCGAGGTCGCGGGTTGCGTACAACGTGGAACCGTCGCTCTTGCGGATAAGGCACGGATTCAAGTCGAATTCATCGAGCATCACCACGTCGCGTTCCTGGCTGTTCACCAACAAGTTCTTTTCGCGGAGTTCATCGAGAACGGCCGGAATCTTGTCTTCAAAGAAGGATTCGCCAGTGTAATGGTCAAAGCCAACGCCCATCATGTCGTAGATGCGCATGAGTTCCTTGAGCGTTGCGGCGCGGAATGCGGTCCACAGCTTGCGGTAGAAGGCGTCGCCCTGTTCGAGCTTTGTGAATGCGGCGCGTGCTTCGTCTTCGAGACCGGGCTCTTCCTTGGATGCTTTGGAGAAACTGGCGTAAAGGATGTTGAGTTCCTTCACGGTGAGGGCATCCAGCGTGGCATCGTCAGTCGGGAGCTTTTCGCGGAGGTACATCACGATGAGTTTACCGAATGCGGTACCCCAGTCACCCAAGTGGTTGATTCGTTCGACCTTGTAACCGGCGGCCTTGTAGATGCGGGCGAGCGAGTTTCCGATCATCGTGGAGCGTAGATGGTGGAACGCGAGTTCCTTACCGATGTTCGGGGAACTGTAGTCGATGCAGACTACCTTGCCATTCGGAGCGGCATGGCCGTATTCCAAGCCCTTGGCGGCGATTTCGCCCAATGTTTCCTTGGCGAGGAAATTGCGGTCAATGAAAAAGTTCAAATAACCGTTAACGGCTTCAACTTTCGAAAGGCCTGCAGGGAGTTTCACTTGTGCAGCGAGGTCTTCGGCAATGAGCTTCGGAGCCTTGCGGAGTGTCTTTGCAAGAGAAAAACACGGGATAGTGAAGTTTCCGTGGCTTGTATCAGGCGGTACGGAAATAAGTTTCAATGCGGCATCTTCAGCAAATGCTCCAGTAGCGGCAAGAGCCTTTGCGATTTCTGCATTAAATGAGTTCATTGTCGTCTCCAGACTTCTTAGCGTCTTCGCGGATGAAGTCATGCTCATCAAGGTTTATAAGTTTGCCGTCTGCGTACAGGCGGTCGAAGGAAATTTCGTTTCTCTTTTCTTCTTCGAACAGGTGGACCATCAGGTCAAGACCCGCATCAAAGATGGCCCAACGGACACCTTCCTTGTATTCAACGCCGATATAGTGGAGTTTGCGAGCCTTGAATTCCTTGGTGAGTTCGTTCAAGATGGCCTGCATCTGGGCTTCGCTTTCGCAAGTCGCGATGAGAAAGTAATCCGCTTCGTTCTTGACTCCACGGAGGTCGATGAGCTGCACGTTTTGGGCGCGAAGTTCAAAAAGGATACCTGCACCAAGCTTAACGGTTTCAGAAAAATCTTGGTTATTTGTTGCTGTCATGTTGATCTCCCTGATCGGGTTCTACTATTTGTTGAAAATCTCTTCCAGTGTGTACAACGGCATCGACCGTGGCGTTCTTGTTTAATAGCACCAAGACGTTTTTTGTCTTGAGCGTGGCGGCAAGCGCTTGTGCGCCTTCCCATTCTGGGTTACGGAGTACGATGATGGTTTCGTCGTAGTTCTGGAGTCGTTCGTTATCGATATGGACGACATCAAATCCGTTGTTGCGCAAAAAAGAGCGCATTTTTACGGCTGCGCCTTTTATGCTGCAACTGTTCAGCACTTCTACTTCGCCTTTGATGCGGCGGACTTCGCGGACAACAGGTGCTTGCTTTTCTTCTTCGCAGCCCGTAAATAGGAATACGGCAAAAACAGCCGAAGAAACCCCTACGGCAAAGTTTAGGTGGTGTGCTTTAGAATAGTTTTGGAACATTCTTTGCTGTAAAATTTAGAAAAAATAAAAGACCCCGCGGCGCGCGCGAGGTGACAATGTAGAATAGATGTGAGATGAGAATGTATAGACTTCTTACGTGGTTGTGCTTGTGAAAAAATTACTGGCAGAGTACGGTGCATCTTGAAGAACTGCGGTCATGAAAGAAGCTGCGTGGGCCGTAAGCCTTGACCGCGTCTCGTTCGTTGACGTATGCCACTTTCAATAAAACGTTTTCGCTAGGTCTGTATTCCAATGCAATATCTGGAATTATCACACTGACATTGCCTTGTCGCAAGTCTTCTCTTGCAATGCGGGAGCCGTTGCTGAGGTTGGTGTAAAGCGGCATCCAAAGACCAATGTTTGCGTACAAGTGAAGGTCTGGTGTAAATTCGTAGGCAAAATGTCCCATAAAGCTTTGGTTTGCGAATGAACCGAAACTCCCTGCTACGAAATTGAGCGAATAGGAGTATGCCACTTTTAGGGCCGGATCGAATGTCTGGTGACGGACCATGCGGTCGGAATCAAATTCGCGGTTCCAAGGAATGCCGTCGTTTTGAATTTCGTAATTAGCGCCGACTTCGGTGTTTTGGGGTGCCGTGGCTTCGGCTATGACTTGAGATGCCATTCCGGCAGATTTAAGATTTGCGGGAGCGTCCGCAAAGGCAAGCATTGTAAAGCTAAGAGTGGATAAGATAATGTATTTCATATTCATGTTAATGAATATACAAAACTGCTTTTTTTAAGAGTAGTAGAATTTATCTGCAATAAAAAGGGTTGCTCCACGGACAATCATCGTAGAAGTAACGGTGTGGGCCGTAAGCCCTGAATGCATCGCGTTCGTTGATGTACATGACTCTAAATGTCACTTTGTCACTGGGCTTGTATTCCAACGCAATGTCTGGTATTAAAACGCTTACGTTCCCTTGCCTTACATCTTCTCTAGCAATCAGAGTTCCGATGCGAATGTTAGAATATAGCGGCATCCAGAGACCGACGTTTGCGTACAAGTGAAGATTAGGCGTGAATTCGTAAGCGAAATGCGCCATAAAGCTTTGTTGTGCAAAAGAACCGAGCGAACCGCCGATAAAGCTCACTGAGTAAGTGTAAGCAACTTTCAATGCGGGGTCGAAGGTATCGTGCCGCACCAAACGTTCTGGGTTAAAATGCTCACGGTTCCAAGGTATGCCGCTTGATTGAATGACATAAATTGTATCGACGATAGTATCAGTTGGTACTGTTGTGGGAATTGTTGTTATATCACGTGATTGAACGATAGATGAATCGGTCTTTGCAGGGGAGGCTGCAAAGGCTATCGTTGCAAGCAAAATGGTCAACAACAATACACGCATGATTTGAATATAAAAAAAGAAGAGATTACAGGCTGTCCTGTAATCTCCTATTGTGTGAATTTTTAGAATCTATTACGAGTTTTCTTTCTTGGAATCGTCATTTTTCGTGACTCCGGCGAGTTTTGCACCGAACATGGAGCCAAGCACCGTACGGAGATCAATGCCGAGCGAATCGGTGAGGCCGTTCGTGACCTGCGTGAGTGTTTTGGTGATGTCGCCCGTGAGCTTTGCCGTATTGCCTTCGCCGTACATGGTGATATTGCCAATCTTTTCCATCGGCTTTGCGATAGCGGCTGCAATTTGTGGCATTTGCTCGAAGTATTTTTCAATCGTCTTGAGCTGCATTTCTTGACGAGCAGCATCGCCATAAAGCTTCATGGCTTCGGCCTTCTTGTTGAGCGCTTCGGCTTCTGCAAGACCTTGAGCCTTGATGGCTTCTGCTTCAGCGAGACCCTTCGCCTTTGTGGCTTCCGCTTCTGCTAAAGCTTTTGCCTTAGTGGCTTCTGCTTCGGCAAATGCTTTTTCCTTTTCGGCTTCTGCAATTTGCTTGATTGCCTTGGCGCGCTGTTCTTCTTTATAGCGGATGGCTTCGGCGTCTTTCTGTTGCTGGAAGAGTTCGGCTTCGGAACGCTGGATTTGTGCTTGGCGATCGGCTTCAGCTTTCTTTTCGATTTGTGCTTTAAGTTCCTTTTCTGTCACGATGACCATGCGTTCGCGAATTTCAATTTCCTTTTCTTGCTTCGCAACTTCAGCTTCGGCCTGTGCCACGTTGATTTCCTTTTGCTGCGTCTGCTTCTGGATTTCGTAAGCGGCATCTGCAATTGCTTTTTCTGTGTCGGAAATCTTTTGCAAGTTTGCTTTTTTCACGGCAAGGTCGTTTTGCTTCTGCGCGATTTCGAGTTCGGCGGCAACGGCGGCGTCGTTAGCTTCTTTCTTGGCTTGCGATTGAGCTACGCTAATGTCTCTTTCCGCGTTTGCCTTAGAAATGGCGGCTGCCTTGCGGATGGCAGAAGTCTTATCGACACCGAGGTTTTCAATCACGCCGTTTGCGTCTTCAAAATTCTGGATGTTGAACGTCTGCACCACGATACCGAGCTTTTCGAGGTCCGGGATGGCGTTTTCGAGCACAAGTTCAGAGACTTGCTTGCGGTCGCCCACGAGATCTACGAGCTGCATGCGGCCAACGATTTCACGCATGTTACCTTCGAGAATATCGACAATCATGGCGCGGATATCTTCTGGCTTTTTATTCAAGAAGTTCTGTGCGGAAGATTTGAGGCGGTCCGGATTGTCTGAAATCTTGGCGGTCACGACGGCATCGACTGAAACGTTGATATAGTCTTTGGTCGGGACGGGGCTTCCCGTTTTCACATCGATCTGAATCAATTGCAATGAAAGGTGGTCGGCGCGTTCGAAAAATGGAATTCTGAGACCGGCGCGTCCTATAATGACTTTTGGTTCTTTGCGAATGCCGGAAACGATGATGGCTTCGTCAGGTGCCGCTTTGCTGTAGGACATGACGAAAATGAGAACGAATAAAAGTACGGCTGCTGCAATTGCAACGATTAGAATATTATCTGGCATTGGATAACCTCAATTTGTAGTTTACTTTTAATATACAACATTTACATTGTCGCAAAGTGTCTAATTGAAATTTTTTTCGAATTTTACGACGTGAAAGCGCGAATGTGACGTTTTGTTGTAAAATAAAAAAGCCCGCGCTAGGTGGCGGGCAAAAAAGCAATACTCATCGGAGTTAAATCTTTTCGATGATTTCGTTTTTGGCGTTGACGCGGATGACGGTTGGCTTCCAGGTCTTGGCTTCTTCAGGGGACATAGTCGCGTAAGTTACAATGATTACGAGGTCACCAGGCTGTACCAAACGGGCTGCGGCTCCGTTCAAGCAAATGACTCCAGAACCCGCTTTGCCTTCGATAACGTATGTATCGAGACGAGAGCCATTATTGACATCGAGTACGCCTACTTTTTCAAAGGGAAGAATGCCTGCGGCATCCATCAAATCGCGGGCGATGGTGATGGAACCTTCATAATTGAGGTTGGCATCAGTAACTGTAGCGCGATGTATTTTGCTTTTAAGTAATTCTAGCTGCATTGCTGCTTAGAACTTTACATTGAAGAAACTTGCTACGCCTTGGTCCGGTGTCGGAAGAACACCAAAGCTGAAGCGGTTTGCGTCTGGATTGCTATCCCACTGGGTGCTGATGAATGCATCTGCAAAAGACCAGAGGTGTGCTGCCAAAATTCCGCCGAAACCCCACCACCAGTTGCTCTTGTCTTGAACTTTAAGGACAATCGTCACTGCGATACTGCCAACTTCAAGAACATCCATAAAGGTTGCCTTGGCAGTTTGCTTTGTTTTCCACTGGTAGTAAGAGGGAATTAAGAGAGAAATGTAGGCGCTTTTCTGATCACCACTGCGATAGCGGTAGGAACGGTCGATGTCTGCATCTTCCATGCCTTCGGCACGCTGGCTGAGCCAATCTTCTTCGCTCACGCCGAGTCTGTTCCACGGCTTCTGGAGGTATTCTGTCGGGCGGATGCCAAGTTCGACGAGCTTCGTCAACTTTTCACGAGAGACGCCCTGTTCCTTAGCCTGCTGGTATTCCCACTGAGTAAGGCCCATGTCTTCGTACTTGAAGCCATCCCATTGACCACCAGTTGCCTGTGCGTTACCAATGTTTGATTGAGTCGTTGCTTCAGCGTTAGCTTGTGCGATAGAATCTGCAGTAGCAGCATCCTGGAAATCGTCAGAGAAGAGGTCGTCAGACTGAGCAAACGCTAGTGAGCCCGCGAAAAGAACAGCAGAAAGCACTTTGAACATGTTACTCATTTTGATCTCTTTCTTAAACGTTTAATGCCGG
>CACYRP010000056.1 GCA_902776765.1 Fibrobacter succinogenes
CACGTTATTCCAAATTTCAATGTAGCGGTCGTTTTCGCCGTTCACGCCCTTGATCGGGTCCTTGAACGTTTCGGCCTGCGTAGCGAGGTCGCCGCGGTCGTAATGGATTTCGGAGCAGGGGCCGCACGGACCGGTGTCGCCCATTTCCCAGAAGTTGGAGTGAGCGTCAAAGCGCATGATGCGGTCATCCGGAAGACCGGACACGTCCTTCCAAATCTGCCAAGCTTCGTCATCGTCCTGATAGACGGTTGCAAAGAGGCGTTCCTTCGGGAGCTTCCAAACTTCAGTGAGGAGTTCCCATGCCCAGGAAATAGCTTCCTTCTTATAATAGTCACCGAAGCTCCAGTTACCGAGCATTTCGAAGAAGGTGTGGTGGTAGTTGTCGCGGCCCACGACGTCGAGGTCGTTGTGCTTACCAGACACGCGGAGGCACTTCTGGCTGTTGCATGCGCGCTTCCAACCCTTCGGATTGTCGCCAAGGAAGATGGCCTTGAACTGGTTCATGCCCGCGTTCGTGAACATGAGCGTCGGGTCGTCATGCGGAACCACCGGCGAAGAACGCACGAAGAGGTGGCCCTTGGATTCGAAGAACTTGATAAAGGATTCGCGCACTTGCGCAGAAGTCATTTTTTCGGACATAGCTATTCCTTTGATTTTTTACGGCGACAAATTTAGAAAAAAAAAGCGACCCCGGCACAAAGGCCGGGGTGACAGAGCATTACAAGACTTCACTGGATGCTTCGTCTTCGACTCAGCATGACGAATCCAACGCTACCCTTTCTAACGGGGGCACCCCGTAACGCCCCGGAAATGCAATATAAAAAGGCGACCCCGGCATGGTTCGGCGGGCTCACCAACCTAAGGCCGGGGTGACAGTGTAATAGAAAATGTTACTGGATTTCCGCCTTCGCAGGAATGACGATGCCAACTTAATGAATCCCTCGCACTACGGGCGAAGCATGACGATTCTAGTAACTAGTAACTAAGAACTAGTAACTCAAAAGTTAATAAATTTTCTTCATGTCGGTGAGGTGGCCTTCTTTTTCATGGAAGAGCGTAAGCGTGCCGCCCTGGACCTTTTGGAAAATCGAGGTCAGTTTTGCAACAACAGCAGCTTCTTCAAAGCCAATTTCGTTATAGGCCGTTTCGCCAATCACAATGCCCACATTCAGCAATTCCGGAGCCTTGCGGCGCAGATAATTCAAAAGTTCTTCATCGCTGTTAATCACATCCGTCGGCGTGAGCTTTTCGAATTCAGACGGATCGCGCGTACTCACATGCAGCGGATAGATATCGTCTGCAACAACTTGCTTTGAGTTCAAATAAAGGACATTACCAACATACAAACTAATAGAATCATTCAGCACCTGGCGCACTTCAACAAGCACATCGCTCGTCACAGCTGCTTCTTGAATATCCAGTTTAGAGGGAGCGCAGGCCATAAAAGCAAGCGAAATTGCAGTAAAAGCCAATAAGGCAAGTTTTTTCATGATAATCCTCTTTTGTAGTTGGTCTAATTTACAATCCAATATATAAAAAAGGGCCAGCACGCAGCCAGCCCTACTTGAACATTTTCTTTAAAAACGGAATTTACATTCCACCGGCGATAAAGCCATCCTTCTGAAGCAATTCAATGGTCTTGTTTATCGAACCGTTGGCTGCATGGGTCTTACCAATACGGTTATAGGCTTCGTACTTAATTGTCGCTTTCCAGACAATCTTACGTTCTGCAATAGAGAGCAGAGCAAGTTCTTCATTAAACGTGTCGATGGCGTTACCGTAAAGGCCAATTTTTGCAAAAGTCTTTATCAAAACGTACTTTGCGTGATTCTGCTTGGCAAATTCCGCCAGCGGGGATTCCGAAAGCGTCACTTCGTCGGTTTCGTGGAATGCAATGGCATTTACACCATACGTTCCGCCAAGCGAACTTGCCATCATATCCGCAACTTTATTTGCAAAGTCCCTAAGTGTACTGTTAGCGGTAGCCATAACAACAACCGTTTCACCCTTGAGCGCATAGACCTTTTCGAAATTGGACTGTCCAATATTCGTGATAGAACAGCCAGCCAAAAGAAAGGCGACAAAGAGAACGGACAAGAGTTTTTTCATTATTTGCTCCTTACGATTTTATTGACCTTAAAGTCATTGACGATTTCTTTGACCAAGTAATGCCTGGCAAAGCTGCCTCCGGTGCGAATGGACATTTTCCACACAACCTTACGGGTGTCGCAGTTGAACATTGTTGGCAAATATTCAACTGAAACATATGAATTCGTGGATTCAAGCCCCATGCCAAGCACCATAGCGTAATTGCCACCACAATTATCAAGCACCTGGGAGATGGACACCGGGTTAATAGAAAGTTTTTCGTTGTAAATAAATTCTGTTTCCAAGTCCAAATCGGAAGCATTCGCATTCCACACGGAATCTATCTTTTGCGTCAAATTTTCGTGCATGGCGCGTTCATTTACGAGCACGTACAACTTCTTCCCAGAAATTTCAAGTCCTGGTTCCGAGACGCGGTGGACTTCGTTCGTGGCGCAGCCAAATAAAGCTGCAAGCAAGGCAACGACGGCACAATATTTTATTCTCATATGTTTATCCAACAAGTAAAATGGTTTATTACAACTATTTCCATTCAAAATAGAAAAAATATAGGATTTATCCATTAACCTTTATAAAAAACATACAAGAAAAAAAGCCTCCCAGATTGCTCCAGGAGGCCTCCTTTACACACCAAAACTTTTAGTCGGCATCGTAGTCCAAGATAAGGCGGCAAACACCTTTTTCGACGATAACATTATCCGGGCGGAGGTTGACGCGTTCCATTTCCCAATTTCCACGCGACCAATGTTTCGGGTCAACATCTTCACCATCGAAGTCATCCTGCCAAAGCATTGTGAAGCCCTTGGTTGCGGCATCGTAAGAATACACGCGGACGTAGTCAATCTGCTGTTCAACCGGGAGACCAACGCCACCGGCCCACTTACCGGTCCAAGCAGCGCTCTTGGAAGCCCAAAGATTAAAGCGGAGAGATTGATTTTCGGTCAAGAAAGCGACCTGGTCAGCATCGGCATGCTTGCCACGGCTCATGCCAAGCGTATCGCGGCGGACTTCAACACTGTCGATTTCCCAAGCCACGTATTCCGGTGTCCAAATAATAGCGTACAAGTGGAAATCTTGTGTGGCGTCAAAGCCAAATTCATGGAGCGGCTTGCTTTCAGAAGATGTATTTGCACTGATAGACGGATCGCCTTCGCGGGTAATGATATTAGACTGCCACTTATCAGGGGCCTTGCCAAGCACTTCGATATCAATTTCGTTCCACGGTTCTTCTTTCTTAATCCAAGAATCATCGTAATAAACGAACATGGAGCTCACGGAACCAGAAATAGCAGCCATCTTCATGCGAGCTTCAAAACGACCATACTTGAACTGTTCCTTACCGGAAAGTTCAGCACCATAGAAAGAGTAAGTCTTCGTCGGGTCAAGTTCAGTCAGTTTCGGTACAGCATAAGTAAACTCGGAAGCGGCAGAAGAAGCTACAGAGCTAGAGGATGCAACCGGAGGAACATCAACCGAACTAGAAGAAACCGGAAGAATAACATCAGAACTAGAAGAAACTCCAGACGGGGGAACCGTAACATCGGAGCTGGAATTTACATCCGAAGCCGCAGCTTCAGAGCTAGATGATGCGGCAACCGGAGCATTAGCAAAATTTCCGTTTTCATTCACATCGGAGCATGCAGTCATAAGCGCCACGGCAACCATCGGAAGAATAATCTTTTTCATAATCGACCTCTTAATTTCTTTCCTACAAGATACCTTTTGTTTTTTGGACTCGGTATATATAGCGAATGAAATTTTAAAACTAACTGTATCGGCCGTATTTTACAAAAATTCGTACTGATTTTACATAAAAAAACGCATTTTCCAAATTTTGAACAAACATTAGCATCGTAAGCTTTTCGTAAGCGAGATTTTGGTATAAAATGGTGCATTTCATACCTTGCCCACCCTCTTTTAAATATGTATATTGCGGTTTACATTAAAAAGTTAAGAAAAAAAGGAAAAAATCGCTACAATTCTTTTTTCGCAACCCGAAAAATCGAACAATTTTTCAATTGCACTAACGGTTTTGTACGAGCAAAAGAGGCTATATGCAGGAAGCATGGACAGGCTTTAAAGGCGGTCGCTGGCAAGACGAAATTAACGTCCGCGACTTCATCCAGAAAAACTATACTCCCTACGACGGCGACAAGTCGTTTTTGCAGGGCCCAACTGAAGCAACAAACAAACTTTGGGCAGAACTTCAAGACCTTCAGAAAAGAGAAATTGCAAAGGGCGGCGTCCTCGACATGGACACGGACGTTGTCTCCACTCTCACAAGCCACCCGGCTGGCTACATAGCCGAAGAAACTAAGGATCTCGAAAAGATCGTAGGTCTCCAGACCGACAAGCCGCTCAAGCGCGCATTCATGCCGTTCGGCGGCATCAAGATGGCTGAAGAATCTTGCAAGAACTACGGCTACACACCGAGCGAAGAACTTCACCGCATCTTCACGGAATTCCACAAGACGCACAACCAAGGCGTTTTCGACGCTTACACGCCTGCTATGCGTATGGCCCGCAAGGCCCACATCATTACGGGTCTCCCGGATACATACGGCCGTGGCCGTATCGTCGGTGACTACCGCCGCGTTGCTCTTTACGGTGTTGATTATCTTATCGCCCAGAAGAAGGCCGACAAGGCTTTGACGGACGATACGGATATGCGCGAACACGTGATCCGCCAGCGCGAAGAACTCGCCGAACAGATCAAGGCTCTCGAAGGCATGAAGGTCATGGCAAAGATTTATGGCTATGACATTTCTAAGCCGGCAACAAACGCCCGCGAAGCCGTGCAGTGGCTCTACTTCGGTTACCTCGCTGCCATCAAGACGCAGAACGGTGCCGCCATGAGCGTTGGCCGTGTTTCGACCTTCATCGACATTTACATGACCCGCGACTTGCAGAACGGCGTCATCAACGAAACCGAAGCTCAGGAAATCATCGACCATTTCGTGATGAAGCTTCGCATGGTCAAGTTTGCCCGTATCACAAGCTACAACGAACTCTTCAGTGGTGACCCGGTGTGGGCTACGCTCGAAGTTGCTGGCCTCGGCCAGGATGGTCGCCATCAGGTGACCAAGAACGACTACCGTTTCTTGCACACGCTCGTGAACATGGGCCCGTCTCCGGAACCGAACCTCACGATTCTCTACAGCCCGCGCCTCCCGGCAAGCTTCAAGAGATTCGCTGCTGAAATTTCCGTGAAGACCAGCGCCATCCAGTACGAAAACGATGACACGATGCGTCCGATTTGGGGCGACGACTACAGCATTTGCTGCTGCGTTTCTGCAACCCAGACCGGTAAGGAAATGCAGTTCTTCGGCGCTCGCGCAAACCTCGCCAAGACTCTCCTCTACGCCATCAACGGTGGTAAGGACGAATGCCTCGTGAAGGGTGAACAGGTCGGCCCGGAATATCCACCTATTTCTAGCGAATACCTCGACTACGACGAAGTCGTTCACAAGTTCAGCCTCTACATGGATTGGCTTGCTCACTTGTACGTGAATACTTTGAACTTGATTCACTACATGCACGACAAGTACTACTACGAAGCTGCAGAAATGGCTCTCATCGATACCAATGTCCGTCGCACGTTTGCTACGGGTATCGCAGGCTTCAGCCACGTTGTCGATAGCCTTTCTGCAATCAAGTATGCCAAGGTCAAGGTCATTCGCGACCCGGCTACCGGCCTTGCTCAGGACTTCCAGATCGAAGGCGACTTCCCGCGTTACGGAAACGACGACGACCGCGCAGACGATATCGCCGTATGGCTCCTCAAGACGTTCATGGCCAAGATCAAGCAGACGCCGACCTACCGCGACTCTGAACCGACCACATCCATCCTTACCATTACAAGTAACGTTGTTTACGGTAAGGCCACGGGTTCCCTCCCGGATGGTCGTAAGCAGGGAGAACCGTTCTCTCCTGGCGCAAGCCCAAGCTACGGTGCAGAAAAGAACGGCCTCTTGGCATCCCTCAACTCTGTCGCGAAGATTCCGTACGAATACGCTCTCGATGGCATCAGCAACACGCAGACCATCAATCCGGACGCACTCGGCCATGATGACGAAGAACGCACCAACAAGCTCGTGCAGGTTCTCGACGGTTACTTCGGCCAGAGCAGCCACCACTTGAACGTGAACGTATTCGGTGTCGAAAAACTCAAGGACGCCATGGAACATCCGGAGAAGGAAGAATACCAGAACTTCACCATCCGCGTTTCCGGCTACGCCGTACGCTTCATCAAGCTCACTCGCGAACAGCAGCTTGACGTGATTGCCCGCCAGGCACACGGCGTGCTTTAATTGTTAAAATCCCGCTTCGCGGGAAAAACGATGCACGAAAGTTTAAAAAGGTTCCCGAAAGGGAACCTTTTTTTGTTCTTGAGAAGGGCGCAAAGTCCCGAATTTGGCAAAAAGTGCTACCAAATCGACATTTCAGTGCAATTTGGTAGCATAAATTTTACTTTACACGTAATAAAATTCAACATCCAGCCAACTTCGATGCTACCAATCATGGATTTTCACATCGTTTAGTAGCATTTTCAATGCAGACTTTGTGCTTTGCGACCACAAAACGAATTACTTTATTATAAAATTATGCTACCAAACTGAGTTTTTTCGACTTTGTGGTAGTATTTTTTCGCATTTTTCGCTTTTTCAGAATCCCAAATCACGCCACGATGTAATTTTCGTTCTTTTGGCGGCGAGCAAACACAGATTCCAAAAACTGGATAACGGAACTTTTATCGCGCACGAGTCCGCGCTTGTGGCTCAAGCAAAAACGCGATGCACTAAGCGACTTGAGCATCTTGATTTGTTGTTCGAGGATCTGCACGTTGTACACGTCAGGCTCCCCATGCCCTACCATCGGGTATGTCGCATCGCCCAAGAAAACAAAATCGTCCACGACAAGCGCCAACGAACCTTTCGCATGGCTATTCGGAATAGGCAAGATTTCGATATGCATGCCATCGTCAAACGAAAGCGGCGCCGCTACGGTAACCTTTTCGCGGTCACTCATTTCGCCCACAACTTTAGACGCATGCGAGCCGACATAAAGCGTATCGAAATCGAGCAAGACCTCGCCATTGCAATGTCGCACGACATTCAGCAAATGATCGCGATGGAAATGCGAAATGACGATGTTCTTTTTGAGCGGGATCGCAATAGGCGCTACGCTTTCGCTATTTTCGAGAGAGCTACGAGAAGCACTTTCATTTACAGGATTGCGCGGCAAGGCATTGATAAAATCGACCGCCATATCGCAGGCACCCACGTCAAAAATCCACCATGCGCTATCGCCACGCACGGCGACAACGTCTGCACTCAGCGGCTCGTACGAGACCTGCAAATACTGGATTCTATCGGAAAGTTTAACAATTTTTGGCACGATGCCAAAGATAGAATTTTTATTTACTCGAAATCCTTGTAAACGATGGTGTAAACATCGTTAAAATTCAAGTACTTGACACCAATATACTCTGCAGGAACTTTTATCCTGTAATCAGCAAAACAAATGCAATTATGCTCAACTAGGCGGCTACCGTAATCTGGATAATATTCAAAAACATCGTGGACGAATAAAGTATCTTCTTTTCGATCCAGCTTGACATCTGTTACATGCCCATAATCGGCGCACACAGAAAACGTATTCAGCCAAAAAACAGCGGAACCATCTTCGTTCATCACAAAATCAACGGATTCATCGCGCCACTCAGCTCTTTTCGCCAAATGCCCGCCACTACACGAGCCTTTCCCCACTTCAAAATTCGAATTTTTCAACGCAACCGACTCCTGGCCCGCAGTGGCTCCACTCGCATTGTCAACGCCAGAATCATCGGAACAGGCCGCAAGCATAGCAAAAGCCGTCACAGCTATAAAAGCAATCAATGATTTTTTCATAACGATATTCTCCTCATCTCTCCTTTAAATATAAATGAATTCGCTATCAAAAAAGGCACATTTTCTAAACAATACAGCACATAAAATCCGCAGCGACCAACTTTTTTTCGGGGTTTGTATTATATAGAACTTTCGCCTCTACCGAAAGGGGCAAGACTTTTTTATTTTTGGTTCATGACTCTCGGAAGGATCAATAAGCTTGAAACGTTCGGCTCGGTCGATGGGCCGGGAATTCGATTCGTCGTCTTTACGCAGGGCTGCCCCATGCGCTGCAAGTTCTGCCACAATCCGGAAACTTGGGACTTCGGGACAAAAAGCGCAAACGGGACTGAGAACGGATCGTTCGAAATTTCCGCAGAGGATTTGTTGAAGAAGGCCATCCGCTACAAGCCCTACTGGGGAAGCAACGGCGGCATCACCGTGAGCGGCGGCGAACCGCTTGCGCAAATCGACTTCATGATCGAATTCTTCGAAGCCGCAAAAGCCGCGGGCGTTCACACGTGTGTCGACACATGCGGAATCACGTTCCGACGCACCGGCGACGCATTCGCAAAAATCGAACGACTCATGAAATCGACCGACCTTTTGCTCGTGGACATCAAGCACATTGATGCTGACGCGCATAAGGAACTCACCGGCCACAGCAACGAGAACATCATTGAATTTTTCCGTTACTTGGACGAAATCCAAAAGCCCATCTGGATTCGCCATGTGCTCGTTCCGGGCATCAGCGATAATGACGAAGCACTCACGCGCACCCGCGATTTCATCCGCACACTAAGCAACGTCAAGCGCGTCGAAATTCTCCCTTACCACGCATTCGCGCTGAGCAAATACAAAGAACTCGAAATCGACTACGCGCTCAAAGACACGCAATCGCCCACCGCCGAACGCGTTCAAAACGCCAACGAAATTCTCGAAACCGCAAAGTATGTGGGATGGAAAGAGAAGTAGGCAGTAGACAGTAGACGGTAGGAAGAGATCATTATACGAGATGGTCGGGCATGACAATGCAAAAAAAGACGAGGCGCACAGCTTCGTCTTTAAAATTTAAATCGTAATTTCACTCAAAACAGGAGATGCCCGCTCGGTGGCGGGCATGACAAGATGTGTTTGAGTAAAGGTTTACCTTTCAGCAAGGGTTAACGAAGCGCCGAACCCTAAAACCGTTTAGCTTTTCAAATTTCGCTCAAAACCGAGCGAGACAAAGAAGGCTTTGGCGTAGCGTACTAACGTACGTGAGCCAAAGCGTGATGCAGTATCGCGATGCGTTTTCAGCGAAATTTTAACCCTTGATGGCGTCGCCCATCGAGAACATCGGCATATACATAGCGATTAGGAGGCCACCGACTGCACCGCCCAAGAACACGATGATCAACGGTTCAATCATACTCACGACGGCATCCACAGCGGCATCCACTTCTTCATCGTAGAAGTCCGCAAGTTTCAAAAGCATACCGCCGAGGTTACCGGTCTTTTCACCGACGCCTGTCATTTGGATCACCATGGGCGGGAAAATGCCCACTTCTTCCATCGGCTCGGCAATGGATTTACCGCCTGCAATACCAATCGATATCTTATAAATAGCCTTTTCAACGACTTTATTACCTGCGGTTGTCGCGACGACCTTCAAAGCATCCATCACAGACACACCGGCATTCAAAAGTGTTCCTAGCGTTCTCGAGAAACCTGCCGTTGCAGACTTAATCTGCAAATCGCCTAGCTTGGGTAGTTTTAGCGTAAACTTATCCATCGCAAATTGCGCCGCAGGCACTCGCATTATCATTTTATAGGCAAAGATGACAATAACAAGCCCGATAAACATAAACGCGCCATTATTTCGTACAAAGTCAGACATATCCATCACGACTTGCGTCGGAGCAGGGAGTTCAGCATCAAGGGCCGCGAACTGTTCAGCGAACGTCGGCACCACGAACGTCATAAGTGCAATCACCACGACAATACCCACGATAATAACCATGATCGGGTAAGTCAAAGCCTTTTTCACCTTGCGTTTGAGGCGCTGGTTGTTTTCGAGCGTTTCAGCCAAACGAGCAAGAATTCCTTCAAGGATACCACCCGCTTCACCTGCAGCCACCATGTTGCAATACAGGGAGTCAAAAACTTTCGGGTGCTGCGCCAAGGCATCGGCAAGCGAAGAACCACCGTTAATCGACTGCGTCAGTTTGTGCACAACACTTTTAAGTTCCGGGTTTTCGCACTGCGCTTCAAGGATGTTCAAGCACTGAAGCATCGGAAGACCTGCCGAGCACATAGACGAGAACATACGCGTAAAACGAGTAATATCTTCGGTCTTGATACCAGAACCAATCTTAATCTTGATTTCGGTCGGCTTTTTCTTAAGGCTCGTAATCACCAAACGGCGACGGAGCAAGAGGGCTTCAGCTTCGGCCTTGTCTTTCGCTTCGAGCGATCCTTCAAAGCTATTACCTTGCGCGTTTTGCGCCTTGTATAAGAATTCTGCCATCGATTACACCCCTTCTTTTACGAACAATTGTTCCAACTGGTCCGGACTCGACGAACGAGCAAGTGCATCGAAACGGTCAACCTTGTGATTCTTGACAAGTTCGCACAAGCACATGTTCATCGTGTTCATGCCGAACTTCTGACCAATTTCAATCATGGATTCAATCTGGTGAACCTTGTCGTCACGAATCAAAGCGCGAATACCCGGAGTCACGTTCATCACTTCGTACGCCATCACACGGCCACCGCCAATCTTCGGGATAAGCGTTTGACAAATAACGCCTTGCAACACGAACGAAAGCTGAGTACGCACGGTCTGCTGTTCGCCCTTCGGGAACGCGTCCACCACACGGTTAATCGTCTGTACGCAAGAGTTCGTATGCAACGTTGCAAACGTCAAGTGACCGGTTTCTGCAATAGTCAACGCAGAGCGAATTGTTTCGAGGTCACGCATTTCGCCGATAAGCACCACGTCCGGGTCCTGACGGAGTGCCATCTTAAGGGCCTGGGCAAAGCTGTGTGTATCGCTACCAACTTCACGCTGGTTGATCATGCATCCCTGGTGCTTGTGCAAAAATTCAATCGGGTCTTCGACCGTCAAAATGTGGTCGTGACGTTCCTTGTTGATTTTGTCAATCATGGCCGCCAAGGTTGTCGACTTACCGGAACCAGTAGCACCGGTCACAAGGACCAGCCCTGAGGGTCGGGTCGTAAATTCGGCCATGATCTTCGGTAGACCAAGTTCCTTGAATGTCTTGATATCAAGTGGAATAATACGGAGGGCAAGCGCTACGCAGCCTCGCTGCAAGTAGGCGTTCGCACGGAAACGCGCAAGATTTGCAATGCCGAATGAAAAGTCGCATTCCTTTTGCTGTTCAAAAGTCTTTTTCTGGGCTTCATTCATCAAGCTGTAAGTCATACGCATGGTTTCGTCTGGCTTGAGCTTATTCTCCCCAATGGGAGTAAGCTTACCGGAAAGACGAATAAGGGGGGGAGCACCGGCTGTAATATGCAAGTCGGAAGCACCTCGTTTGACCATTTCTGCTAAAAGATCCTGAATGTTATATGCCATACTCTAGAATATAATTTAAAAACCTCGAAAATTTCATAAATTCTTTACACAATGCGTTCATCCACTTATAAAATACTCGCATGGGTAGGGGCAATCTTATTCTTCGCGTTCGCTTTTTATGCGATGGAATCTCGTTCGCGCCCTAAACTAGTCTTTCCGGAGACAGTTGTGAATTTTGCTGCCGAAAATGTGATGGGCGGCACATCAAGCTATGCAAACGAGAAAGGGACGGCTACGCTCATTGTGCTCACGGCATCCTGGTGCCCTGCATGCCGCGCGGAACTGCCCGTGCTAAAGGAATTCCATAAAGAATTCGGACCGAAGGGCCTCAAAATCGTGATGATTGACGAGGACGATTCCAAGAAGGTCGCCCGCAAGTACAAGAAAAGCATGGGCATTCCGTGGACGATGCTCCACTGGAACTACGATGCCATCAAGGCGCTCGGCAATCCGGGCGTGATTCCCGTGAGCTTTGTCGTGGACAAGGACGACAGGATCCAACATGTCGATGTCGGTTCGTTGAACGAACTGCGAGTGAGACAAGAACTCAAGAGACTGTTGGGGAAGTAGGTTTTAGGCTACAGGTTGTAGGTATTAGGAATAGTATCACATGCTTCGCATGTTATTATAAGATGGCGAATCCATGATTATTCACCTAAAACCTAATCCCTAAAGCCTAACACCTACTTACGCTATCGGGCTGGGGAATAAAATCACGTCGGCGATTTCTTCTTTCCCGAGAGCGAGCATGAACAGGCGGTCTAGCCCAAGCGCCACACCAGAACAGGCAGGCATTCCCGATTCAAGCGCCGCGAGGAAACGTTCGTCCAGCGGAGGAAGAGGCTTGTTCATTGCACGGCGAATGTCCAAGTCTGCATTGAAGCGGCGGCGCTGTTCCACGGCATCCGTGAGCTCCGTATAGCCGTTGCACAGTTCCACCTGATTCACAAAAAGTTCGAAGCGGCGAGCCCACACACGACCGTCAGCGTCGGTGTAGGTCTGCGCAAGCGCAGCCTGCGATGGCGGATAGTCAAGAATGAACTCGGGGCCGTTACTCGCCAGCGCGGGCTCGACCAAGAACACCATCATGTAATCCCACCACTCTTCGCGAGTGAGCGTTTCACTCTTTTCGGGCACGGGAATCTCGCGGGTGCGGCAGGCGTCTGCAAAGTCCGAAAGCTTTTCACAGAACGGATCGATACCGGCGTAGTTCTTAAACGCATCAATCCAGCGGGTGCGGCGCGCGTTTAGTTTAGTCCCAATGATTTCGCTCACGAGGTCTTCGACTTCGTCCATGAGTTTTTCTTGCGGCATACCCACGCGGTACCATTCCACCATCGAAAATTCATTATTGTGGTGGCCGCCAAACTCGTCCTTGCGGAACGATTTTGTTATCTGGAAAATGTCGCCGAAACCTGCAGCGAGCAAACGCTTCATGTGGAATTCCGGGCTCGTCATCATGAAGCGCTTTGGATCTTCGATTTCAAAGTAATCGAGTTGCGGGTCCGTTCCGCCATAGGCAGAAAGCACTGGTGTCTCGACTTCAAGCGCATTACGACGAACAAAGAAATCACGGACCTTGGTCATCAACGCTTGGCGCTTGATCCAAGTCTCTCGCGAACAGGTGGGCGCAAACGCGCCCGATTTCAAATTCTCCATTTATTCAGCTCCGGCTACACAACGGACCGCAAGATAGAAACTCGGGTCCACCGTGATAGAGCCGACATCCTTGTCAGACGCAAACATGGTGCGGGCTTTGCCACGACCATCCGTATCGACATCCGCAGTCCAGAAGTAAGCGCCATCGCCCATCGTCGTGCAGACGCCGCTCTTGTTGGCATAGCCGCCGAACATGGCCGTAAATGCGTAATCGTCGCTGCCGTTGCTCTTGAGCTTAAGCGCTGCTTCGCGAGAACCACCAGCGTATTCTTCAAGCTTTTTCCAGTCTGCATCCGTGGCGAGATGATAGCCATCCGGGCAAGCGGTCTTGGCGGCTTCTTGCGTGTAGAGTCGGCCGAAGGTCTTGCAATTTCCGTCATCGCGGTCATAGCACATCGAGCCATCCTTGGCATCGTAATTCAAGTTTTCTACGAACCAATTAACACCACCGATTTCCTTGACCTTATAAACTTGTTTGTCGCGTTTGTCAACAAAGTTCTTGAACACCGGGCAACGCGTGCTGAAGCCTTCGGCAGAAAGAATCGGATCCACCTTGCCTTTCCATGCCGTACAGAAGCGGAATAGCTGACCGCCCGGAAGCGACGATTTTGCAGCCTTGTGCTTTGCGGCCCAAGTCTTCACGTAATTCACGCCCGTCACTGCGGTATCAGGAA
Source organism: Fibrobacter succinogenes (assembly GCA_902776765.1). GTDB lineage: Bacteria > Fibrobacterota > Fibrobacteria > Fibrobacterales > Fibrobacteraceae > Fibrobacter > Fibrobacter succinogenes_N. The sequence continues at coordinate 13,908 of CACYRP010000056.1, forward strand.
TCGAAAGGACTTTGGCGTACTTGCTCGTGTAAGCGGCATATGTACCAGCAGCAGACATTGGAGCTTTCCAGAAGCCTTCCGTAAACCCTGTGCGAAGAGCGGCAAAAACCGGAGACGGCTTATAGACACGAATCGTCTTATCCACCATCTGTTCAGGATTCTTTTTGCAATCCACATCGTGATCAATAGCCATCAAAGAATTTGCATCCACCTTGCATTGGGCGAGACACTTTGTTCGCGCCGCACCTTTCTTGGGACACGGTTTCCAGACCGTCGTATCGACTTTCACGAGGGACTGTTTTCCAAATGCCTTCGTCTTTGTTGCAGCCTTAGCCACTTCGTCAAGCGTCTTGAGAGCCTTGCCACTCCCCTTTTCGGCATCACCAAACAAATACTTGATTACACCCGTGCAGGCATTAGCCGCATTGGCCATCCCGCAAACCTTTGTTCCAAATCCATACGCGAATTGCGATGGGCAAGCCGCAAAAGCTTCGTCCGGCATTTGCTTGAAAACTTTAGCGTAAATATTGGACGCATTCTTTGCAGACATCTTGCCGCAATAAATTTCTTCCATTTCACCGGAATCCACAATTTTGCGAACCTTTTTCCAGTTGTTAGAATCGACAGCATTGCGGAGAGCTTCCTGTGCAAACGCCCCCTGAGCCAAAAATGCGGAAACCAACCCCGCCATAAAAATTTTCTTCATTTTTTCCTCTTTAATTTCACTGGTTCCCTTGCATAGCTCGGGATGACTGGTTGAATAGTTTAAATATATTACGAATTATAACCAATACTTAACGCAGATGCAAAAAAATTGTTGCACACTAATAATATTTTACTATTGCTAGCCACCTGTTATGTAGGTTTTCTATCTTTGGCACCATGTTTAATGCAGAACTCACACGCAATGAATTCCCGATGCTCGTCGCCGGCGACAAGGAGCAAAAGCCCCTCGCCTTTTTGGACAGCACCGCCACGACACAAAAACCCGCCTGCGTCATCGACGCCATGGACGATTTTTACCGCGAGCACTACAGTTCCGTGAAACGCGGGGTGTACCGCCTGAGCGCCCGCACCACGGAAGCGTTCGAAAAGACGCGCAAGGACATTGCGAAGTTCATCAACGCAAAAACCGAAGACGAAATCGTTTTCACCCGCGGCACCACCGAGAGTATCAATCTCGTGGCCTGGAGCTACGGACGCAAATTCTTTAACGAAGGCGATGAAGTTTTAATCAGCGCTTTGGAACATCACGCAAACATCGTGAGCTGGCAACTCGTTGCCGAAATGAAGGGCGCCAAAATCAAGGTCATCCCCGTCAAAGACGATGGCGACTTGGATTTAGCAGCACTCCCCAACTTGCTCACGCCCCGCACCAGGATGGTCGCGGTCGCCCATGTAAGCAACTCCGTCGGAACAGTCAACCCGATCGAAGAAATCATCGCCACGGTGCGCAAGCTCGCCCCGCAATCGAAAATTTTGATTGACGCCGCCCAGAGTTCAAGCCACATCAAGATTGACGTGCAAAAGTTGGACTGCGATTTTCTCGCCTTCAGCGGCCACAAGATGTACGGTCCGACGGGAATCGGCGTTCTTTACGGCAAGTACGAAGTACTCGACAGCATGCCGCCCTGGCACGGCGGTGGCGAAATGATCAAGAACGTCACGTTCGAAAAGACGACTTACGCCGACGTTCCGGCACGCTTTGAAGCTGGCACTCCCGCCATTGCCGAAGTCATCGGCCTCGGCAAAGCTATCGAATGGCTGAACAACGTAGGCCTCGACAACATCCGCAAGCACGAAGAACAAATTACGCAGTATGCACTGAAGCAGCTTGCCGAAATTCCGCAAGTGAAAGTTCTCGGCAACCCGAAAGAACGCGGCGCCCTCATCAGCATTACGTTAGACGGAATTGCCGTTGGCGATGCAGCCATGATTCTCGACGAAGAAAATGTGGCCGTTCGCAGCGGGCACCATTGTGCGCAACCCGTGATGGATCGTTTTGGAGTCGATGCCACGCTCCGTTTGAGCTTTGGCATTTACACGCTCGAACGCGACATCGACCGTTTTGTTGCAGGAATCAAGCGTGTGATTAGGTTGTTCGCGTAAATTCTGCCAGTCTTGCAGGATTCTCATGGGAATTGAAAAAGGGATTTTCAACCGTACATCGCTCCTTCTCGGGGATGATGTTATGGATTGAATCTACCAAAACCGTGGGCCAAGTCAAAGTCGCCCATTTTGTGGAACCGCCGCCTGCATGCGTCCTAAAGTCCGCCAAGAACGCAGTGAAGCGGAACTCAAGAATGCCGAACTTGTCGATCACGAATGGTGCAGCAGCAAGGCCCAAATCAACGGCACCATGGCACACGCCACAGCCTTTTTCGGCTTTATGATTGCAGGCCTTGTGATGAACGACATTTATCAGAAATCGTTAACGCAAGTTGAATAATAGGGAGATTCCCAATCATACTTCGAGTACGCTCAGCACAGGAGTCGGGAATGACAATTCGAAAAAAATTGAGGCAGGAATGACATTCTTGCTTTAATAGTATTTTTTACTTTATCCTATCTCCACAGAATTCCTGGCGGCCGCATTTTTCGCAGTGGGCGCCCATCCAGAGTGTGTCGAATTGCTCAATCGCGGGTTCGACGATTTGCGGGTCGTTCGTGAGGATTCCCGCTTCGAAGTTGCGGCGGAGGGAGCTTTTCATGCCGATGCCGGCTCCTGTCAAGTTTGCGGAGCCGATGTAGGCGGTTTCGAGGTCGAAAATTATCATCTTGAAATGCACTCGCGGGCACATGACGCGTTCGAGGTCGGTCGCAAGAATTTTATAGCGATCGAAATCTTCACGGAAGTTCGGGCCGGGTTCCTTGGCGTGAATGAGCCGCACACCCACGCCGCGTTTGAGGAGCCTTGCGAGTTGTCCGAGCAGCGGTATGGATTCGCCGTTCTGTTTCACATAAACGTCCTTGATGTCGGCGGTGCCGATCCAGAGCGTTTCGCGGACTGTCGCGATACGGGAAATGACTTCGGAATAGTGTTCTTCGTTTTGGATGTACTTGGTGAAGGTCGGCATAACATCAAATATACATTCCGCAAAAGGGTCTCTTGCATGCTCTACAAATTATTTATATATTCATTTTCGTAGAGCATTAATCCCGCTGACCGTGTGTTCGAGCCGGGCGGGTTGTTTAACTCTCTGCTTGACGTCGACCTCCCTTTGCTTGCTCGACAGGCACGCGATTCGAGGCAGCGTACACCCTATGGGGAAACTGGCCCCCTGACGATCAACGTAGAGCACCTTCCATAGCCTTCGAGGCGTGGGAAACAACAATCTGTCATAACAGGTTTGTGAATAGGTGTCTTGCGTTTATTTTGCGTCATCCATTCATAAACTATCAACGAATCACGGGAATTCATTCTATATGGATTTTCCGCCAAACGCCGATTTATTCGGCAAAGGAAACATTATGAATAGGGAACAATACGCAGAAATGCTCCGCACCATTAGCGAAGTACATAAGGCTGGAGGCGATATCCACAAGTGCATTACGGAATATCGCGAAAAATATAAATACGTCTATATCTACAACGATTCTATCTTTAAAATGTTGTTTGGAAATCCGAATAACATGAGGATGACGGCAAGTTTTTTGAATGCGATTCTCAAGTTGGATGGGGGTGACTGCATCGATAATCTTACTTTTGTGAACCCGGCGGTTGATGGGGCATTTGTCAAGACAACAACTTCGGATATTGTAGCCGAGAACAAGCGTTTGGAACGCATTGTCCTGGAGGTTCAGCATGTCGAAGACGAAACTTACAGCGACCGCCTGGTGTTTTATACGGCAAAGCACACTATTGCAAGCAAGCCACGTGGCGATAGCTACTGGTTGCGGGACTTGAACCTTATCAGCTTGCAGATGTTCAATGGGTTCCCGAATTCCAAGAATTACCGCCACAGCATCCGTCTCAAGAATCAGGACAACGAGGAATTTTTCAAGAAGCAGACGGTCACGCTTGTTGAAATTCCCAAGTTTCTCAAGGGTGATTATGCTTCGGACGAAAGTCTTTTGGCTCAGTGGCTTAGGGTTATTGACGGGCTCAACAACGAGACTCCGGTTGCCGTGCCAGAAGAATCGATGCTCGCGCTATTGCAGAAAAAGGCGGAATTGAGTATCTTTACTGAAGAGTTTTTAGTAAGTGAGGCTATGGCTATGAGCGATCGCCAATATGAAATGTATGTAGAGAAAAAGCATGCCCGCAAAGAAGGACTTGAAGAAGGTCGTGCTGAAGGCCGAGCTGAAGGTCGTGCCGAGGGCCGAGCTGAAGGACGTGCAGAGGGACGTGCAGAAGGGCTGACCGAAGGCGCCTCAGCCAAGGCTCGCGATATGGCGAAGAAAATGCTTCAGAAGAATAAGCCTATTGAAGAAATCATTGAGTTTACGGAACTCTCTGAAGCAGAAGTTCTTTCAATCAAGGCGTCTCTCACCTAAATTATTTCATTAAGAAACATTCTGCAGGCGACATTTGTTCGTCTGCTTTTTTTGCATCGGGGTTTTAGGGGTGTCCCCTAGGCGTGGGGGTGCGTGAAAGACGAAGGGAGATCCCCGCCTTCGCGGGGATGACATTCGGCTGTAACCAGGGGGATTCCTCCCCCACCCATTTTCTTATTAGAGAAACTTTGAGGCATTTTCCAAGTGATTTTCATGCGTTTTTCGGCTAAAACGGCCTTGCTATTGCCAAAATCATGGTCTTGTTATAGTGAAAAACTATAAGAATAGCAATTTTCTTAAAAACTTTTATAATCCACCCTACTTTCCTATTGGACTAGTAGGTTTAAGTTTTTAAATTAAACCCGTCAAACGAACGAGGCACCCCGAAAGGGAAAAGCCTGGAGGATTTCGCAATGCGATGTCGAATGTGTAATCTAGCCGAAGGCAAGCGGGCCTAATACCGCAAAAAATTTAACGCTCAAATTTGAGCAAACCTATTAACTCTCGCGACGCCCATCGCCAACAGTAACAAAACGATCGGGCGATCGCGAAACTTCGCGCCAAGCGCAAAAAAGGAATTATAATACTATGACGACTCAGAACAAGCTCCATTTCGAAACTCTTCAGCTCCACGTTGGTCAGGAACAGGCAGACCCGGCAACCGATTCTCGCGCAGTTCCTATATACCAGACCACTTCTTACGTGTTCCACAACGCTCAGCACGCTTCTGACCGTTTCCATCTGAAGGATGCAGGCAACATTTACGGCCGCCTCACCAATACCACGCAGGACGTTTTTGAAAAGCGCATCGC
>CACYRP010000057.1 GCA_902776765.1 Fibrobacter succinogenes
CGTTACCAAGCCATTGGCGAAGAACTGCTCGGTTTCAAGGACCGCAATAACCACAACATGGTGCTGGCCATGACCCACGAAGAAGCCATGACCGACCTCGTGCGCTACGTGCTCAACAGCTACAAGCAACTCCCGGTGATGCTCTACCAGTTCAAGACCAAGTATCGTGACGAAGCCCGTGCCCGCGGCGGTCTTATCCGCGTCCGCGAATTCCTGATGAAGGATGCTTATAGCTTCCACACCAGCCAGGAAGACCTGGACCGTCACTACCAGGAAGAATACGACGCTTACCTCCGCATTTACCGCCGTGTGGGTATTGAACCGGTGGTGGTGCAGAGCGATACCGGCATTATGGGCGGTAAGGTCGCTCACGAATTCATGCTCGATACTCCGAACGGCGAAGATTACTTGATTCTTTGTAAGAAGTGCGGCTACCAGGCCAACCGCGAAATCGCAAAATTCCAGCGCGTGCCGTTCAAGGGCGACGAAAATGCAGCCCTCGAAAAGGTCGCCACGCCGAACAGCGAAAGCATTGAAGAAATCACAAGGTTCCTGAACGTTCCTGCCGAATCGACCGCCAAGTGTGTGTTCTTCGACTTCGAAGGCAAACTTATCACGGTGGTGGTTCCGGGCAACCTCGACGTTTCCGAAATTAAGCTCCACAACCTCCTGAAGGCGAAGGAACTTTACCCCGCCGAAGACAGCCTCATCAAGGCTTGCGGCATGGTTCCAGGCTTTGCTTCCCCGATTAACGCTCACGACACCCGCATCATTGTCGATGAAGCCATCGCTGATTCCTTCGACCTGGTGACCGGAGCCAACGAAGAAGGCTTCCACTTCAAGCATTGCAACCCGAAGCGCGACTTCCCGAAGTTCGAAGTGGCCGACATCGCTGAAGCTTCCGAAGTCTGCAAGTGCCCCTGCTGCGGCGAACTCCTCACCGAGACCCGCGGCATCGAAATGGGCAACATCTTCAAGCTCGGCACCAAGTTCTCTGAATCTATGGGCGCTAAGTTCCTCACCGCCGAAAAGACCACCGCACCGGCCATCATGGGCTGTTACGGCATCGGCGTGGGTCGCCTGATGGCCTCCGTGGTGGAAAACAGCCACGATGATTTCGGACCGATTTGGCCCAAGTCCATCGCTCCGTTCCAGGTGGAAATCGTCCCCATCGGCAAGGAAGCCGAACTCGTGGAACTCGCTGAAAAGTTCGAAAAGGAACTGGAAGCCGCTGGCATCGATGTGCTCGTGGACGACCGCGACGAACGTCCGGGCGTGAAGTTCAAGGACGCCGACCTGTGGGGTTCTCCGGTTCGCATCGCCATCGGCAAGAAGGGCCTCGCCAACGGCGAAGTCGAATGGAAGTTCCGCAACGAAAAGCAGTTCACCATGGTCAAGGTCGAAGACGTTGTCGCCAAAGCGAAGGAGTTCTTTGAGGTCTGAGGCATGAGGTCGCTCATGCCTTGCGGCACTCGCTTTGAGGCATGAAGAGTCCATTACCAGGGGGTAGGAAATTGATCGCGACTAAGCCACCCATAAAGGAACGCACGAAGTGCGTGATACTTTTTCCTAAGACCTACAACCTGTAACCTAAAACCTTATTAAGCTCACCTACGGGTGGGCTTTTTTTCACAATCAGTTCCAATATCCCTTTAAAGAAAGCTTTCTCGCTTTAACACGGAAAGGAATCAAGCGTATAAATTCAATCCAGTTCATGAAAAATCCCCAAATTACTTCTACCGGGTCAAACCGCAACAATTGCAATGGTCGATGCATTCTTGCAAACCACCGTAAAAAGGCAACGCGTTTAAGCCTTGGGGCATAACTGCCGAACGCCCCCCCCTTAAAAACTTCGTCTAACAAAATCATTCCCAATGTACGATTCGGTTCGCAAAGCATCTTTTGAGCATCTAGTTTAAAGATGTATTCCAACACCCACATCACCGCAGCGGCAATTCTGTGTAGTCCAAAACGACGCAACAGCGCAGAGACCTCAACACGGTCATTTTCCGATACATTCTGCAAAAGCACATAATAATCAACAAGCTGCTTTAAACCAATACCCGACTTGATAAAATGATTCTGGATATGTTGAAGCTGCATAACGAGCGCAAATTTTACAGAGGGGACGTAAAACCCCTCAGCAACAAGCTCCAATTTTTTTATTTCATTTTCCAGATAACATTGAAATCGCCTATTCGCAATCGGATTATGAATCGCAGAAGACGGCTTAAAATGTACCTCAACGGAAACACCATCAATCTTTTTATGCAAATGAACATGATGATACGAAAACAAAGACAATCGTTTATGTAATTCATCACGATAAGCCTTGTAATCGAACATCCGCACCTTTTGGAAGTCTTCAAACAAATCCATGCTTTGTAGCAGCTCAACCACTTTTTGTTGGCCGCCTTCAACCCAAATATCGATATCACCACATTGCCTTGCAAACGGATCCGGATAAAGTCTTGCATTTGCCGGTCCCTTAAGTATGGCACTGCGAAACCCCTTTGCGGCAAACATTTCCGTCAAGCGAGCGGCAACTCCATTCAACAAGCGATTATGCCCTTGAATCGTTTCGGCTTCGCTAGCCCATTGGAACAAAAAATCAAGCGAAGGCCGACTTGAAGCAGGCAAATGGCTTATGCCACGATACGCAAGTCCCACAACGCATTGTTGTACAGCAAGATTATATACCTTATCCCACTTCACTGAAGAACAAATACATTCAGAAACATCGTTCGTCAATGCAGAACGCAACAGCAAAAAAAGTGTGTTTATTTTTGGGGAAGTATGAATTCGAGACATTGAGAATCAGACCACAGAGGTTGGAAAGATGTTCCATTAGCAATTCTAAAGTTATAAAAAAAGAGTTGAAGTGGTCAAAACAATCTTTTCGAAACAATAAAATATTCCACCACTTGCATAGCATCTCCAAAAATGATTATTTTATAAACGTATGATGAGTTCTATAGATTGGTCTGTTGGTTGGTGCTACGTTTGCACGGTTCTTTTGCTCTTGTTGATAGCCACTATTTTGCTTTTGTTTGACTATTGGAAAAGGCAAAGGTTTTATACGCTTTTTGCAGGTAATCTCGGCGAATTCATCGTTGTTCTTTCGGACAAGTTTGAATTTATCAGTTCGCTTCCGCAGTTCATGTCGGACCCGCTGTTTGACAACTTGAGCAAAGACCGTCTGTTCAGAGACATTTTGCCGCCTAAGGACTGGGCTCGTCTCAAGCTTTATTTTGACGATATCGACAAGCACCCCGAAATGCCGTTCATGTTCTCGTACAAGCGCGATGACGGCACAATGCTCTGGTTCGAAATGCGCTGTAAACACCAGCGACTTTCCATGGACGAATCCCGTTACATCTGCTTGATCAAGAATATATCGAACACCGTCGAAAACCAGCATCGCCTTGATGAAGCCGAGACAAAGCTCAAGTCTTTACTGCGCAATACCGGCGACTTTTTGTGGAAATTCGATTTCGAAAGCCGTCAGCTATTTTTGCTCACTCCGATGATGGACGACGACTATCGTGATGTTCCTCGTTCTGGAGGTGTTGTCGACGTAGAATCACTCATGCCTGAAGACGATTTCAAGTTGCTCGAACGCGTGATGAACGAATGCATGATGAAAGCAGGCGGTGAAGCGGCATACGACGACAAAGGCCACTTGCTCGATGAACAGAGCCAGCTGAACCGCCTTGCAAACGAGAGCGCACGCTTCGGCACACTCAAGATTCGTTGTTGGAATAGCGAAAAGAATCTCGTATGGTACGATTTCCGTGGGCACCTCGCCCCCGACGACGAAGACCGCATCGTGATGATGGGCTCTGCCCGCCGCGTAGAAACATCTCCTGAAATTCCGTTCCTGATGAAGAGCGGTGTCGAAGAATCTCTAATAAATTCATTTTTCAATTTCCCGAACATTGGTATTTTCTGGGTAGACCGCAACTTCACTATTCTCGGATGCAACAACGCTTTTGCAACAGATGGCGGTTTTGCAAGCACCGACGAAGTCGTCAATCAATCTTTGAAAGACGTAATTTCCGTCAAATACCTCCCCTATTACGAATCCATGATCAAGGACGTATTTGACAATGGATCTACAAAAAGCTGGAAAGGCAAATTTGACGATAGCGACTGGATTTGCACCATAAACGTCGTGCCCATGCTCAAGTCGCTTCTCAAGTCCGGCTATACCGTGAGCCGCGTACTGTGCGTCTACATGCGAATCTCGGGATAAGTCGTTATCTTGTATAAAGTCGTACTTCCCCATTCTGTGTAACATTTTTAAAGAACGTTAACGGGAATGTGACAACTTCGCTTGAATTCATCTTAGGGAAATTCCAACGGCTTACTGCGTTCTTGACATCGTCATCAAAATCTTTATTGCCGGTATTCGATGATTGAATTTCAATTTTTTGGACAATGCCGTCTGCATCAATATTCAATTGAAAAACTATAATTCCATTAAAAACAGGATCAATATTGTCTTGATTATTCTTTTGACTTACCTTTGTACGATATTTACTTAAATGTTTATTGTAAATATGACGCAATCGATGAGTCCGTTCGCGAACAACCCTTAAAATCGGAGTTTTACCGTGTTTAACTCCGTTCGCCAATTCCAATTCGTCGTCTGTTGGTGCGATTACAGCTCCATTCGCTATAAGCAGGCCTATTGATCTAGGAATGCCAAGAAATTCAGCAAGAGATATTGTCTCTTTTATCGGATGGTAAAAGTCAAATGATAAATAAACAATGTTTTTACCAACATTTTTTAAATAGGTCTGCTTCAAAAATTCCACAATTATCTTTTCAAAATCTATATCTACTTTATTGTTAGCTTTATCAAATTCTACTTTTTCAACAAGACCTTTTTCGTTTATGGATACTTCTAAAGCTAAAAAAAAGTGATTCCATTGCTCGTGAACATCCTTCTTGTAAAATGAATCATAAATTTTAAACAAGGCTTCTGATTTTTTTCGAAGGATATGGGCAATTTTCGCAACATCGTTGTTATAGACACTATCATCAAGTGGAATGATTCTTGATACCTTTATTTCAACACCATTTGTATTAAAATGTATTTCTTCCAACCCACACACCGGCTCCGAATTATCGTTTCTATTGTCATCAACATTTTTTTTCAAATCATTCGGACATTCGATTTTGGCGTGTTCCTGTTCCGTAGATTTTTCCGCATTCTTATCCGCCTCGCTGCACCCCGCCCATAAGGCTATCGCCGCCATAAGCGCAAACTTACGCAAATAATTTCTAAAAGACGCTGCCATACGTTATATATACAAAATATATGGATAAAAACACCAGCCTCGTTAGAGACTGGCGTCTAAAATTCCAAATTTGGATTAGAACCGAATTATCGTTTCAAAAAACGTAGAGAGCCTAGCGAGAGCAAAACAAAAAGTCTGCCTCGTTTGAAGCAGACCTAACATTCCGAATTTGGATTAGAACGAATCTTCTCATTCAAGAAACACAGAGAGCCTAGCGAGAGCAGGAAAGATCGCCCGTAGCGTAGTTTCCTACGTGAGGGCGAGATTGACGAACTATCGCGACGGCTATATGTGTTTCTTAACCCAAAGTCACTTCGACCTTGTGCACACCCTTCGTAAAGACCGGTGCGACGTTGGAATCGATTTCCTGGCCGTCAACAACCATCTTTGCCACACCCTTGCAGACGTGGTTCGGGTTCTTCACGGTGATCTGGTAGGTAGCACCGCGGAACTTACGGGTAGCTTCGAAGCCAGCCCATGCGCTCGGGATGCAAGGATCGACAACGAGGCCGTCGAAGCTTGCACGGATACCGATGATGAACTGCGTTGCAGCCTGGTACGTCCAGGAGCTAGTACCGGAGAGCCATGCATTACGGCCCATACCGAACTGCTTGTGTTCGTCACCGAGGATGTTCTGCGGATAGCAATATGGTTCAGATTCGAAGATGTCGAGGATGCCGTTCTTGGAAGCCGGGTTGATCTGGCAGTAGTATTCGAAAGCCTTGTCGCCACGGCCGAGGATCGTTTCGGCAATCATCACCCACGGGTTCGTGTGGAGGAAGATACCGCCGTTTTCCTTTGCTCCAGGAGGATAGGTGGAGATGCCACCGACAGCCGGTTCAAAGCCACGGTAACCCGGAGTAGAGCTCTTCACGCCGTACTTGGTGTTGAGGAGCTTGTTCAAGCTGTCCATGCCCTGCACTGCGCGGTCGCCGAATGCAATGCCGGAGATGACCGGCCAAGACTGGCCGTTGCAGTAAATCTTGCCGTACTTGGCAGAGGAAACACCGTAGCCGTTGCCGTCCTTGTCGAACCAACGAGTCCACCACTTGCCGTCCCAAGCGCTGTCGTTGAATGCCTTCTTGACATCTTCGTACCAGCCCTTGTACATTTCAACGGCTTCCTTGTCGCCGAGAGCTTCTTCAATGCCCATCATTTCGAGCAAAGCCTTTGCGTACAAAGCGGTGTTGAACGTAGATTCTGCACCGAGCGGGAGGTTCATGCAGTCGTTCCAGTCAGCAAAGCCGAGGAGCGGAAGACCGTGCTTGCCGAGGTGTTCGCGAGAGAACTTGAGAGAACGCTTCAAGTGTTCGAGCACAGTGCCCTTTTCACGCTGAGCGCGCTTCTTGCCAGCTTCGTAGAACGGAATTTCCTCGTCGAGGAGTTCCATCTTGCCGGTTTCTCTGAGGTAGTTAGCAACAGTGAGGACAATCCAGAGGTGGTCATCGCCGTACCAGTCAGCGTAAGCCGGGTTGCCGTTTTCGTCGAGCACGCCCTTCTTTTCGCGGGAGTCACCGGCGTTAGCTTCGTTGCCGTTATCTTCTTCAAGGGCAAGCGGAGCGTACTGGTGCATGGCGTTACCTTCCGGACGCTGCACGGAGAGGAGGTTCTTCGTAAGAACGAGAGCTTCTTCCGGCATGTGGCTCATGACGCCCATGAGGTCCTGGCTGGAGTCACGGTAACCGATACCGCGGCTGGTGCCGTAGCCCAACTGGTAGAGGGACAGGTAGCGGCTCCAGTTCTTGGTGGTGTGGCACTGACGCGGGTTGTGCACGTTCACCATGGAGTTGAATGCGGCATCCGGAGTGTTCACCTGGATTGTAGAGAGGTAGTTTTCCCAGAACTTGGCGAGTTCGTCGAAAGCCTTGTCGACATTCTTCAAGTCGCGGTACTTCTTGATAGCCTTGGCTGCAACCTTGAGGCTCTGTTCCTGACCGAGCTGGGTGCAGGTACGGAAAGTCTTCTTGGCTGCAATCTTGCCAGCGTGGATCATGAGAGCGGCAATGTTATCGCCACGGTCGCATTCGCTGTTAGCAAGTTCCTTGTTCTGGAGGCTGAGCGGATTTGCCCAGGAACCCATTTCGTTCTGGCCGAGGAATACGCGGCGGTCACCATCGAAGCTACCGACCTTGCAGTCAGCAGTAACGTAGTTCACAGCGTAGTCGCGCTTCATGTAAGCGTACTGTTCCAAAACAACGTGGCCGTCCTTTTCCCAGTGGCCCTTGAGGGTCATGGTCTGCGGAACCCAGTCGGCGTTCGTAAGCTGCTTTTCAGCTTCGAAGTGGCTGAATTCATAAACCGGGATAATGTCCACTTCCTTAGAGCCACCGGCGATGTTGGTCACCTGGATGTCCTGGAGGAGAGTGTTGGAGCCCGTCGGGACAAAAATCGTCACCTGAACGCGGAGGCCGTAAACTTCGGCAATCCAACGCATGTAGGAAAGACCCACGTGGCATTCCCACTTGTCGAGTTTGACGAGTGTCGGAACGTAGAACGGGGAGAAAATCTTGTAGTTCTTGCCATCCTTGATACGGATGTAGATAGTGCTGGCCTTGAAGTCAGAGCACGGCATCTGTGCAATGTACTTGGTGATACGGTTGAGAGCCGGGTCGCCTTTGCAAACGAGAGTGCCGCCGGTCGTATCGACGATACCGCCGAAATTGAGAGTACCGACGTAGTTGCACCACTTGATCGGGGTTGCCGGGGTGGTGAGCACGTATTCTTTTGCAGCGTCATCAAAGTAGCCATACTTCGGGGCAGCGACCTTAGCGGTCTTCTTAGCCGGAGCCTTCTTTGCAGCGCTCTTCTTCACTGTTTTTGTAGCCATTTTATCTCCGTTAGAGAGGGGGTTGTTAAAAAGTGATTAGTGGTTAGTGGCTAGTGGTTAGGACCAAAGCTCAGTAACCATTAACAATTTTTTCGCGGTAAATATAGAATTTAGACAAGAAAGTAAAAGGTTTTAAGTCTTAGGTCTTAGGCTTTAAGGCAAGTATCACGCACTCTGAGCATCCTTTTGGGAGCAGCTTTACCGCCTAATGCCTCAAAGCGAAGCGACCTCAAAGGGGCTATGCCCCGAGCTCACACCTCAATCCTCTTTCTTCTGATTAAAGTCTTCAAAATCGCGATTACCGAAATTGATGTAGAAATAACCACCGAGTTTCTGGCTGCGGACTGGGTCGCGCAAAATGCCAATTGCCGCACGCACGTACTTGAGCTCCACCAAAATGTGGTCACGGCTCATGCAGTTGAGGAACGGGCCTTCGGGGTAAAGGGTCGGGCGCGGTTCTTCGGCAATCATCTTTTCAAGATTTTCAATTTCCTGAACCAAACGTCGTTCATGCACTTCGAGCGTACGGATGACTTCCTTATTGTCGGCGCCAAAGAGGAATGCAAAGCCAAGCGTGCGCGGATCATCGTTAAATCCGGTCAAATGCTTGAGAACTTCCTTGCGGAGCACTTCCCTACCTTTATCGGTAATGTTAAACACCATGCGTTCTGGGCGGTTTCCATCGCGCTCGGAATGCCCCACAATGCATTCGTTCTTTTCAAGCGTAATCAGTCTGTTATAAACGGTCGATGTGCTAATCTTCGCCCAGCGGTCGAGTTCCCTATCGCGGATTTCCGTGATAATATCGTAACCACTGCGTTCATGCTCAAGAATGAGCCCAAGCAATACAAGATCGTAACGGTTCATTTAAATTCCTTGATTCTTCGGTATTCCAAGTTGGAATAATTAACCATTAAAAAACTACATTTTTTTCTCAAAAAAGAATATTTGCGAAAAAAAAATCATAAAAATTTTGATTTATATCAAAAAAGTCTCCCCTATCAGAAAATTCGTAAGCAAAAAATCAATGCAATTAGGCATTTAACCATTTTTTCCGTGATTATAATCAATATTAGTTTATATTTCTAATTGTGTAGAATGATTTTTGGTTAGGGAGCATCGTGCAGAGTTTCCAGAAAGTAAAAAAGAATAACAAACGCTTGAAGTATTCGATAATAAGGTTTACGCCCCTTATTCTTGTTGTCTATTTGATTATTCAAGCGTTTTCCGCATTCCAGCAAGAGGACAAAAGCGCCGTCACGGCGCGCAATAGGGACTATATCAAAGATATCACCATTGCGATGGCGAACAAGTTAGATGAAATTTTTTCGAACTCCGTCAAGTCCATCGAAGCGCTTGCAAAACTCAGTTCTGACAAAGCCGCCAAAAACCTGCTGAACGAAGTCTATCTTGCAGAACTCGAAAAAATAGCACAGTTCGACCACATGCGGTTCACAGATGCCAACGGTAAAACGCAGACAACATCGGGCGACACAATCTACTCCGGCGACAAATGGTATTTTAGCGAAGGAATGAACGGCAACAGCGGTATCTTCGTCGTCATGCCCACCAATACAACCATGGCGTACATTGTATTCTATGCGCCCGTATATGTTCAAGGACAAGTCGTCGGCATCCTCTCCTCCTCGTTTGACGAAAAAACGATTAAGAGACTTCTCGATTACAGAGTCTACGGAGCAAGCGCATCGGCAGGAATCGTCAACACCGAAGGCAATAGTTTCATCGCGCTGGAAACCATGAAAATCCAGCAGACTACAGTTCACGGCCAATCCCGCTACAATTTTAAAAGGTTTCTTTACACTCCGCAATTTGATGAAATAAACAGGAAAAAAATCATACGCGCCTACACAACGCGGACGCCATCCAGCTACAAGTTCAACGGTGATTCAGACGAAATTCACGGCTATATCGCGCCACTCCAAACAATTCCATTATGCGTTTATTCAAACTTCCCGATTGATGCCGCCAAAGATCTCTATTCCATGGGTATCATGGCAGGGCGCACGTTGCAATACTTGCTCATCGGCATATTTGGTGGGTACATCGCCTATCTATTGCTCATCCAGTTCTTTATTCGACGCGCCGATTCGCGCGAGAACCGCCTCGCTGGCTACATCGCAAAAGCTGAAAGCGTCATCGCAAGAGCCATGATTTATGTCGATGCCGAAAACGGTACATTCGAAGACCTCTCTGTCATGCCGATGCCGTTTCCTAAAAAAGGATTCCTCGATAACCTTGAAAAAGGTTTTATAAAGATGAACGACGACTTGCAAAATGGAGATGATTTCAAGAATTTCTTTAAAGTCATCAAGAAGCGCAAGGCTCTCGATAAAATTCCAAGCGTCATATTCAAGAGTCCTGGGAAAAACGGAAACATTGAATACATTACGATGGTCTATATTCCCGTTCAAGTAAAATTGAACGTTGTCTACAAGGCAATTATTTTATTCAGAAACATCACGGCAGAAAAATCCAAGGAAATCGAAGCGAACCAAAAACTCTCATACGCGCTCTCTGCCGCACGCGAAGCAAGCCAAGCCAAGACCACATTCCTGTTCAACATGTCGCACGACATCCGCACCCCGATGAATGCGATAACAGGCTTTACCGCCATGGCAAAAAAGCACATTGAAGAACCGGAAATGGTCAAGGAATACCTTGATAAAATTGACATAGCCGGAAAACAGCTCTTGTCGCTAGTGAACCAAGTGCTCGAAATGTCGCGCATCGAATCCGGTAAAATCACACTGCAAGAACAAACATGTGATTTCGAAAATGTCATTACCGCCTTATTGACAACTTATGGCACACATGCGGAATCGAAAGGCATTAAATTCACGGCAACAATCGCGAACGTCGAGCACAGGTTCGTCTCCATCGATAGCGACCGCATCAACCAAATTACCGCAAATATCATCGGAAACGCAATCAAATACACATTAGAAGGCGGAAGCATCAATTGCACCATAAACGAGCACCCCTACGATCGAGAAGGCTATGGACTATACACATTAGTCGTGGAAGATACGGGCATAGGCATGTCTCCCGAATTCATAAAACATATTTTCGATGAATTCACACGCGAAACATCAACAACAGTAAGCAATATCCAAGGAACTGGCCTTGGAATGACCATCGTAAAAAAGCTCACCGACTTGATGAACGGAACCATCAATATCGAATCGAAAAAAGGCAAAGGCACCAAAATCACAGTCTCCATCCCCATGAAATGGAGCAAAGAAACCAAGCCCAACGCCACCGACAAGAAAAATTTAAAGACTCTATCACTCAAGGGCATGCGCGTACTGCTCGTCGAAGACAACGAAATGAACAGAGAAATAGCCCAGGAGCTCCTGGAAGAAAATGGTATTATCGTCTATACCGCCGAAGACGGGGATATCGCGGTAGAAAAGGTCCGAGCATCAATGCCAAAAGATTTCGAACTGATCTTGATGGATGTCCAAATGCCGCGCATGAACGGTTATGAAGCCACAAAACAGATCCGCAAGCTAGAGGACCCGCAAAAATCAAACATTCCAATCATCGCCATGACGGCAAACGCGTTTGAAGAAGACAAGAAAAATGCCCTCGATGCAGGCATGAACGGGCACTTGGCAAAGCCAATCGACATACAAAGGCTTATTCAAACACTAACAGAATTTAGAACCAACTGACAAAGTTGCAAATAATTTTTTATAATAAATATTGAAAAGACAAGGAGATAAATATGAAAACCAAATTCTCACGCCTCACACTATCACTCATTATCGCAGGTGTCCTCGCACTTGTGACAACCACCTTCACCGGCTGCTCTTTGATAAAGAAGGTGCAGGCGGCAAAAATCCTCATCGAGACCAAGTTTGAATACAAGGACCTTACCTTTGACAACGTCGATGTCTATGATGATGTTATGGAGCTCGTGAATAACGGGATGAACGGATTCTTGCCGAACCCGAAGGCCGTCATGCTGGTCAAGGACTTGTCGCAGAACATCATCAACAAGAACCTTGGTAATGCCAACTTTGACGTTTACCTGAACGCCAACAACACCGGCAAGGATACCTTGTGGATCAACAAGCTCAATATCGAAATCAAGTTCGATACGCTCGTTACGGTTCCGCTCACACTCAAGGACACCATCAAACTCGCTCCGGGTGACAACGACTTGCACTTCAACGCAGCCTTCCCGTTGGATGCAAAAATCTTTAAGTTTAAAGAAATTCAATACTACGCCATCGCAGGCTTTATCGATGTATCCCTCACCGAAGGTGGAGAATCCGTTTCTCAGGGCCTCGAAATCAAGAGAGACGTAAAGCCTGAAGATGTCGAAAAACTCCAGAACCTCGTCCGCGACAGATTGTTCGACCTTCTCGTGAACAAATGGCTCGGAAAATTAGCTAAGTAATTCAATAAAAAAAACGGATATGACAAAACGCAACTTTGTTCCGGAAAATTTAAATCCGGACGATGAAAAAGAAATATCAAGATTATATCGCTCTCTCTTACAACGCGATATTCCAGTGAACTCAGACAAGCTCCGCCAATGGATATTGGATTGGAGTGAACTCGAATCGGTGCTTGGCGAAGTCAGTTGCAGACGCTATGTCGCTATGACTTGCGATACCCGAGACGAGCAAGCGTCTAAGGCATACGAACAGTTTGTCGAAAATATTCAACCGCTCATGATTGAATACGACGACAAGCTGAACCGTAAGCTGATGGCCCATCCGTCCAAGGACTCCCTCAAAGGAGAATTTGGCGAATGGCTCAAGGGCGTTCAGGTATCGCTAGACCTGTTCTCTCCAGACAACATTCCGCTTGAAACTGAAGAAAACAAGGCCGTGCAAGCGTACCAGAAAATCACGGGCGGCATGAGTGTCGAGTTCGATGGCGAAGTCAAGACCATGCAGCAGCTTGCCGCCTACATGGAAAAGACCGACCGCAACCTCCGTGAACGCGCCTGGAAAGCCATGTGGGAACGCCGTCTTAAGGACAAAGAAGCGCTTGATAAATCTTACGACAAGTTGTTCGATATCCGAAAGCAAATTGCGAAGAATGCTCACTGCAAGGATTTTATCGACTATATCTTCCTTGCAAAGCATCGCTTCGACTATACCCCGACGGACTGCGAAAATTTCCACGAGAGCATCGAAAAGCTGGTGCTCCCGTTGCAAAAGGAAATGTACAAGCGCCGCGCCCAGAAAATGGGGCTAGACAAGTTGCGCCCTTGGGACCTAGATGTAGACCCGCTGAGCAGACCGCCACTCAAGCCGTACCAGAGCGGTGACGAGCTCATCGAAAAAGTCGACAGCATTTTCGAAAGTATCCACACGCAAGCAGGCAAGTGGGCTCGCGAAATGCAGGCGAAAAAGTTAATCGACCCGGATAGCCGTTTAGGGAAAGCCCCCGGCGGTTACCAGATCGGTTTTGACGAAAGCCGCCTCCCCTTCATTTTCATGAATTCCGCCAATACGGACCGTGACATCTACACGCTGTTGCACGAATCCGGACATTCCTTCCACCAGTTTGCGCTTGCGAACCAGCCGATTTTCGCCTACCGCGATGTGCCGGCCGAATTTGCCGAAGTCGCAAGCATGAGCATGGAACTCATTGGCATGTCGAACTTGAAGCCGTTCTACGGTGACGACCACGAAGCCATTGTCCGCAGTACCGAAGGCGAACTCGCCGATGTCATTTGGCTGTTCCCGTGGGTCGCAAGCATCGACTGCTTCCAGCATCGCCTGTACAACTTCCCCACGCATACCGCCGAAGACCGCAGCGATATCTGGAGCGAAATCATGAACCGCTACGACGCAGGCATCGATTACAGCGGTCTTGAAGCCGTGCGCAGAAACCTGTGGCAGAAGCAGCTTCATTTGTTCGAATGTCCGTTCTACTATATTGAATACGGCATCGCACAGATTGGCGCTTTGCAGGTTTGGGCCAACTTCAAGAAGGATCCGCAAAAGGCAATTGACGACTTGTTCAAGGCCGAAAGCCTGGGCAGCAGCCGTCCGTTACCGGAACTTTTCGCAACGGCAAACATCAAGTTCGATTTCACGCCCAAAACGTTGGAACCCTTGATGCAAGTCGTATGGGATGAACTCAGTAGGCTATAGGTTTTAGGTTACAGGTTGTAGGACTAAAATCGCGGCTTCGCCGCCAAGCCAACTGTCAAGCCCGCCTCCGCGCGGGCTTTATTTTTCCCCTAAAATCTAAAAATTTTCACTTTTTTTTGAATTTTAAGCCCAAATCCCTTGACAAAGCAAAAATAAAAAGTTATAATTGGCGCACATCCTAATGGAGGGATGGCCGAGTGGTTGAAGGCGCACGCTTGGAAAGCGTGTTTACCTTACGGTAACGAGGGTTCGAATCCCTCTCCCTCTTCTAAAAATTTTTCGAGGTACCTAATGGCTGAGTCTCAAAGAGTTTATCTTGATGATATTTATGCTAGTGAAGAATGTCAAGGCTCGGTTTTCCGTGCTGTTGTTATGATGGCTCACGAAGCCCGCTTCATTAACAATCAGTCCAAGCAAGGTTACATTCAGCTCACTCAGAAGCCCACCACTATTGCTATGAACCGTTTCAAGGAACATAAGCTTACGATGGTTGAAAAGGGCGTTAATGACGTGACTGAAGAAGCTGTAAAGGCTTCCGTTGCAGAAGTTGCTCCGACTGCAGAAGCAGTTGCCGAAGCAAGCGATGCTGCAGCCGACGCATTCTAATCTCGAAAAAAGAAAATTCAAAAAGACCGCACAGAAGCGGTCTTTTTTATTTTCAAGCGTTTCCATCATTCAAGAGCCCGCCATCCTCGACAGTCTTCTAGAAAGCAGTCCGTTGCACCTACGCAGTTCATCTTGAATACAGAAACATGCAAGCATGTTTCTGCATCGCTCGGCTCAATGGTCATTCTCGACCAACGGGAGGGAATCCATTATTCTTGATTTACAATCTCGACGGGACTCAGTGAATTTTCTCTTAATTCCTTTTCAAAATCCCAGACGTTACACCGCGACGAATTTGGCCGGCAGCACGCCCTAAAGCATCGAACAACAGCGAAGGCATGGATTCATTCAATTCCTGGCGTTGCGCTTTACGCTTTGCAATTGACACAGGCTTATCCGTTGAATCGCCTTGATCTTTGAGTTCTACCATTTGCCATACGAACTCATCGCTATTGACTTTACGGTTCTGGACAACCTTGCCATCCTTAGCTTCGAGATTCAAAGAACTCTTGAGATTTTTCAGATAAAAAGCGTTCGTCATGTTTACTGGAGCGCCTTCCAAAATAAACTTCTGATGGTCTCCGCCATTCCAATGGTACGTTCCTAGAACAACTCCGGCCGCAGTCGATTCGTTCGGCACATCAAGCACGCGCTTCCCGAATTCAAAACGATACGCAACCGGATTCTCGCCCACAGAATAAAGCTTGATTTCTGTCCCCTTATCCTTGCAATCCATCAGCTGCAAAGCGTTATCCGACGTCATCCCCATGCATTTAAAGTCGGGGCCAACAGCCGACTTGAACTTGACATTTTTGTAAAATGCTTCCTTGAAAATGTCCTGGTACATTGCGTTCACGACTTTCACGTGATTGATAAGGTCCTGTTCCGAATGGACTTCGCTACGGTAATTGAGACCGTACGGCCAAAAGTGCTGGCTATCGCCTTTGAGCACAGCATCGGGACCATCAATTTCTTTGATGACCGCTTGAGCTTTTTCGCCCTTGAACACACCCCCGCTCATCATCGACTGGTAAGCCGAAGTCGTGCCCATGCCAAGCGTATGCGCCATCTCGTGCATAGCCGTGCCCACAAACATATAATTGCGATCCTTACCGAAACGCAAGTCGCCATTGCTGCTTGCTTCTGCAGTCGGAACGCCCGTGCTGTAATAAACTTCAATGTGCTTAGAAAGATCTGAATACTTGTTGTACAAGAAAACAGCCGAATCCATAACCGCTTCAATAAGCGCATAAGCCTCTCGCTCGTCATTGGTTGGATTTGCGGACTTATTCAGGTGATACTCAATATTGCCGGCAAAAGCACCAGACACAAGGAAGGAAAAAAGTCCTGCAATAAGTGATTCTTTTACAAAAATATTCATAGACCCTCTTCCTATATACAAACTTAATTTACTCTTTTCCATATATATATGCAAGTAAAAAAAGTTTTTGAATGGTTGCAAGATTTTTTTAATAAACCAAAATGTAATTTTAGCGCGGAATATCAATCATAGGAGAAGCCCCAATGAAGGCTAAAATAATCGCATGTTCTTTAACGCTTGCACTCGCAGCCCTTACCGGTTGCTCGGGTAGCCAAAGCGGAATCAACCGTTCCCTTGGACAAGCCGAAGCCACACGCTCGCTCGCAACAGATAGCAAATTCGACTCTCACATAACGTCTAGCGCTTACTCCAAACTTGTTCAAGCCAAAAATTTGAAAGAAGACGGTAAAATCGAAGAAGCCCAAGCGCTTGCTGAACAGAGCGAACTCGATATGCGACTTGCCATAGCCAAATCCGAAAACGACAAGGCTAAATACGAAGACAAGAAGCTCGAAGAAGCTCTCCGCGCCGACGAAGAACGCAAAGCGCTTTACCAGAGCATTCTCGATAAGGAAACCAAGAAGTAAGGAGCCGCAAAGATGAAGACGATTAAGATTTTGACTCTCGGCGCCCTCGCCGCTTCCATGAGTTTTGCCGCAGACGCCCCCTCTGTCACCCCGGTGGACCAGTGCAGACTCGCCCTCGATAACGCCAAAGCCAACATGCCCACAAACGCATACGCAGCAAAGCTAACGCTTGCCGAAGGCTATGGCACATTGAACGCCCTCGAAACGATTTACGCCGACGATGACGAATCCACGCTGATTCCGACATTCTTGGAAAACTGCCAGAAGTACGCACAAATCGCAACACTCCAAAGCGAGACACAGGCTATCCAGAACCACATTTCTGAAAATTGGGAAAAACGCGCAGCCACAAACCGCACCATCGAAGCCATCCAAGAACAGATTGGCGAAGCCCGCAGCGGTAAAGTCTCTGACCTCGAAGCCGAAAAGCAAGCCATCAAGGCCCAGAAGGACAAGCTTGAAGCCAGCAAGAACGAAGCTATGGACAAGCTCAACGCCCTCCAGTCCCAAATGATCCAGGTGACCAAGGACGCCCGCGGTATCATCCTCTCCATGTCCGACATCTTGTTTGACGTGGGCCGCGCCACCTTGAAGACCGACCTCATGACAAGCCTTGCCAAGATTGCCGGAATCCTCTCCGTGTATCAGCAATTTGACGTGTCCATCGAAGGTAACACCGACAACACCGGTTCCGAAGAATTCAACATGACGCTTTCTCAGCAGCGCGCCGAAAACGTGATGAACTTCCTCGTGGAACAAGGCATTGCAGAAACACGCCTTACCGCCAAGGGTCTTGGCATGACCATGCCGATTGCCGACAACTCCACCAAGGAAGGTCGCCAAAAGAACCGCCGCGTGGACTTGGTGATTACCGATAGAACCCAAAAGGTGAAGTAGGTTATAGGTAACAGGTATTAGGTATAGTGTCACGCACTACGTGCGTCATAAATAGGTGGCTAGACGCGATTATTTCCCCTAATCCCTAAAACCTAACCCCTAAAACCTTAAATATTTTGCTAAATTTAGCGCGTAACTTTTAAACCGGCGGCGCAAGTCGCCAATCAAAAACAAGAGGTAAAACAAATGGCAGTTTCTTACAAGGAACTCGGCTTGGTTAACACCAAGGAAATGTTTGCTAAGGCAGTTAAGGGTGGCTATGCTATCCCGGCTTTCAACTTCAACACCATGGAACAGATGCAGGCTATCGTGCAGGCTGCTGTCAAGCAGAAGTCTCCGGTGATCATGCAAGTCTCTAAGGGTGCCCGCAACTACGCTAACGGCACCATCCTCCGCTACATGGCCCAGGGTGCTGTTGAATACGCCAAGGAACTCGGCTGCGCCAATCCGCAGATCGTGCTCCACCTCGACCACGGT
>CACYRP010000058.1 GCA_902776765.1 Fibrobacter succinogenes
AGCGTCATCGTATTCGAAGCCTTCGTATGCGGCTTGTCCTCGATAACATCCACCATCTGCACTAGCGCCTGGTCGCAAAGTTTCATCATGTTTTCTATGCGGCTGTACTGTTCCTCGGTAAAATCTTCCTCAAGATGGAACTTGCGGTTGATGGCGCGAGCCATGTTGTAGCAAGCATCGCCGATACTTTCGATTTCAGAAATTTCCTTCTGCATGCACTGCAACATCGTCTTACTTTCGATACTCAAGCGACCGCCGCTGACCTTGTTCAAGTATTCACCAATTTCAATTTCAAACCTGTCGCTGATACCTTCGTACTTTTCGATGCGGGCAAACAGCTTTACAAAGTCCTCTTCATTTTTGATCTTGAGGAGGTCCGGCAAGAATCGGAACATCTTGAGAGTGCGTTCTGCAAAGACGTTGATTTCCTTGCGAGCTTCAAAGAGAGAAAGTTCTGCCGTACTCATGAGGCCACCGCTGATAAACTTGATGCGGAAGTCTTCGCCATCTTCCTTTTCCTTGATGATCTTGCAGATGAGCGTCTCCATCGGCTTAATGAACCAGATGAGGAGCAGCACGTTGCAAAGGTTGAATGCGGTATGGAATCCGGAAAGTGCGTATGTCACGCGAATGCCTGCCTGAGCGATTTCTTCTTGTGTCTGAGGCACAAAATTCGGGTCAAAGCCAACAAAATGGCAAACCATGTTCACAAACGGGTGGAACAAAATCAGCACCCACACCACACCGAAAATGTTGAAGAGCATGTGAGCCAAAGCCGCGCGCCTAGCCTGCGTACTTGCCGAAAGCGCCGCTAGGTTCGAGGTCACCGTCGTACCGATGTTTTCGCCCATCACAAGCGCAATGCCCTGGTAAATCGGGAGCACGCCGCTAGAGCAGAGGATAAGCGTAATGGCCATGATGGCAGCCGAAGACTGCACACACATCGTAAGGATGCCGCCCAAAAGCAAGAACAAAAGCGTGCTCCAGATGCCGTATCCGCCCGTCGAGGCAAAGAAATCAATAATCGTCTGATTATGCGAGAGGTCCATCGCCACAGCGTTTTCGCGGAGCGTCGTAAGCCCGAGGAACATAAACGAGAAGCCGAACACAAATTCGCCAAAGCTCTTGACACTATTCTTGCGGACGTAAGTAAGCACAATGCCAAGCGCAAAGAAGGGCCACACCACGCTGCTCATGTTGAACTGGAATCCGAAGATGGACATGAGCCACGCCGTTGCCGTCGTACCGATATTTGCGCCCATAATAACAGGAATGGCCTGCCTAAGAGTAAGCAAGCCAGCGTTCACAAAACTAACAGTCATGACGGTAGTCGCAGTCGAAGACTGCACAGCAGCAGTAACGGCAGTACCTGTAATAAGTCCGCCAAGCCTATGCTTGGTCATCGTACCAAGAACCGTACGGAGGTGTCCACCAGTAAGCTTTTGCAAGCCTTCACTCATCGTCTTCATGCCAAACATAAGGAGAGCGAGGCAACCGATCATCTTGAGAATCATTAGAGTCATAGGACATTCCTATAAAAACACCACTACCGGATCATCGTCGCTGCCTTTCAGCTAGTTCGGGCTCATGGCGGTTATATGTATCTTTCAAACTGGACTTAAATATAGAAAATGCATGGAGACTTTTTGGATATAAAAACAAGACATTCCCAGTCGCGTTGAACTGGGAACAACGTTCTAGTAGGAAGTTAGAAGTAGACAGTAGGCAGTGGTTAGTGATTAGTAGTTAGTAGACAGTAGTTACTTCGCCCTTCGGGCTAGTTAATAGTTAGGAGTTACTAGAGATTGCTGTATAAACATTTCTAGTAACTAGTAACTTGGAACTATTAACTCAACTTCAGTAACTAGCAACTCGGAACTTAGAACTCACCTTACAGTCACAATTTTTGACAGCGAACCGCTACGAACGATGTATCGACCAGTACGCGGAACAGTCAAGCGGACCTCAGCCCCAAGCACGCGAGCCGATGTGACCTTGCGACCGCGCAAATCGAACACTGCCACCGCATGATTTTCAGGAAGCCCCGTCACGGAGATATTTCTATCCGAAACAGAAACGCACATCGACGGCAACAGATTCAAAACGTAATTCGGTTCTAGAGCAACCGTACCGCCTTCGCCACCCGAACTTGAAGTATCAGCCAGCACCACCGTTTCAAGATAGCCCACGACATACGGTTCATCTGAATCACCGAAAGAATCCTTCAAAGACACTTCCGAACAGCCTGTAGTCGTATCGTGCTTGAGCACCGGCAAGCACCCCTTGTCCATCCACACGTCTCGCTTAAAATCATCTACGGTCTTTGAAATAGACACATACTTCATTTCGTCAAAATTCTTCGCAACCATCTGGTTGTTTTGGTAAGTCACATTTCCAGGCTTTTCCACATAAGCGGGGTAAGAGCCCATGTTAGAACCATAAACAATATCGCCAACGGTATTATCGCCCAAAATTTCATAGAACACATTGGCGACGTTCTTCCCGGACAACGCATCCACATAGCTATACAACGAACTAACCGTTGAAGTATCAATCACGCCAGCAATACCAGCAGTTATGGACTTCTGAGCCGCATTTTTAATAGCACCTCTATTATAGTTATTCACAAACGTAAGGCCCTTGCCCTTACCGATAAGTCCGCCAGCATAAGCCTCCTCCACAGATTCATTGACCGTCACAGGTCCATAGTTAAAATTTTCCACGACATCAGTCACTGCAACATGAATATCCTTATTGAGGAAGATATATCCATTTGCAAATCCAATCAAGCCGCCAGCAAACACGCGCTTTCCTGACAAAGCATGTACCCGACCCCAGTTGCCGCTTTTCTCGACCCTAGTCGAATCCATGTTTCCAACAAGCCCGCCTACAAAAACCGATCCTGAAGTAGATGCTCCCTCGACCAATCCCGTATTGATCATGTCGGAAACTCCCGCTTTCAAGCCATAGCCCACAATGCCACCGCCCGAAACAGCGCCCGTTCCAGAAGCGATAACCATACCCGTATTATACCCCTTGCTCACTAACGCCGGAGAAGAAACAAGGCGATAAGCGTACCCGACAATGCCACCAGCAAGGCGCCCGTAAACACGTCCGGAATTGCTTATGTTTTGCATAACTCCGTAAGAATCACCAGCAATGCCGCCTGCTATATTCGACGATATAACCGTCGTATTCTCATTTTTAGAATTCAACAAAACACCGTAATTATTTAATCCTTGGTTGTACGCCACAATGCCACCGACAGCATCGCTGCCTTGCACAAAACTATTGCGAACCGTCACGTTTCTCACGCAACCGCCATTCTTGATGGCAACTGCCGCCGCAGACATTCCATAATCATTTGCAAAACGGCTATTTGCAATCGTCATGTTTTCGATAACAGCGCCATCGGCCACGCAGTAGAACATTGCTCTCGACATGTTCAATCCGTAAACGGTATGATTTTGCCCATCAAACATCATGTTAATGCAAAGTCCGCTCGTATCGATAGACATCTTGCGCATCGAGAGGTGTGTAGAATCTTCGCCCATCACAATATCGTTTGCAAGTTTGACCTTGAACGTTTTGTCGCCAAAAGACGAACCTATCTCTAACAAAGTTGCAAGTTCATTTGCTGTCTTTATAGTGTAAACCGCCGTATCGTTCACGACTTCAACAGACGGGAGCGCATACTTTTGCGTATCGAAGAAAATCGAATCATTTTTATATAAACTATCAAATGTCAAAACTGGGTATCCACCACGACGCACCCACAATTTGCGGTCTGCCACTTCACCATTTTTCGTGTTTAACATAGCGAGCATTTCATCGCTTTGCAATTCCGCAGTTGTTTTCTTGCAATCCGGGTCTTTTTCCGTTTCAAAAAGGTTTTTGCCATACGAAGAAACATCTGCAAGAGTCTTGTCAAAATAAGTATTGACCGGCACAGCAGTTTCAAACGAATAACCGACAACGCCACCCACGGTATCGCCCACAAGTTCCGAAGTGGCGCTATACGCATTAGAAATATAAGACGTCGAGTAACTATTCAAGCCTACGATACCACCCACAAAACTTCCGCCATATTTGAGCTTGCCTTTTGCCAAAAGTTTCCCGCGATTGTAAACATCACTGAAAATAACCACGTTGCTATAACCTGCGATACCGCCTACATTCAAATTTTCGGACACACTTGACGTATCCGCAACAACACCCGTCACAGACCCGTAATTAAAAGACCGTAAGAACTTCGGTTCATTTCCAACGTATCCTTCCATCCAGCCCATAAGGCCACCGACATGCGTGCGGAAAGTTCCCCCGCCATAGACATCACCACGATTTTTAATCTTATCAAAGCCACTAGAATATGCTGTCATTCGCGCCTGGCCAATAACGCCACCCACAAAAGTTTTCGTCAACTTGCCAAAACCATGTGCCACAACAGAACCGCGATTAAGCGCATTTAAAATAGTCGTCCTGTCGGCGTTACCCACAATGCCGCCGACCGAGAACTGACCATTTTCAATTTTGTTATCGAAAACAGCAAGAATATCACCTTCGTTCAAGAAATCTCGATTATCACCCGATAATCTGCTAGGCAAGTAATGGATACCGACGACGCCACCCACAGAAGAATAAGCCACCCAATCCGAAGTCGCCTGCTCCAATGAAAAATCAACCTTCGATGTTACATTGCCGTAGTTCTGAAGATTCTGGATATTTCCATAAACAATTCCCGCGATACCGCCGACATAAGTCAAACGGAACGAAGATTCTATTTCGATGGTTCCGCGATTTATGCAATTTCCTATAGCAATTCCCGTTCTCACATCAGAATAACCAACGATACCACCGATATAAACAGAGGAATAAGAAGCACCCCCTTGTACCGAAATTTCTTTTATAGGATTCTTGGAATAATAGACCCGTGCAGAATTCGAACAACCCAAAATCTGTCCAAGAGAATTCCCTGCAATACCACCAATGTAATTGCTGCCACCAACTGAACCGCCAACAACATTGCTATTAATGATAAACGGTGTATTAGAAGCGTTTACAGAAGCAGCAATGCCACCAGCATCAAAAGCAGCACGGACATCTGTGGCAACAACATTCACATTCCATATTTTACCAATCAATTCATCTACAATTGGCGCAGATCGGTAAACAGAATCGCTACCAAACAAGCCATGAACCACATTAACATCATGGACAGAGCCTGCACTGATACCAATAGTCTTGAACAAACTATTTTCAGCGTTCAAACCGTAAATGGAATGGCCACGGCCATCAAAATCTCCCGTAAACAACGACTGATTCTCATTGCGGTACCATCTTTTTTCGCAAACCTTAGAGGTATCCGCACCGAATACGATGTCATTTTTCAAGTAAGCCTTGAGAGATTCGTCACCGCCTTTATTGACCAGCACGGAATCCAAAAAGCCTATCAATTCTTCAGAAGATGTTATTTCGTAATAATTCGATTCACCATCTTTGACAACCTTCGGGATTGCAGCAGAGCCACCCCACGCCGCCATTGAAACTTGAGCCAAAGCGGCCACCATAAAAGCTACGGCCGAATAAATATTTCGGGACATACAAACTCCTTCCAAATTATTTTGAATACAATATACAAAATACGCTTCAGACAAAATAGCCATTCGGAGCAGTTTTTTATTCGACCGACAAAAAAAGCCCCAGTCGAGCTGGGACAATATCAATAAATAGCGGTTAGGAATCGTCAACGAAGGAGGATGACGGCTGCAACACTCGCCTCGCAAGGATGTCTCGCTGTGCACGGACGGCGGTATAGCATTCTACTAAACGCGGCGCACCATCGCGATAGCCTGACTTGCGATTCCCTCACCACGGCCCGTAAAGCCGAGTTTCTCAGTCGTCGTGCCCTTGATGCCGATTTGCTTCACGTCAAGACCGAGCACGCGAGCAATGTTTGCCTTCATCTGGTCCTTGTGCGGGTTCACCTTCGGGCGTTCGCACATCACGATGCTATCGATATTGATGATTTCGTAACCAGCCTTCTTGACCTCTTCGCCGACCTTGCGCAAGAGTTCCAAGCTGTCAGCACCCTTGAATGCCGGATCCGTATCCGGGAAGTACGTGCCGATGTCGCCGAGGCCAGCAGCCCCGAGCAGAGCATCGCTAATCGCATGCAGCAAAACGTCTGCATCGCTATGGCCCAGCAATCCCTTTTCGTACGGGATGTCCACGCCGCCGATGATGCACTTGCGACCTTCCACCAACTTGTGGACGTCAAATCCAATACCAGAACGATAAATCTTGTCCATAATTTTTCCTTTTTTATCTACGCTCGGAAAAGTAGAAAAAATTACCTAAGCAACTAAAACAGAACAGAGATTTTACTTTCTGCATTCCAGATTACTTCGCTAAAGGAATCACTCCAATGAACATTCGCACCTAACGACACCTGCCAACGGCGAGCAATCAAATAACTTCCGCCAAAATAATGCGAGAATATAGAAGGAAAATCAAAAGCTAACGGATAACCTTGCAAATCACTATACAACCATGGATTGTATGCTGATAAGGAATATGAAAGCGTAAAATCATTAGGCAGAAACGCATTTATATATAATCCAATATTTCCGTTAAACTTAAATTCATAACACTCGTCGCATTCTATAACCCCCTTCGTACTCGTTCCTGCCCCTGCCATATTTCCTTGATCCTTTATATAGGGAGCATAGGCGGAATACGTTACTCTTCCAAATCCTATCGACATGAATGCACCCATTTCAAGATAATGCACATTAAATCCACCCGTAAACCGAAAATACGGATATGGATTAAATCCAAATCCGATACCACCAAGCATAGCTCTCTTTTTTACATAATAATCATAAGAAGCTGTCACGGGAAAAATTTTGAAATCATAATAGATGTCAGCTTCGGTCGGGCCAAAACCATATTCATATCCACTAACGGCGTCATTTACAATTCCATCTAAATGCAAACGTTTATTATTGGGAATTCGAGCAGAAATACTGACTTTTCGCATATTCGAGTCATTTTTTAAAGCAATTGCAGGACCTACATACGCATCAGGAACCAAGGCTTCAAAAGAACCGCGATGCACTTGAACACCGCCACATCCGTCTAAAAAGATAGACAAGAGTAAAATACCGAAAAAACAAATAAATCTTGAAAATTTCATTAATTCAAATTTAAATTCATTCTTCTTTTCACAGACTTATCGGCCCACCTTTTTCGACAAGCGTCATTCAACAAGGATAAATGAATAAAATTCGTAGATAATTGGAATGGCAAAAAAACATCCCGGCATTCACGCCGAGATGTTCTTTAAAGATGTTTTTCACTACTCAGAGGCTTGCCTTTGCAAGCCAACCTCAGAGCGTCGCAGACGCGACTTCGACCTCAGACCTATTTATCAGGCTACCGAAATAACATTGTAGTCTTGCAGCAATTTTTTCCCTCCTGATTTCAGCATTTGCAAAAACCGTTGAACAGGTCCTTGTGGAATATTCCTTCCCGATTCCCAAGCTTCAACTGTTTTGGGTGAAACACCCAAAACAAAAGCAAAATTTTTTTGCGAAAGATTCAATTTTTCGCGAATTTCTTTTATTTCTTTGTCACGATAAGACGGAAGAGCGGATACAATCACGCTCATTCTTCGTGCTTTGGACGAATCGCCTTTCGCATATTCAAGGCTTTCAGAAAGTCCCTTCATAATGCTTTCAAAAGCTTTATTTTCCTTCATTTTTTTAACTCCCTTTCAGCCTTTTTTATAGCCAGAACCAATGTTTTTATTGCATTTCTTTCTTGCTTACTTAAATTCGCCTTTTCATTCTTTGGAAAAACCGTTATCAAATATATACGTTCTGAAAAAAGAATATCCAAATAAACAACCCTCGCTCCTCCACTTTTCCCTCGTCCCTTTAGGGCCCACCGCAATTTTCTTACACCCTCAGTTCCTTCCATGATATCGCCAGCATCTGGATTTTCGCAGAGAAAAGCCTGAAGTTCGCTGAGGTCCGAATCTGTCAAACCCAGATTTTTCCATATTTGGTCAAATTCCTTTGTGATGATAAACTCTCTTGTCATAATACAATATACACCCTATTCAATAGGGTGTCAAGCCCTTTTGGAAAATGTTGTGTTTTCACTTATATTAACACGCTTTTTTAGTGCATTTGTCTCAGGGAAAATGCGTAAACTTTTCAATTACAAAAAAACATCCCGGCAATCACGCCGAGATGTTTTTCATTTCTGTAATGGAGATTCCCGCTCGGAGGCGGGAACGACAAGATTCACTATCCGATCAAAGCAAGTGCCGGACGGACGCTAATCACGAGGAGCGAGATTGCGGCAACTGCCACGGCAAAGCGGAGCAGATAAACATAGGTTGCTTCGAACTGGCCACAGCACTTACCTTCGCCGCAGCAGCACTTCGATTCACCTTCATCCTTCTTCGGAGCAAAGAGCACGTATGCAATGCGGAGGTAATAAACCGCAGCCACCAAAGAAAGGCCAAAGCCAACAGCGGCAAGCCAGCCAAGGTCAGCATTGAATGCTTCGGTGAACAAGGCGAACTTGGCGAGGAAACCTGCAACTGGCGGAAGGCCAGCGAGAGATGCCAAGCACACGGCAACGCCAAGCGCCACGAACGGGCGGCGGCGACCAGCACCCTGGAGTTCATCGAGATTTTCCTTGTGGTCTTCCCTGCCGGACATGTAAGCGATACCCGTCAATGCGCCTGCAGAAGCAATGGCGTATGTGATGAGGAAGTAGAACATCGGGCCCATCTGGATTTCACCTTTGCCGAGGTAATTCGGGAGCAAGAGGCCGATCACAATAAAGCCAGCGTTCATCACGGCGGAGAAAGCCAAGATGCGACGCACAGACTTCTGAGCAAGGCCGCTAAAAGCGCCAATCACCATGGAAAGGAGCGCCACAATCAAGACCACGTAGAAGAGCGGCTTGGACGGATTTGCAATCGTCACCTTTTCAGCGAGGTTCCAAACAGCTTCGGCACCGGAGCGCGTCACGAGAACGCTGATCCAAACTGTACCGAGAGCGGCAAGAGCACCGACCTTCACGACAGCGGCCATAAAGCCAGTCACCGCCACAGAAGCGCCCGTATAGACGTCAGCCACCCAGAAGTGGAGCGGAGCAGCGCCAGCCTTGAAGAGGAGGCCTGCAATCACAAAGAGCATGCCCACGCCATAGATAGCTTCACGACCGCTAAGCACGTGACCGCAGAAATGCGTAGAGCCAGTAGCACCGTAAATCAGCGAAACACCATAGAGGAAAATTGCACTGAAAACAGCACCCGAGACAAAGTACTTGAACACGCCTTCGTTTGCGTTGACGTCCTTGCGGCGGATGCCCACGAGAGCGTAAATCGGGAAGCTCGTGAGTTCCATGGCAATGAAGAGAGCAACAAAGTCAATGGCCTGCGTCATGAGCAACGCACCGCTTGTAGCAAGGAGCATTAAGCCATAAGCTTCACCACCCTTGAACTTTTCACGGCCAAGTGTCCACTGGAGACCGGAAATGCCGAGGAATGCGCAGAGGAGAATGGCCATGCAAAGCACGCGGCGGATTGGGTCCATTGCATAGAGGTTCAAGAGCGTTTCGGTCTTGGCATAGTACAAAGCAACAACGCCCAAAACGATAAAGAACGCAGAAACCCACGGAAGCACCTTGTGCTTGTTTTCGTCATCGAAGAACGGTTCGGCAGCGAGAGCCACCATGCCGCCCAAAACCACAAAAATAACCGGCAAGAGATAAACAAGATTACTTAGCATCGGAAGCCTCCTTTACAGAATTTTCAGATTTTGCAGCAGCTTCGGAGCCATTTTCACCCTTCATCTGGGCGATGATGGAAGCGCGTTCATCGTCCTTGAAGCCGGCGGCTGCAAGAGTCGAATCCAGCTGATGGATTTCTTCGGCAGTCATCGGAGCTTCGCCATTGTTGAGAGCGGCATCGTTAAGCACCTGAGCGGCAGCCGGGTCTTCCTTCGATTCAGCTTCCACAAGAGAATCCGTCACAAATGCCGGATGGAAACCGAACACGAGGAGGAGCAAAAGCATGATGCCAACCGAAGTTCCTTCGAGAAGCGTCGTGCGACGGCCATCATTGTATATGCGAGAAGGCTTACCGAAGATGACCTTCTGGATAAAGCGCAGCATGTAAGCGGCAGAAAGAATCAAGGTGAAACCTGCCACGAGTGCCGGGAGCGGGCCCATGTCCCACAAAGTGAGGAGCACGGAGAATTCACCGACAAAGCCAGCCGTTCCAGGAACAGCGAGAGCCATGACGCCAGCAAATCCAAACAGCGTTCCGAACACCGGATTCGTAGAAGAAAGACCACCGAGCTTTTCGAGTTCGCGAGTACCCGACATGCGTTCTGCAATTCCCATGAGGAAGAACTGAGCGCCAGCGGAAATGCCGTGAGCCACAAGCAACACAAGCACAGCCGGGAGCATGGCTTCGGAGAGGCTAAAGACACCAGCCACAGCAAGGCCAAGGTGACCCATGGAGCTGAAAGCGAGGAGCTTTTTGCCATCCGTTGCGCGGAGAGCCATGAGCGCGCCATAGACCGCCGTAAAGAGGCCAAGCCACATCAAGCCCGAAACAGTATTCATCGAAAGCGGGAAAATCGGGAGGATCCAGACGATAAAGCCAAACACGCCAGCCTTACTCATAGCACCCGTGAGGATTGCTGAGAGCGGAGCCGGAGCTTCGGCATAGGTAATCGCCTGCCAACCGTGGAACGGGAAAATCGGGGTCTTCACGAGGAATGCCAAGAGGAAGCAAACGAGAAGCACATTCTGTGTGCCTTCCGGAAGGCTCTGGACTGCAACGGCAAGAGAGATAAGCGTCGAGTTATCAGCAACCGTCAAGAGATACCAAAGAGCAACCATCATCGGAGCAGAACCCACCAACGTATAGATCGCAAACGTCATCGCCGCCTTCATTCTGTCCTTGCCACCGAAACCGGCAATCAGAATTGCAGCCGGAATCACCATGGCTTCGAAGAAGAAGAAGAAGAGAACCGCATCAGCTGCGAGGAAGGTGCCGTTCATGGCGCCCATCAACGCGAAGATGCCAATGGCGAAGTTGCGATAGCTTCTGCAAGTAATGTCACGAGCAGAAATCAAAGCCACGAGGGAAAGCCCGCAAGAAAGGAGAACCATCCAAGAGGCAAGTCCGTGACTCGTCAAGTAGTAGTAAACAGGTCCCTTGCATCCAGGGATACGGAACCATTCGATTTCTTCCGTCGAGACACTACCTTGAGCAATGAGAGCGACAGACATTGCCGTAAAGCCAATGCCCATCAAAATGGCAAGACGTGAAGAAGACTTGGAGTCATCCTTGGAGGTCATCACCATGAGGATGGCAGCAACGAACGGAGCGAGGACAAGGAGATGTAATAGCATTAGAAAGAACCTCCAGTCAAAAGAACAATAGCCACAAGAGCGACTAAGCCAAGAATGCTAAGGGCAATCTGGAGACGCACCTTGCGCACTTGGAAGGTCGCGGCACCGTCACCGAGAATCGTTGCGATAGCACCAATCGTCCACTGGGTCGCAGCAAGAATCTTATCGACGACCACATCGCAAATCCAGGCGAGCACGTTGACCGGAATAATGCCAACATACTTGTGGATGGAATCGAACAGGAACGTCCATGTAGCCTTGCCGCCTTCCGGAGCAGAAGAGCCCTTGGCAGCCGGGATACGAGCGTTAGCGTAGATCTTGTAAGCAATGAACATACCGAGCAAAGCGGCAACCGTACCGAGAGCGGCAAAGACAACCGGGTTCACGTGAGCGGTTACAGCCGGAGCGTTGTATGCCTGAGCGGCACCCACAACCGGAGCGAGCGATTCGGCAAAGAACTTGATGCCAATAGAATCGGCCCAAAGGTAACCGGCAAACACGGCACCGAAAGCGAGAATCACCATCGGGATGAGCATGACAGCCGGAGCTTCGTGGATATGTTCTTCACTTTCCTTAGAACCGCGGTAGCTACCGAAGAACGTAAGGATAATGAGACGGCCCATGTAAACAGCGGTAATCACAGCGGTAATAAGGCCAACGACGTAAACAGCCTGACCCATCGTGCTGCTCATGAAAATCTTTTCGAGAATCAAGTCCTTGGACCAGAAACCAGAGAAGCCCGGGAAACCGACAATCGCGAGGAACGCAAAGATCATCACGCAAGCAGTAATCGGAGTCTTTCTGAGGAGGCCACCCATCTTGCGCATGTCCTGTTCACCGGCGAGAGCGTGGATTACAGCACCAGCACCGAGGAAGAGGGCTGCCTTGAAGAAGGCGTGCGTGAACACGTGGAAGATAGAAGCGTCAAAGGCGCAAACACCAGAAGCCATGAACATGTAACCGAGCTGGCTAATGGTCGAGTAAGCGAGAACCTTCTTGATGTCGTTCTGGAAAAGACCAGCAACAGCAGCCCAGAAAGCCGTAAGCATACCGACAATCACGATAATGTCGAGCACCACCGGGAGGAGGGCGAACATGCTACCGAGACGGGCAAGCAAATAAACACCAGAGGTCACCATCGTTGCGGCATGGATCAAGGCAGAAACCGGAGTCGGACCAGCCATAGCATCCGGGAGCCAAGTCAGAAGCGGAATCTGAGCGGACTTACCCGTGCAACCGATGAAGAACAAGATGCCAGCGACAGAAAGAACCGGAATGACCAATTCAACGTGGTTACCATTAATAACCATGCTGATGAAGTTCGAAAGCACATCGTAATTGAGGATGGCAGAGCCGCCAATCGTCACGAGGCAGAGCATACCGAGCAAGAAGCCGATATCGCCCACGCGGTTCACGATGAAAGCCTTGTTTGCAGCCTTGCAGTTCTTGATGTCCTTGTTCCAGAAACCGATGAGGAGGTAAGAGCAGAGGCCGACGCCTTCCCAACCGAGGAATGTGAGGAGCAAGTTGTCCGAGAGCACAAGCACAATCATGCTGAACAAGAAGAGGTTGATGTAGGCGAAGTAGCGAGCAAAGCCGCGGTCGCCGTGCATATAACCGATCGAGTAGAGAGCAATGAGCGAACCAATGCCCGTCACGAACAAGAGCATGATGCGGGAAAGTCCGTCAAAGAGGAATCCGATATCCACGCGGAACATCGGAATGTCGATCCAGTTGCAGAGCGTTTCGCGAATGCCACCTTCGGGCATGTTGAGCGCGAGCAAGGCAACACCACCAAAGGAGAGTGCCGGGAAGAGCACGGCGAGCGTTCCAACGAAACCTTCTGCAGGGCCCTTCTTGCTACCCGAAGAAATAACGGCAATAGCACCGAGAATAATGCATCCCAACAGCGGGAAGAGAGGTATCAAACCAAGAGAAATCATTGCTTATTACCCCTTCATGTTAGAATACGTGTCGGCGTCAACGCTTTCACGGTTGCGGAAAATGAGGATGACCATAGCAAGGCCGACGCAAGCTTCGGCAGCGGCGACCGCGATGGAGAACAGCGGAACCACCTGGCCCACAATGCTTGCTTCGGCAGGCAGAGTCTTTGCAAAGCCCACGAAGGAGAGGTTCACGGCGTTCAGGGCAAGTTCAACGCCCATCAGCACAAAGAACACATTGCGGCGGGAAACCGCGACGATAAGGCCAATGGCAAAAATGACCAAGGCCAAAATCTGTACGTACATAGCTTGGAGTTCCATTAGTGTTTACCCTCCGTTTTTTCGGAATCCACAGAACCCAGGCGCTTCTTGGCGAGAAGCACTGCGGCACCCATGGCAGAAAGCAGAAGAACACCGAGGACTTCGAAAAGCACGAAGTAACCCGGGCCCGTCTGAGCTACATCAAAAAGAGTCTTGGAAGTGATTGCCACAGAACCGCGGATCGTAGCTGCATCGAAAGCAATCGGAGAGCGGACGAGGGCAAAGCCCACGAGACCGGCAAGCACGAGCACGGCAGGAATCACAAAGAGCGAAACCTTGTCGAACATCGGCGTATGGGAATCGCGAGCGCCGTTCAAGACCATGATGACAAACGTCAGGAGCATCATGATGGCGCCAGCGTAGACCATGATCTGGACCACGCCGAGGAACGGGCTTCCGAGAAGGCCGTAAATACCGGCAAGAGACACCATCGAGACGACCAACGAAAGGGCGCCATAGAGCGGATGCCTAGAGAGGAGCACGCAAACGGCACTGCCGACTGCGATAATTGCGAGGACAATGAAATAAATCAAAGCGAGCATTATTTTACCTCCATGCCCCAGACCTTGCGGGCCTCGGCATTCTTTGTACCGCCCGGAGCCATCTGGCTCTGTTCGTCATTCGGGTAATCCTTCGGATCCCAGTTGGTGAGATCGTAAAGGTGAGCCACGAAATCTTCGCGGGAACGGTGTTCGAAAATGATTTGCTTTGTATCCATGCGGAGGGCATCGACCGGGCAAGCTTCGGCGCAAAGGCCGCAGAACACGCAAGTCAAGTGGTCGATATCGAAACGCATCACGCGCTTTTCGATACGCGGGTCATCGCTCTGCGTTGCTTCGATGAAGATGCAGTGGGCAGGGCAAGCCGCAGCGCACATGCCGCAGGCAACGCAACGAGGCGTTCCATCCGGACGGAGCATCAAGCGGTGCTTGGCGCGGTAGGTATTGCGGACTTCCGGCTGACCTTCCGGATAAGAAATCGTCGGAAGTTCTTCGTAGCGGAACAAGCCGCGAGCCGCATGCTTAAGAGTCGTCCACAGACCGCGAATCGCCTCGAAAATGTAAAGGCGTTCGATGACGGTCATCGGTTTTTGCTTAATAACGCGCATTAGTTACCCCCTAAGAGTTTTGCAATGACCGCAGTCACCACGAGGTTGATGAGGGCGATATTCAAGATAATCTTCCAGCCGAGGTGCATCACGTGGTCATAGCGGAAGCGCGGGAGCGTCCAGCGGACCCAAATCCAGACCCAGCAGAAGATGAGGCTCTTTGCCACAAGAACGAGCAAGTGGATGAGTGCCGTACCGACAGCCGTTGCAAGGCCACCGACAGCCATACCATTCACCACGAAATTTTCAGGATTGTAGAACAACCAGGCGCAAACACCGAGAGCAATAAATACGAGAGTTGCAACCCAAGCCACAATCTTGTAGAGCCTGTATTCCTTGAGGACTTCAAAGCGGTGCGTAAGGTTTGTAGCCTTGAGCTTGCGGGAATAGCGGTAAATCATGTGGAGGAATGCAAGCGCGATGAAAGCGAGCACGCCACAGAGAACAGCAAGAGAGCCGCCCATGTGTTCCTGCAATGTTTCGGTCGTCACGAACGGAACGGCATAACCGCCGAGGAACAGCGTGGCAATGAGGAAGCTGTTGATGCAGATGTGCGAGTATTCGCCCATGTAGAAAAGACCGAACTGCATAGCGCCATATTCAGTATGGTAACCGGCAACGAGTTCCGGTTCACCTTCGGCAACGTCGAACGGAGCGCGGCCCGTTTCAGCAATGCTTGCAATGAGGAAGCAGAAGAAAGCCACCGGCTGGGCAACGATACCCCAAACATGATTTTCCTGCCACTGCACGATGTCCGTGAGGTTGAAGGAACCGGCGAGGAGCAAGATGCCCATGAGCGAAAGTCCGAGGCAGACTTCGTAGCTGATGGTCATGGAGCTCGTACGGAGAGCGCCAAGGAAGCTGTACTTGGACTTGGAAGCCCAACCAGCGAGCATGGCACCGTAAGCCGATATGGAGGAGAAGCCGAACAGCAAGAGCACGCCCACATCGGAATCGATGATGGAACCTGCAATGCTAACCGTTTCGCCACCCCAATCGAAAATCATCGGTCCGAACCAAGGAATCACGCACGGGGAGAGGAACACGATAGCGAACGGAATTGCAGGCGCCACGTAGTACAAGAGCTTGTTCACACCAGCAGGAGCGAACATTTCCTTGAAGAAGAGCTTTGTACCGTCGCACATGTTCTGCACGTAACCGAATGCGCGGAGCTTTCCGAAGTACGGGATCTTGATGTAGGAGCGGTTCGGGCCCTGACGGTCTTGCATAAAGCCAGCGCCACGACGTTCCATCGGTATTAAAAGAAGGATGTAAAGGACAGGCACGAAGCAGAATGCGAACTTCGCAATCGTGATTGCCCATTCAATCCAGGTTTTGGATTCAATAATATCCATTATGCGTTACCTCCCAGGAGCTTTCCTGTGCTCTTGATGGCATCATAGGTAATGTCGGGGGGCAAGCTTTTCATCCGGGCAAGTCGGAGCCGCAGAGAGCTTCTGCAAGATGTTGAGGCTGTTGACCATCGTACCCTGGACTTCGCTCCAGTGGCGGATACCGAAAGCAACCTTGGCCTTCTTGGCGGTAGCGTCATCGAAAGCGGAAAGAGCAATGCGGTTCGAAATCTTGTCAAGAGCCTTGGCTGCAGAAGCGTCTTCGCCGTAAAGGTCAGCGTTCACCGTGATGAGGTTGCTGAATTCGCCTGCACGCTTGATGAGTTCTGCAACGTCAGCAAAGCCCATGAGCTGCATGCCGGCGCGGTTTGCCACCGGGTCACCGCTCTTGGCGATACCGTCCGGAGCACCCACCTTGAGGAGGGAACCACCGAAGAGCTCAGCGCGGTCACCGAGAGCTTCCTTGAGCATCTTGAGAGCAGCGAGGTCTTCGTTCGTGCAGGAGCCACCAGCCACGAGTGCAACCTTGCCACCGCTAATCTGGAGAGCGGAAGCGTCAATTGCCGGCAAGCGGTTCTTGTCAAACTGCTGGAAAGCGAGACGGCTCGTGTTGGAGAGCCAGCTGCGGTTCACTTCCGGGTTGCAACGCGGCATCACACGGTAGATGCGGCCATCGGCATGATCAAGCCAAATGTTTGCACCGAGGGAATCGTCCATCGAAATCGTCGGCGTATGGGCAAGGAGCCAAACGCGCTTCTGGAAGCGGAAGTACTTTGCCGTCATGGCGCCCGTCGGGCATACGTCCGTGACACAGAGGTCGTATTCGTGGTCGAGCTTTTCGCCCGGGAAAGTCGTAATGTAAGTGTGGTCGGCACGGCCAGCAAGCTGGAGCTGTTCGTCTTTGGCGATGCTACGCATAAAGCGTACGCAACGGTCGCACTGCACGCAACGTTCTTCGTCGAGCAAAATGCGCGGACCGATGTCCACATGCTTACCGCCACGGAGCTGACCTTTCGCATCGATGAACTGATGTTCCGGATTGCCGTGGTAATTCTTGCCGTATTCCGGACGGAGGCGGCCTTCGTTCTGGCCTGCTTCCATGTAGTTTTCCTGCAAGGTGCATTCACCGGCCTTGTCGCAAATCGGGCAATCCAGCGGGTGGTTCACCAGCATGAATTCCTGTGTGGCCTTGCGAGCGTTCTTCACGCGAGCGCTGGATGCCGGGGTATAAATCTTCATACCCGGAGTCACAGGAGTATAGCACGAAATCACGAGCATGCGACCGCGCGGGCCTTCCTGCTCTACCAGGCACTGACGGCAGTTACCCGACACCGGCAAATACGGATGATAACATACGTGAGGAGTTTCAATCCCGACAGCCTTCAAGGCTTCGAGGAGGTTGGTATCGCCAGGAACCATCACGGCCTTGTCATCCACGAAGATTTCCACCTTCGGGCTTGCTTCGGTCGGGAGTTTCGGCATATTGTAGTAGTTACTCATATTATTACCAGAAAATTCCAGGACGACTTGTTTCTTGAATACGCGGTTTTGCGTGTTCGGGGTTCTTAGCGATATATTCATCAAAGTCCGCACGGAACTTTGCAGTGTAGCTCGAAACCGGGCCACCCAAAGAAATGGAGAGCGGGCAAATCGTCACGCCACCAAATCCGCTAGAAAGGCTCTGCATGAGTTCCACATCGCCATCGTGACCGTTACCGGCCACCATCTGGTTCAAGATGCGATGCAAGAGGCCTGTACCTTCGCGGCACGGCGTGCACTGGCCGCAAGATTCGTGGCTGTAGAAGTTGCCGAGGCAATTCAAGAGGTCCACCATGTTGTGCGTATCGTTGATAATGATCATGGCGCCAGAACCGAACATCGTCTTCATCGAGGCGAGGCATTCGTAGTCCATCGTAGCGACTGCGGCTTCTTCTGCGGTAAGCGGAGCGCAAGAGGAACCGCCCGGGAGCACAGCCTTGAGCTTGCCACCCACAACGCCACCGGCATAATCGTTGATCATCGTCATCATCGGAGTGCCGAGCGGAGCTTCGTACACGCCCGGATTCTTCACGTCACCGGAAATGCAGAACACCTTCGTACCACCGGCGCGCGGTGTACCCATCTTGGCGTATTCGCTCGGGTCGTGCTGCAAAATCCACGGAAGCGACATGATCGTTTCGACGTTGTTCACACAGGTCGGAGACTTCCAAGCACCGCAAACTGCCGGGAAAGGCGGCTTCAGGCGCGGCTGGCCCTTCTGGCCTTCGAGAGAGTTGATAAGAGCAGTTTCTTCACCGCAAATATAGGCGCCAGCACCGCGATGCACAAAGATATCAAAGCTGAACTTCGTGCCGCAAATGTTTTCGCCGAGGTAGCCAGCAGCGTAAGCCTGGTTCAAAGCCTTGTTCAAGGCTTCGATGCACGGGAGGAATTCGCCACGGCAGTAGATGTAGGCCGCGCGAGAGCCCAGAGCCCAAGCTGCAATGATAAGGCCTTCGATCAAGCGGTGCGGATCTTCGAGCATGAGGAAGTGGTCCTTAAAGGTACCGCCTTCGCCTTCGTCAGCGTTTACGACAATGTAAACCGGCTTGCCCGTACCACGCGGCACAAAGCTCCACTTCATGCCTGTCGGGAAGCCTGCACCACCACGACCGCGGAGGTTAGAACGTTGCACGTAATCGATGAGCTCGAACTGGCTCATGTTGAACAAACGTTCCGAAATGTTAGCGTAGCCGCCCAATTTCTTATAGACTTCGATGTCCTGGGCGCCCTTGCCAAAGTTTTGCGTACAAACTTTTACACATTCAGCCATAATTAAACCGCCTTTTGTTCCGGTGCGGGCTTCTGCTTAGTCACAGCAACAGCCGAGGGTTTAGCAACACGTTCACCGGAGGTCGCAATCATACGGTATTCGTCGCCGACCTTTCCGTTCGGGTCCACAAAAGCCTTGTCCTTCACGCCCGGCTCGCCCACGGCGACCCAGTCGTTGCCGTTCTTCTTTTCAACGACAATCTTCGTGAATTCCGGAGCGCCCTTCCAAGTGAGGGTAGCGCCCGTTTCATCAGCTTCAGACCTGACATTCAAAACCGGAGAAGGAGGAGCGTAGTCTGCCACCTGCGGCTTTGCAATTGCACCCGGTGCACCCGGATGACCGCAGTGGCCCTTCACCGTACCGCCGAGCACGTCGTGCTTCGGGATGTTGTCTTCATGGGCATAGCACCACTTGAGGATGCGATCGATGCTGTCGGTCGTAAGCTTTGTACCCGGCTTCATCGTGAGCACTTCGCCATCAGCGTCCGTTGCAAAGTCGTCGTTCACAAGCATCATCGGGCCATTGCCGCAAGAACCAAGGCATTCCACCTGGAGGATTGTAAAGAGACCATCCGGAGTCGTTTCGCCCGTCTTGATGTTCAAAGCATGTTCCACATAAGCGATAAGGCTCGGAGCGCCCTTGATGGTGCAGCTGATGTTACGGCAGAACTGCAAAAGGAACTTGCCCTTCGGAGCGTGGTTGTACATTGTGTAGAACGTAGCAACGCCAAGCGCATGAGCCGGAGCGCAACCGCAAACGCCTGCGGCCCAGCGGATACCTTCGCACGGAACCCAACCGAACACGCCCTGCACAAGCCAGAGCACTTCGAGGAGAGCGGCCTGACCTACCGGATAACGGCTAAGGAGGTCGGCGCAACGTTCCTTGATTTCGGGAGTGTTGAGCTTGGCAAGCACTTCAGCCGTAGGAGGCTGCGGAACAGGCTTGTTCACATAACCAAACGTCTGACCCGGATCCGGGAGAGCGTCGATCGGCTGTGCCGGACGGTCGAACTTCAAATGATTGTTCGAAACAAATTGGACAGCACCAGTAATATGTTCTCTCATCGGTCAAGTTCTCCAGCAATAATGTTGAGACCCGAAAGCACGGCCATGGAGTCAGCCAAGAGGCCGCCTTCGACGAGTTCATGGAATGCAGCAAACTGCGTAAGGCAAGGCGGACGCACCTTGATGCGGTACGGATGGCCAGAGCCGTCAGAAATAATCGTGAAACCAAGTTCACCGTTAGCGCATTCAGAACCGCAATAGTATTCGCCTTCCGGCACGCGGATGCCTTCGTAAACGCTCTTGAAGCGGCCGATGAGGCCTTCCATGTCCTGGTAAGCGAGCTTGTGAGATGGCACGCGGATACGCGGATCAACGATATCGACCGGGCCCGGAGCAAGGCGCTTCAAAGCCTGGCGCACAATCTTTACGGATTCTTCGATTTCGGCCAAACGAACCTGCAGACGGTCGTTGCAGTCGCCCTGAGTGCCGACCACGACTTCCCAGTCGTAGGTTTCGTAATCGTAATACGGTTCATCCTTGCGGAGGTCAGAGGCAACACCGGAAGCGCGGAGGCAGGGGCCCGTCCAGCCGTAGCTGATAGCCTTTTCAGCAGAAATCTTGCCGATGCCCACCGTACGGTCGAGGAAGATGCGGTTTCTATCCAAGCAGGCGTGCAAGTCCTTCAAAGCCTTTTCGGTAGAATTGAGGGCAGCGAGAACATCTTGTTCAAAACCTTCGTAACTATCGCGAGAAAGGCCGCCAATGCGAGCAAAGCTGTTCGTAAGGCGAGCACCCGTGAGCTTTTCCCAGATGCACATGATTTCTTCACGCGGGTTAAAAGCGTACATGAACGGAGTCGTACCGCCCAAGTCCTGGAACGCAGCAGCAACGCACACAAAGTGGTCGTTGATACGGGAAAGTTCGTTCACAATCACGCGGAGCACCTTGCAGCGTTCCGGGATTTCAACCTGGAACATATTTTCGACTGCACGGCAGAACGCAATGTTGTTCATGATAGCAGAGCAG
This sequence comes from Fibrobacter succinogenes, assembly GCA_902776765.1. Lineage (GTDB taxonomy): Bacteria > Fibrobacterota > Fibrobacteria > Fibrobacterales > Fibrobacteraceae > Fibrobacter > Fibrobacter succinogenes_N. The sequence continues at coordinate 21,012 of CACYRP010000058.1, forward strand.
TAGTTCAAGCGGTCCGTGTACGGGACAACTTGCTGCCAAGTGCCGCGTTCGACCATCTTTTCGAACCCGCGGTGCAGGTAGCCGATTTCTTCGACAGATGCCACGATGGTTTCACCATCCATAGCGGTCAAGAAGCGCAAGCAACCGTGAGTTGCCGGGTGGCTAGGCCCCACGTTGAGAGGCATCAAATTCAGCTTTTCGCCATTCGGATCTAATACGATCATTCCTTGATACTCCCTTCCAAAAATTCATTGTCGTTCGTTTCCACTTCCTTGGAGCGCTGTACGACCTTGTAACCAAGTTCTTCAAGGCGCTGTTCCAACTGCGGAAGCAGGTAATCGTTTGTGGAGAGCCACTGGCGCTTCTGGGCAGGGTAATCCTTGCGGAGCGGATGGCCGACAAATTCAACATGGTTCAACAAGCGGCGGAGGTCCGGATGACCCTTGAACACAATACCGTACTGGTCAAAAACTTCACGTTCATACCAGTTGGCGTTCGCATAAAGGTCGCTAATCGTCGGAACCTTCAAGTCTTCTTCGGACACCAGCACCTTCAGACGGATGCGACTCACCGGCTTGGACATGCTCTTGAATGCGTAAGCAACAGCAAAACGCGGGCCTTCGTGATTCGGGTAAGTCAGGTAATCGATACCGGCAATATCAACGAGCATTTCGAACTTGATGCCGGATTCTTCCTTGAGGAACTGGACTGCGTTATGCAGATAGGAGGCCGAAATAACAGCGGTCACGCCCCACTTGTCCTGCGCTTCGCGCTTCGCGCCATATCTTTCTTCAAGGATGGCGAAGATTTCTTCAACAGTCATTCTTCTACTCCTTCCAGAATTGGGCTTTCTTCACGAGGTTCTGTTCTTTTTCCTTCATGAAGTCCTTGATGTCCACGACCTTGTCGTGAATAGCGGTCCTGGCTTCGCACTTTGCTTCGGCAGTCTTCACCTTGATCATTTCAAGCTGTTCCTTGACACGTTCAACGCGCTGCTTCATGAAAGATTCATCCTTGATCTTCTTCTGCAAGTCAAACATGGCATCGAAGAAAGCTTCCGGACGAGGAGGGCAACCACCGATATAGACATCCACCGGAATAATGTGGTCGATACCGGGCACCGTGCAGTAGCAGTCATAAAAACCGCCAGAGCTAGCGCATGCGCCCATGGCAATCACCCAGCGAGGTTCAGCCATCTGTTCGTAAATGCGCTTTAAAATCGGAGCCTGCTTGTAAGTAATCGTACCTGCAACAAGCAGCACATCGGACTGACGCGGCGTAAAACGCACGTATTCAGAACCGATACGAGAAAGGTCATAACGACCCACTTCCGTACTCATGAATTCGATTGCACAACAAGCCGTACCGTAAGGGAACGGCCACAAGGAGTTAGTTCGCCCCCAATTGACCAAAAAGTCAAGCGAGGACGTAATGATATTCGGCTTTTCTGCCTCATTACCCATAGGAGTTACCTCATAAATTTCGCGCCTAAAGATAGAAAATTAGACGAAAGACGATAGACGATAGACGATAGATTATAGCGGTGAGCGGTGAGGGATGAGGAGAATGTAGGTAGTTGGTAGAACTTAGAGCTTAGTAGGAAGTAGACAGTTGGAAGTAGGCTGTAGATAGTGGTTAGGGTATGAGGTATGGGGTCGGGCCTACGGCCCTTTGAGGTGTGGGGTGGAATGAGGAATGAATTAAGAATTAAGAATTAAAAATTAAAAATGAGTATTTCATTCTTAATTATTCATTTTTAATTTCTCTCGTCTATAGGCTCGCAGAGCCGTTCTTTCGTCTGTTATAAGTGGTTGGGGTTAGGTGGGGGAAGCCTCCCCCCTCGCAAAAGCCTCGTCTTTTGCGCCCCCTTCGAGCGGGCTTCAGACGCCAGCCCGCAACGCCCGGCTTTATCGTAACAAAAAAGTAAGAAACTGTCAAGCGAACCGACATCACATTCCACCCATTTTCTCAAAAAATGTTCTCACCATAGTTCTCATAATTACTATATTAATTATGTGGAAAACTATATCGATATTTATCAATTCACGCACTTCCGCAAGTACTTGGAAGAATACCAGGCGGCACGAGTCCAAGCCGACCCGGAATTCACCCGTACTGGGATTTGCAATATGCTCGGACTCCCCAAGACGCGCAGTTACTTTGCCGATGTTCTCAGAGGGAAAAAGGTTAGCCCCCGCATGACCGCGAAATTCATCGAAGTCTTGGGACTCAATAAAAAAGCCGCAAAATACTTCGAAACCATGGTGAAGCTCGATCAGGCAAAGACCGAATCGGCCCGCAGTTCTGCCATGGAAGAGCTATTGCACCTGCACCCGAACCCGCAGCATATTCTCGATTCTAACACTTACGAATATTATAATCACTGGTACCATAGCGCAATGTTTGCTATTCTTGATGCTATGGACGTTACAGATGACTTGACCCCCGTGCAAAAGAGAATCTTCCCAAAAATTCCACTAGGGAAGCTCAAGGACTCGCTTGCTCTTTTGGAAAAGTTAGGCCTCGCCCGCAAGAACGAAGCGGGTTTTTGGAAGCCGACCAAGGAATCCATTTCCAGCGGTCCGTACAACAACGCCGAACTCATCAAGCAATACCAGTTGCAATGTTTTGAACTTTCCAAGCAGGCTCTCATCACGCGCCCCAAGATGCCGACCGTCATGAGCACGCTCACATTCAGTATTTCGAACAACGCCTACAAGAAACTTGAATCCGAACTTCAGGAATTCAAGTCCAAGGCAAGACGAATCATCAGCGAGGACAACGAAAAGGCAAGCGGAGTTTACCAGATGAACCTCCACCTGTTCTCTAACCTCGATCCGGAGGTTAAAGCATGATGCAATTTAAGATTCTAAAATATGCTGGGATTGCCACCCTCGCCACATCGCTCTTTACAGCTTGCTCCGACGAGAACCACGCCGGCGTACTCACGGAAACAGAATCCGGGACAACGATTGCAAGCATCGTCAAGGACGAAAACGGAAATCCGGTCACAAGCGCAAAGGTAAGCCTCATATCGGCGACACACGTTGCCGCTCGCATGGCGCCAATCAAGACCACGACAACAGACAACGAAGGCAAGTTCACCCTCGACAGCATTTTTGCAGGCGAATACGCTTTGCAAATCAGCAACACTGAACATACGCAGTCTGCTTACCTGACCCTTTCCATCGAAGACAACAAGTCTAACCTACAAGCACTCTCCGTCCCCGAAGCAAGACTCGAAAAGAACGCAAGCCTAGAACTCGGGTTAAGCACTTACGGACTCAGTTCAGGCGATTCACTTTGCATCACGGGAACGCTCAACTGCGCCGGAGTAGGCGACACGGATGTCAACGCAGGGATTGTGACCCTCAATGAAATTCCTCCAATGGAATTTACGAAGATTACGCTCATCAGAGGCGCAGGCCGCGATACCTCGACAAGAGACGTCAAGTGGGACTTTGTTCCTGGCGAAAAATTGGAAATCATACCGGGTTATGTAACAGTCAAAGTTACGCAAGAAGCCTTGAGATTAAACTCTGCAAAAACGCTGGATTCCATGATTGTCCCGGTTTCTGTTACAACAGACCACAAGAATCCCGTCCTTATTAGCGACAAAGGCGATACACTCGCTCTCTATAAGTTCGAAAACGACCAAAGCGATTCGAAATACCTGACAGTTATCCCAAACATCGGTATCGGAACATACAAATTCAAAGTTGCCTCCAGTGATGCGATTTCCCCGTCCATGCAAATTCAAAAAGCCTATGCAGAAACAACACCCGGCATGACCATCGTCAACAACCAAAGCTGGAAAGCGTTTGGCAGCATTCTCGGCATCAGCTTCTGGGTAACAAAGGACAATTTAACAAGCGCTAGCGATTCCATATACGTTGACACCCGTCAAAAAGAAAGCGATGTTGCCTTCAGCATAAAAGCCGGACACAAATCAGATGAGCTTTGTGCCGAATTTTACAAGAGGGATTCCACGGGTTCCGACGATACCATTAGCTACTACACACGGAAGGATACGTCTTGCCAAAAGGTTCTGGACGGAAAACGCCACCACTATTCGATATTCATCCAAAACCATCATGTTGTTATCGTAGTAGATGGCAGACTCGCCGACAACAAAGACTTCAGCGACCAATTCCAATCGATTCCTCCCATAGCATTAGGGAATCACAAACTCGAAGACCTCGTTATCTATACGCTCGGTGATTCCATCACACAAAGCAGCAAAGACTGGGAGCGCCTGCTCGCTTGGCTCAGCGCGTTCTACATGTTGCAGAAGTAAGATAAAAGGTTATAGGTTGCAGGCTTTAGGTATTAGGAAAGAATCATGCACTTCGTGCATTAATAAAGGGCGGTGCAACCGCAATTATAAACCTAAGACCTAATTCCTAAAACCTAACCCCTAAATGCTATTCCCATAAATTTGTATATTAATCTTCATGAAGATTCTCGTTCACGATAGAGGTGTTTGTCTAGAATGTGCCGGATGTGTGGGCATTTGCCCCCAGATGGCGCTAGACATGTATGGGCTCGACTTGCAAATTGATCAAGAAAAATGTGTCAAATGCGGACTCTGTGCAAAAGCGTGTCCCGTAGGCGCCCTCAAGCTTCAGGAGTTGAACGATGTTCTGTAACAAAGAATACGATGTTGTCGTTATTGGCGCAGGTCCTGGTGGAAGTGTAGCCGCAAGAAATCTTTCCCGCGCAGGGCACAAAGTTCTCCTCCTCGAAAAGCGTGAGAAGGTCGGCATTCCCGTACGCTGCGGTGAAGCGAGCACCAAGCTTGCGGACTTGCAGACTTACGGCCCTATCGATGACAGTTGCATCGAAACAATCATCAATGGACTTTATATTTACGGACCGAACGGCGTGAACATTGACCTCGCGCAAAAAGGCACGGGCATCATGCTCAACCGCGAAAAGTTCGACCCGTGGCTCGCCCACCTCGCCGAAAACGATGGCGTGGAACTCGTCACTCGCGCTCGTGCTGAATTTGTCGGAAATGTCGAAAACGGAATGCGCCTTGTCCGCGTAAAGCTCGGCGAAGGCGCCGGTGACACCACCGAAGAAATTCGCGCCAAGATGGTCATTGCCGCAGACGGCGTCGAAAGCCGTATCGGAAGGCAACTCGGCCTGGACTGCTTGCAAAAGCCCGCATTTACCTGCACTGGCGTCGATATCCAAGTGCAAGGAATCCTCACCAAGCCAGATTACCTCACGTTCTGGCAAGGTCACGACTTTATCAATGACGGATACATCTGGAGCTTCCCGAAAGTCAAGTCCAACGTCACGAACTTCGGTGCCGGATTCCTGATTTCCGGAAAGCACTCCCAAAACGTTTTGGACACTACAATGGAATGGCTGTACAAGCTGTTCCCGGGTGCAAAAATCAACCACGTTGTTGGCGGTGCGATTCCTGTTTCGAGCGTTTTGAAAGACTACACGCTAGACCGCTTTGCCCTCGTGGGCGATGCCGCGCACCACACGAACCCGCTTACCGGAGGCGGCATCGCGGCGGCCATGCGCGCCGG
>CACYRP010000059.1 GCA_902776765.1 Fibrobacter succinogenes
GTCAATCTTGTAGGCCGGGCTGTGGTCGAGGTGACGGCCCGTACCCGGGTGTTCCTGCTGACCGGTCATAGCGGTGATGCTATTGTCCAAAATGATGACGACGTGGCCCGTTTCCGGGCGGTTGTAACCCGCTTCCACGAGGCCGGTAATGCCACTGTGAACAAACGTAGAGTCACCAATCACGGAGACAACGCGCTTTGCCTGTTCGCGCGGGAGCACGTTGCGGAGGCCAATACCCATACCGATAGCGGCACCCATATCAATCATGTAGTCCATGGCGCTGATGGGCGGGAGAGCGGCCAGCGTGTAGCAGCCGATGTCACCGGAAACGATGCAGTCGAGTTCCTTGAGCACAGCGAAGGAGCTGCGGTGCGGGCAGCCCGGGCAGAGCATAGGCGGCTTGCCCTTGACCGGAACCGGATCCGGATTCTTGTCGCCAGCGATAATGCGGCGGACGCGGTTCACATCGAGTTCACCAAAGCGGAAAATCGGGTCAAACTTGCTTTCGCACTGGATGCCTGCGGCCTTGATGTTTTCAGCAAGCCACGGGTCGTTTTCTTCGATGACCATGAGGCGCTTGCCTTCGAACTTCTTTGCGAAATCCTTGATGAGCTGCATCGGCAGCGGGTAGGTCATGCCGAGCTTGAGGATACTTGCTTCCGGAGCGGCTTCACGGACATGGTGGTAGCTGATGCCGCTCACGATGATACCGAAATCAGCGCTGCGCATTTCGACCTTGTTCGGGCCTTCGGCAACGTTCCAGGCTTCCATTTCATCCATCTTGGCGCGGAGGCGACGGCCAGCCGGCTTGGAGAATCCCGGTACCATCACGTGCTGGGCGATATTGCGTTCGAAGTTCGGCACCATTGCCGGGAGTTCTTCCTTCGGCACGACGATAGACTTGGAATGGTCCACGCGGGTGGTCATGCGGAGGATGACAGGAATCTTGAATTTTTCGCTCGTCTGCATAGCGATGCGGAAGAAGTCGTAAGCTTCCTGGGAGTTGGACGGTTCGAACATCGGGCAAACGGATGCCTTCGCGTGGTTACGCGTATCCTGTTCGTTCTGGGAGCTGCCCTGACCCGGGTCATCGGCAACAATCCACACCATGCCGCCATCGACACCCGTGTAAGTTGCAGTATAGAGAACATCACTTGCCACATTCAAGCCAACCATCTTCATGGTGACAACACTGCGAGCGTGACCAAAAGCGGCACCGAGAGCAACTTCGGCAGCGACCTTTTCGTTCGGAGCCCACTGGGCATAGCCACCCAGTTCAGAGTAATCTTCCAAGATTTCGGTGGACGGAGTTCCCGGATAACCTGCGGCAAGCTGCACATTGCAATGACGCATGGAAAGGGAAATGGCTTCGTTGCCCGAAATCAGCATCTTTTTCGCATTTGGATCAAAAGCTGGCATGATATTCCTTTTTTGTTTTAATCGTTTTTTAAACGAACGCAAATATAGAAAAAAGGATTGCGCGGGATCCTCGCCGATCCTTGCAACAACACGTTTGGACTACATTTTCGTATTTATCAGTCGTAATCCAACACATCGATGTACTATCTAGCAGCCATTAAACAAAAAATCTACGAATCGACACACTCAGCAAAATTGGTCTCGACCACTTCCTTTTTTGCTATATTACAATCAAATGAATAATGAAAGAAAAACATTCTACACCTTTACTGTTGTCGCAGCGTTATTCCTCAACGGATGCGCATCTATCTTTTTCTCGACTTTGAATCTACAACATGTCACTGTCGTGGCTGATGACGATGACGCATACGACTTTTATGTAAATGGAATCCTTAAATGCGAAAATACGAACGAGTGTGACTTTTACCGTTCCACGATTTCGCGATGCCAGTTGACCATTGAAGCAAAAATCGACGAAGTAGTCTTGGGCACGGAAAAATATGGCTACTGGAAAGAATATTCCTTCATCGAGCAGATGTTTCGAAACAAGGATGATGACGAAAAGGAGAAAAAGTGCCCCGAGGGCCTCTTCAGCGGGGCTCAAGCGGTTGTGAAAATCGATCAAGAAACAAAGAAACGCGAGAGTGCCGCCAGGGAAAGGGCATGGCTTAAAAATTCTGACACACAGTGGGAAACATCCCCTCTCCGCTCAAATTCTGCAGAATAGAGTTCAATAAATACTATTATTCCAAAAAAAATTGGAGGTTTCATGATCGTTTCAGATTTTAGCGAAAGCATTAAGTTCGTTGGGGTGGATGACCGCGAGATTGATTTATTTGAAGGGCAATACAAGGTTCCCGACGGAGTCTCTTACAATTCTTACGTGATTTTTGATGAGAAGATTGCGGTCACGGATTCCGTAGATGCACACAAAGTAAGTGAATGGTTGACAAATGTTGAAAATGCATTGCAGGGCAAAACGCCCGACTACTTGATTGTCCACCATTTGGAACCCGACCACGCCGGCGGTTTTCTCGAATTTATCAAGAAGTACCCAGACGCAACCATTGCCGCATCTGCTAAGGCACTTGCGTTCATTCCGCAGTTCGTCAAGCTCCCGGAAGGCACAAAGACGCTCACGCTCAAGGATGGCGACACGCTTTCGCTCGGCAAGCACACGCTAAAGTTTATCGCCGCCCCGATGGTCCACTGGCCCGAAGTCTTGCTCAGCTACGACGAATCCGAAAAGGTTTTGTTCTCTGCCGATGCGTTCGGCACATTCGGACTCTCCGGCAAACTCGGCGAAGACTGGGTGAGCGAAGCAAGACGCTACTACATCAACATCGTCGGAAAATACGGCATGCAGGTGCAGAGCGTTTTGAAGAAGCTCGCCGGTATCGAAGTCAAGACGATTTGCCCGTTGCACGGCCCGGTTCTTACAGACAATTTGGGCTTCTACATTGACAAGTACAACACCTGGAGCAGCTACACGCCTGAAACGCAGGGCGTGTTCGTCGCATACGCAGGCGTTTACGGTCACACGGCAGAAGCCGCGAAGAAGCTCGCTGAATCGCTCCGTACAAAAGGCGTGGACGTGACCATCAAGGATTTGTGCCGCACGTACATTTCGGAATCGGTCGCACAGGCGTTCCGTTACAGCCACCTCGCCATTTGCGCCACAACGCTTGACGCAGGGCTCTTCCCCACCGCCGAAAGATTCTTGACGCACATCAAGGCGAAGAACTACAGCAACCGCAAAGTCGGCATTGTCGAAAACGGAACATGGGCTCCGATGGCTGCAAAGAAGATGCACGAGATTCTTGACACGCTCAAGAACATCACGTTCTGCGAAACAACGGTCACGCTCAAGTCCGCTCTTGATGAAACGTCAGCGGCAAAACTCGAAGAACTTGCTATTGAAATAGCGAAGGACTTCGGGAAGTAATAAGAACTGTAACTGGATCCTTCGCGTTGCTCAGGATGACGAATCAATAAGACGATGCCCGCCTTAGTTCGACAGGCTCACTACAGGTCGCGGGCGTGACGATAAAAAAGTCGGCGTTCTCGCCGACTTTTTCGCTTTAAACCATTTAATCGTTTTATTTCTTCTTGTCTGCGGCAGCAAGTTCTTCCTCGAGTTTCTTGTTGCGGCTATCCTGCATTTCGCAGACGTTCTTGAGATTGTTGATTTCGGCATTTTGCTTGGCCACCTGTTCCTTGAGGTCTTCGCACTTCGCGGCAAAGGTCTGTTCGGATTCAATGCGGCTATTGAGTTCCTTGCGAAGGCTATCCACGGAATTGCGAAGCTTTTCGACCGCATCATCGGCATCTTTCAAAACCGGATTATCGCAAGCTTCTTTCTCTTCACAAGAACAGCACTTAAAAAACTTCTTTGTAAACGCAACTGTCGCAGCTGCACCGAGAATGGCTCCGACCAAAAAGCTATTCGTTTTCATGGTCAAACTCCTTTTTTTACATATCCATCTATAATATCCATAAAAAAAACAAAAAAGTCAAGAAATTTTTCGAAAAAAGGGAAATCAGAAAATACCCGAATTGGGCAAAAAAGTGACAAAAAACACTCTTTTTCACGGACATTGCAAAATGGTTATAAAATTCTTATATTGCATATAGGTTTATGGAGATTTATGGCTAATCCGCTTTACTCAGTTCTTTCTTTCACTTGCGCTCTCGTCTTGCTGATTTTCATGAATCAGTTCAAGCTCGTACTTGACAAAAGCGAAAAAACAGACAAAGATTTCATGAATCTTTCGAACTGGGTGACTTTTTTTTGCCTCCAAGATGGTATTTGGGGGCTTTTCGGTAGTGGAACAATCCGCAACATTGATTTATTTTTCATTTCATCATCAATTTCCCATGCGGCAGCCGCATTTTTGGCTTACATTTGGCTGAGCTATATCCTCAACTTTATCAGCATCGAACGCGACAAGGCCATCCCCGCCAAGATGCTTTCAATTTCGCTTGTATTGTTCCAGCTCGTATTACTTGTAATAAATTATAAGTCCAGGTTTATTTTTGACATTTCGAACGAAGGTGTTTACATCACCCGCGCAGGTAGGGATCTTCTTTACTACAGCCAATACTTTACGTTCTTCGTTATCGGGCTTTTTACAGCATACAGAATTGCAAGCGCGAAAAACGCCAACACATGGCGCCACTACGCCGCGGGATTTTTATTCATTCTCGCCCCGGTACTATGCGGTTTTCTCCAAAAAGCATACCCGCTCGCCCCCTGCAATTCCATCGGTTTCATGCTCGGGTGCTGTACCATTTATGCATTCTTTATATCTAAAATCAGCAGGAACAGGGATCTTTCGCAAAAAGCCGTTATCATTTCTGGGCTTTCTGCCGACTACGACTTGGTCGTGTATGTGAACACAGCCAAAAAACAGGCAAAGTACTACCAAGTAAGCGAAAAGTTTGCACCGCTCCTTTGGGAAGGCAGCACATCATCAAGTCCGCAAAGCTTTGACGATTTCATGAAACGAATCCACGTTCCCAACGAGTTTAGTGAATTTATCGAAAAGTCAACGCTCGAAAAGTGCTCCGAAATTTTGCAGACGGCACCTCATTACACCATTCCTTTCCTTGCAAAGATTGACGAGCATATCGAACATTACCGCCTAAAAATTGCAAGCGACAAAAGCAACTCGCAAGCTTTCATCATCGGTATCACCAACGTCGAATTGGAACACCGCCTCGAAGAGACCGCACAACGACTAAGGAAAGACCTACAGCACACAAAGCTAATTGCAAACAAGGACCCGCTTACAGGCGTCGGGAGCGCTGCGGCATTCAAGGCAAAGTGTGAACTAATCGACAACGAGATCAAAGCAAAAGACAAAATCAAATTTGCAATTGTAGAGTGCGATGTAAACGACCTTAAAGTTATTAACGATTCGCTCGGACACGACATGGGCGATACTTATCTCAAGAACTGCACCAAGGTTTTCTGCAGCATATTCAGCCACAGTCCCGTATTCCGCATTGGCGGCGATGAATTTGTCATTATCCTATACGATGCACAATACAACCAACGCTCGGAATTGTTCGAAAAGCTCAAGTCAGTTGTAAAAATCAAAGCCAAATCCAAGTCCCCGACAAACCGCATTTCGTTTGCCGCAGGAATGGCCGAATACAATAGCCAAATTGACGAAAGCATAAAGGACGTGCTCAAGCGCGCGGACACATTCATGTACATCGACAAAGGCAAGATGAAAAAAGGCCGATAAGATTCCCGCCTACGCGGGAATGACGACGGAGCCGAGTGATGCAGAAACATGCTTGCATGTTTCTATATCCGAGGCGAACTCGTCATGCCTCGAAGAGGAATGACGATGCCAAAGCCGATCCCGGAACGGTGTCCGGGGTGACAATGCGTATGTAAAGAAAAAACCCCGAGTCGAAGGACTCGGGGCTTTTCAGCGGGAAGAGCGAGATTCGAACTCGCGATAGGATTAAGTCCTATACGTCCTTAGCAGGGACGCGCCTTCGGCCAACTCGGCCATCTTCCCATCTTGGGGACACTAATTTTAACAAAATTTCAGCAGATTTTCAAGGGGTAATTGGCAAAATCGTTGTTTTTCTTTTCAAATAAGCGTATTTTTTACATAATGCGAGCCGTTTCGCAGAACACAGCCCTAAAACTTTTATATTTTGTAAACCGTTACCAGTCAACAAGTTACGCAGAGCATGAATAAGTTCGTTAAAATTACCGTCGCTTTCTTTCTCGTAGCCCTTATTTGCTACATCCCCTTTTATATAGTCGTGTTCAAGATCCTCCCCGAACGCGATCCGGACAATCTTTTCAACCGTTCCACCATTTTGCAGGTACTCTCTGGCGAAACGCGCGTTTTCTATGAAGACGGCGAAAATCTGCTGGGAGCCTTCTTTGACGCCAACCACCGCGTGTACGTTCCCTATGGCGATATCCCGGTAAACCTCATCAACGCCCTTATCGCCGCCGAAGATTCACGTTACTGGACCCACAACGGCTACGACCTCAAGGGTTTTATGCGCGCCATGGTCAACAACATCAAGGCCAGGAGATTCGTCCAAGGCGGCTCCTCGCTCACGCAACAGGCGGTCAAAAACATTTTCGGCCGCGAAGAACGCAGCATCAAGGAAAAGCTCAAGGAATTTTTGAACGCGCTCCGCATGGAAAAGCATTTTTCCAAAGAAGACATCCTGGAATTTTATCTGAACCAGTTCCACGTTTCGGGCACGGGCAAGGGCGTTGCCATCGCCGCGCAATACTTCTTTAACAAGGAACTCAAAGATTTGACTCTAGCCGAATGCGCATTCATCGCCGGTTCGGTCAAAGGGCCGTTCAACTACGATCCGTTCATCCAGCGCACAGAAGAACGCAAACAAAAAGCACTTGAACGCGGAGAAACACGACTCAAGTACGTGCTCGGACGCATGGTCGAAGAGGGCTACATCGAGCAAGCCGACATGGACTCGGCGCTTGCAAAACCGCTCGAATTTAATCATGGCAACTTCCGCTTTACCATGAGCACGACGCTCGAACGCTTGGAAGAACGTTTGGATAGCGACTTTTTCCACGAACTTTTCAAGACCGAAGGCATCGAGGATTGGCGCAAGGCGCAGCTCGAAATCACGACAACCTTGAACGCTAAGTCTCAGGATGCCGCCAAACGCGCATTACAGACAAACATCAGCAACTTGCAATTGCAACTCGGTGGTTTTGTGCTCCCGAAAGCTCAGTTTGCCAACCGCGCCCGCAACGCCCGCAAAGGCGATTACCTGTACGGCGCCGTGGATAGCGTTTTCTACGACACCACCGGCAAACTCCAGTCGCTCAAGCTCAACTTCGGGCAACTCAAGGGCATTGTCACAGAACAAGCGGTCAACGATTTTGCAAAACTCGCCGGCGGCGATGTGAACAAGATTCTCGCAACCCAGCTCAAGCCGGGCGCCATTCTCCTCGTGAGCATTATCGACGAAACTCCAATCGACGGTTACGCCCCGTGCAAAATTGAAACGGAACCGGTACTGCAAGGCGCTTTAGTCGCTATCCAGAACGGCAAGGTACTCGCGAGCCAAGGCGGATTCCACAACACTGGATTTGACCGTAGCTTCAAGGCGCTCCGCCAGCTCGGTTCTAGCTGGAAGCCTCTCCTTTATGCACTCGCCCTCAAGTACCATTGGAATTACCTCGACAATCTCGAAAACGAATTCAACGCCTTCCAGTACGGCAACCAGTTCTACTTCCCGCGCCCGGACCACAAGAACAAGGGTGATGTCGTAAGCATCGCCTGGGCCGCCACGCGCTCCGAAAACATTGCAAGTATTTGGCTTTTAGAACATCTTTTAGACAAACTCTCGGACAAGGAATTTGAAGATGTCGCTCGCCAAAACGGTTTTGCACGTGAACCGGGTGAAGAACGCATCCGATTCGTCGAACGTCTGCGCGATAAATCGGGACTCATGATGAAGGAAGAAGTCAAGCGCGAAATCGAATTTACGAAGGCTCGCGACGCACTTGTAGAACGTTATATGAACGACGGCAAGGTTTTGCAGGCCCGCGCCGTGCAGAATTTGCGCTACGGCATGTTCAACGATATCGGGCTGAAACAAGCAAAGAGAGACCCTAAGATTACAAAGTACGTCAATCACAATTTCAAGCGTTACTCCGAAATTTGGCGTGCCCGTGAAATCCAAGAACTCGACCCGGATGAATCCGCGAACCTGCTGCCGCTCGATTCCGTACAGCTTATAGACAACTTCACTCTCGCTGACTTTAAGCGCTTGAACGCCATGATCGAACCCGTCGATAGCGATGCCGATTACTACGATATGGCGCACCTACGCTATTGGCCGGATTACCGCCGCGCACTCTCGATGGCCGACTACGCACGTTTTGCAAACGAAATCGGTATCCGTCAGAAATTGCAGAAAGTGTTCAGCATGCCGCTCGGAGTAAACGACATTACGCTTGCAGAAATCAGCACCGCCTACCAGACCATTCTCACCGGTAAAATTTTCAAATGCAAGGATGCCGACTGGACAGAACCCTGCTTTATCAAGGAAATCCGCAACCGCGACGGGCGCGTTATCTTTAGAAATAAGATGGAATCGAAGAAAGTGCTAGACGATACCGTAACAACTCAGATTGGCGTCATGTTGCGTTCTGTATTTACGAACGGTACCGCACACAGCCAGCTCAAAGCTCTTAGCATCAAGAATCCCGAAGGAGCCTCCAAGCTCCGCTTCCCGGTGATGGGCAAGACGGGTACAACAAACGATTACAGGAACGTGGCGTTCTTGGGCGCGCTCCCGACATACGTCAAGGAAAAGAATGGCATCGCATTAGACAGCGTCATCGCCATCGGAAGCTATGTGGGCTTTGACGACAACAAGCCTTTGAAATCAGGCCGCACACGTATTGCAGGAGCTTCGGGTGGACTTCCGCAATGGGCTACATTTGCAAAAGAAGAAATGGACATTATCGGGCTTCCGAAAAAGATCGACTTCCTCGACATTTCGATGCTTGCCACCGGCGAAGTTCCGCTAATGCTGACAAACGAACGCGGCGAACTCACGGTGGATCCGATGACCGGTGAAGCCCTCGTGAATGGCGAAAAGGGGCGCCCGCTCCCATGGCTTGACGTGCCGGGATTCACGCCGCCGCAAGTGCAAAAGATTGCCGCAGAAACAATTGCAAAATCTGGAATTGTCGTAAGCTTGCCGTTGCCGCAAACAGAAACGCAAGCGGGGACCGCATCAGATTCTGCATCAAGCACTGTTCAAGGCGCGCCGAGTACCGGAAATACACCAAGCGCTACACAGCCCACAACAGCACAGACAACCACGCCGCAACAAGCCATTCCAGCAGATGCAAGGCCCGTTTCAGAAGTCATGAAGGCGGATTCCTTGAAGAAGGCCGCAGAAGCAGCGAAGAACGTTCCTGCAACAACCGCAACACAACCGAAGCCCGCAGCAACGCAGACGCCACAAAGTTCTGCGCCAGTTGTTTCGGCTCCGCCAACGGTTAAAGAAATCCAGCCGCCGAAACCGCAGGCCGCAATGCCCAAGGATGACGACTGGGATTTGCCGGAAAACTTCAACAGCAAAAATGCATTCGTTCCCATCGAAGTTGATACAGAATAGAATATTCGAACATGTAGTAAAAACCTCGTAAACGTTTCAAAAAGACCGAATAACAGAAAAAGGTAAGAAAACGCCCTCGTGACTCGAATCACGGGGGTTTTATCGTATTGTAATTCTACATATATATTTGGGGATACCGAAAAAAAGAGGCGACCCAATGAATTTCCTGAAGAATATCCTTTTCATATTCTTACTAACAAGTTCACTCATCTGCAGTGCTAACGCTGCACAACATCATCAAGTTTCCTCTAAAGCCGAATCGAAAATCGACAACATTGATATCCATAATAATTCTATCGCCAACAAGAGCAATAAAACAGCAGTTCAACTAGAGGAAAAGGGGATTGTTCTTGGAAGCGAGCTCACCGTCTTCGGAATCATGTGCATTATGTCGGCAACAGCAAGCCCGACCGAAGCCAAAAATCAATCGAACAAGAAATCCGCAGAAAGCTTTGGGGAAGCTGCAGAAAACGCCTTAAAATCGGGCACGCTGACGGTCATGGGAGTCATTTGCACACTGATCGGATTACCTATTTTGATATACAACGGATACAAATACCGTCAAGCACAACAAGACCAAAAACAAGACGAACAGAAAATAACCCACGAAAAGAGCAAGCCTCAAAAACAATTCGCGCAGTTCATTCCATCCTTATAAATCCGATAATAGTCCATTTCATCAAAAAGGCATATTCTTTTTTGTAGCATCAATTTTCTCAAAAAAAAGTATCACCTTTCGTGACATTACATATTTTTATTAAAAAAGGGGAGCATCATTATGATATTTTGCAAAAATACCATTTTCGCCTTTTTATTAATAGGGGCGCTTTGTTGCTGTTTTGCAAAAAATAGCCAACATTACAACACAATGGCACCTACCATTGCATGGAACAATTACAACGCCATAAACATTCAAGCAGAAAATTATATAAAAAATTCCAGCGATGCACGAACAAGCAAAGCAAGCGCAAATACTGGAAAAGCAATAGATGGTATTGGCAAAGGCTTAGGAGAAGCCATTTTAGCAGGACTATTAGTCACGGTAGGTGTAGTAGCACTTATTGTAGCCATTCCCATAATAATATACAACATCGGGGAAAAAATGGCTTATTCGGACAATCCATTTATAAAGAATGACTTTGCAGATTCTTCTGGAGGTCGCAATCCACAAAAGAGTTCTATTCAAATAGAATTTGCACCAAGCATAAATTCCGTAAACACTGGTGCCGGACTCAGTGCAATTCTAAGTTTCTGATATTCTAACAAAAACAAATTAACATGGAGCGGAAAAATGAAATTTTATCAAATTTTCATTATCATACTCCTATTCACTAGTTCGCTTTGCAATATTTACGCACAAGCAATACCGCCATGGTATGAGCCCGAACCAAACAAAGCCACTCTTCAGGCAAGAATTGACAGCATTCCCATTTATGAACAGTTAATTGCTGAAGAAAATGCACAGGCAAATTACAGGCCCAACGTTACGGGAATGATTATCGGCGGGTGCCTCGCCGGTACAGGAATTATTTCTATCATTTACGCGGCAACCTACACCCCAGAAAAAAAACAACATAATAGCAAATGCAGTAGCGAAAGAACCAGCTCTTCAAAAAGGACTTGTGAATTTCAAGATTTTGCAACGAGTTCATTAGAAGGCTTGGGAGACGGAATTACCGTAGGTTTATCCTATCTCTTAGGCATAACATTTTCGCTTATCGGATTACCTGTTTTTATATACAATTCCGTTCAATATAACTATCACAAAGAACATGCTAATTATCGCGACGAACTTCAAGAAAGACTAATGTATTACAAATCAAAAAATAACTCCACACAACTTATAATCGCTCCTACCGTAAATTTATTAGGTGGAACCGGATTCAACGCAACTCTTAGATTCTAACACTTAAACAAAAAAATAACACGGAGGGGAAAATGAAATTTTATAGAAATATCATTTTCATGCTATTACTCATTGGTTCGTTGCATTGCAATACATTTGCAACGGAAAACGAGCAAGATTCTCTTAAATCCGAAACGGAACTAAGCATAAATTATTCCGAGGTAGAGATTGACAGTATCGTCTTTTACGAAGATTCAATTAGAGAATACAGCAAAGGAGCATTATATATACAAAATGTTATTGGCATAATTATTGGTTTGCCCATAACAACTATCGGATCCATAGCCTTTCTCATAGGAACCATAGGATGGATAGGAGCAAAAGGGCTTGAGGCACTCGGTGCAGCACTCGCATTGGGATTTTCAATTCCAACACTTCTTATAGGAGTTCCTATTTTAGTATATAACGTTAAAAATTACAAAGTTCACAAAAAACGCGCTGATAAACGCGATGAATACAAAGAAGCTTTGGAACGTTACAAGCAAAAGCAGCATTCTGTAGAAGTAGCAATTACACCTGTTACAAATTTAGCAGGTTCAAGTATCGGCATAAACGCAATACTCAGTTTCTAAAATCCACCATCGATATTCCCGCTCGGTGGTGCGAACAGGCATGACAACAACAAACACATCTCGATTTTTTCTATCTTTAGAATAGAACTTTTTCGGAGCGTGTCATGTCTAAATCTACTGTTCTCGTTCAGATCGCAGCAGTCGCCGCAACAATTTCGCTCACCGCATGTATCGGGACAAGCCAATGCCCGGCCCCCGATGATACTCTCGTGCAAAAGAAGCCGATTATTTTAGGACAGGATACCGTTCGAGCAGCCGAAACACAAACGGGCACCCACACCGAAATGCAGGTTGTTACCGGTGATAGCGCCACGCAGTTGCTCGATCAATTCAAGTTGACAACGCCCGACCAAGCTCCAGACGTAACGCCGACCGTTCTCGTACAAACTAGAGTCGATACGGTCTTGATGATGTTGCCGCCTTGCGACAAGACGCATTTTTCGCATTGCACGCTTGAAACGACGATGGATCCGTACAAGGCTTTCCCAGCACTCGCGAACTACGTTTTCAACTACGCCGACACACTCAGCAGAGCCGGCCAAACCGATTCCGCTTCTGTTATTCTAAACAGTTTTTCGTCCATGGCGCCCATGTGGCAAGAATGGCAAGCCTACTCGGATACATTGCGCAATGACTTCGGCAAGCGCCGCGAAGAAAAAGCAAAAGAATTCGAATCCATGGCTCTCCAGATCCAGAACATGAATCGCGTACAAGCCTCGTACAGCATGGTTGCAGAAACCGCCGACAGCTTGATTGCACAACTCGCTCCGGGCGATTCGCTTGCCAACTGGGCTGCGGGCCAAAAGAAAATCGCTTACACGAACACGTTAAAGAAGGCAACAAAGGAATTTAACGAAATCAAGGTTCTTGCCGACGAAAAGGCGCAATTCGCCGAAGCCCGCAAGCAGACCGAGACATTCCGCATCCGCTACCGCGATTTCGAAGACACGCTCCATGTGCAAGACTTCCTGAAGCATGTCGACGAGCTTGAAAAATCGCTTGATTCTGAAACCGCAAAGATGTGGGAAAAGAACGACCCCGAAAAGGCACTCGCTCAAGCTGACACGCTTATCGCCAACGAAAAATTCGAAAAGGCAAAGGACTTGTTGAACAAGCTCAAGTCGAGCAAGTTCCGCAAAGAAGCGAATGAAAAATACATCGCCCTTGCTGACGCTTACTGCAACAAGCAGCGCAAAACGACATCGCAAATTTTTGCAAAGTCCTTAAAGCAAACGGACGAAGCCAAGAAAAAGAAATTGCTGAACGACGCCATCGCACCTTTGGACAAGTGCCTTGCGGAATTCCCTGAAACTACGCAGCGCGAAAAAGTCGAAAGCAACAGAAAATTCATCGAAAAGGAACTCGCCAAGTGACAGACTGGTGGAATTACGCCCAGTACCCGGCATTCTTCATTTTGGGCGCCATCGTAAGCCTCATCAATAGCATTGCCGGAGGCGGCTCCACGCTCAGCCTCCCCATCATGATTTTTCTCGGGCTCCCGGCAACGGTAGCTAACGGTACGAACCGCATCGGGCTTATCATCGGGAATTTCAGTAGCGCCTTTAACCTTGCGCGTCACGGCTATTTGAACAAGAAAATTTTCTTGCAGTTGCTGTTGCCGACATTTTTTGGCGCACTCGTCGGCGCTTGCTTCTTGGTGCGCATTGGCGATAAACTTTTCCAAGCTATTCTCGCAGTTGTCATTTGCCTTGTGGTAGTCATGAGCAACTTGCGCAAGGACATTCTCGGAAAGCCACCAGCAACGCCACCTGAAAAGCTAACACTCAAAGGCGCCCTCGGATTTTTCGGAATCGCTATTTATGGTTGCATAGTGCAAGTGGGCGTTGGGTTCGTACAAATATTTGGACTCACGCGATACACCGGACTTGACCCAATTCACGTGAACGCCATCAAGAACGCACTCACGAACGTGTTCTTGATTGTAAGTACTGTCGCACTCGGCATTGCCGGAAAAATTGACTGGCCTATCGCGATAGTCATGGCCGCAGGCGCATGGTTCGGCGGCTACCTCGGCAGTTTTACGCAGCGCAAGAAAGGCAACAAGTTCATCCAACGATTCATCAGCGTCTGTAGCATCGGCATGGCTATTGCCCTTGTCGTAGATTTGGCGATGAATTAGACTTCGCGCAATTTCCCGCGCATTTCTTTTTGCGTTTTCTTGAGCGCTTTTTGCGCGGTTTCAGGAGTTCACCGAGGCCTGCGCGCAATTCCGATTCCAGTTCAGAATCGCCTGCGGCGAGCTGTTCTTTTTGCGGGCGCTTTAGCCTTTTAATACGAGCTTCCAGACGAAGCGCTTCTTCGCGAGAATCAAGTTCGAACGTGCATAACACAACTTCTGGCGGAAACGCCTTTGTGAATTTAGCCCCTCGCCCACTGCAATGCTCACTATAGCGGGCCTCGACATCCACGGCGTAGCCTGTGTAAATGCGATTGCCCTTGCAACGGAGCATATAGACGAAATGCGGCATATTAGACAAGAGAGAGTAAACAGTGGTTAGTGGTTGTTGGTGGTTAGTGATTAGGAAAGCTAAAAAACGTTCTTTTTACATTCCTGTTTACTTGCCACTGTTTACTAGGACTGTGACTGGATTCTTCGGCTTTGCCTCAGGATGACGTTCCTAAAACCTAACTCCTACTTCCTACTACTTCTCTTTCTTCGAGACGATACTCATGTAGATTGTGCCAAGGATTGCTGCGCTAAAGCTTCCAAGGAGAATACCAAGCTTTGCGGAATCCTTGTTCGCGCCGTCTTCAAAGGCAAGGCCAGCCACAAAGAGAGCCATGGTAAACCCGATACCGGCAAGCATGCCGCCACCCCAAAGGACCTTCCAGGAGTAGCTCGGCTTCTTAGATACACCAATCTTTACAGACAGGAGGCTGAAGAGGAAAATGCCTATCGGCTTACCGAAAATGAGGGCTAGTGCTACGGCGCCAAGCACCGGGACATCCAGACCGCCGAGCTTGATTTCGACACCGGCATTTGCAAGCGCAAAAATCGGCATGATTGCAAAGTTTACCCAAGGCACAAGCATCTTGTACAGGCGTTCCTGCAACGAAACGCTTTCGCTTGCCCCGCGCTTGAGCATCGTAAATACTTCATATTGTTCATTGCGATCCTTCGTCTCGCCCGAAAGCACATTACCCACGCCACTTGCAAACTGGGCCACCACGCCTTTCGCCACCACGGCCTTAGCGGGCACGGAGAGGCCAAGGAGCACGCCCGCAATCGTTGGGTGCACACCGGACTTGACAAAGAACGCCCACACGGCAATACCCGTGAAATGGAGCAGCAGCATGTTGCGCACGCCAATGCGGAA
>CACYRP010000060.1 GCA_902776765.1 Fibrobacter succinogenes
TTTACCCACAATGACCAAATTCATCTGTTCCGGAAGTTCATCCGTTATAGAAGCCACGGGGCGGTTCGCATAGTAGCCATTAGCGCGAACCGTGCTCGGCACATTGTGAATCAAGTAAGCACGCAGCGGACGGATACTGGCCCCAGCAGCGATTTTAACAAACTGACCTACAGACACGTCACCTTCAGAAGAAGCGGCAAAGCCATAGACTCGGCCCAAATCCGGACTGTCCTCGGTCCACTTCATGAAAGAATATGTTCCACGGAATTCCCAGCCATCCTTTTCGGTAACGGCATCGCGAGTCGTTTCCAAGACTACAGAGCCAAGAATTTCAAGAGACTTGTCGCTCATCTTGATCATATACGGAGTGTAAGCTTGCAATTCAACTTCTTCCATTGATTTTTCCCATACAACCTGCATGGCCACGGCCTTCTTTTTATTTTCATCCAAGACAATGCCATCAAACGAAAGAACAGAATCAACACCAACTAAAAGGCTTGTCTTTATGTTGAACGGAAGCACTATGGTAGAATAGCCTTCGGTCGTGAACTCGCGTTCAAACTTCACATCGTCAACTTCAATTCTATCCGTTATTATGAAATCATCTTCCCCGATGTAGTTTCCGTTGATTTCGGCATGGATCTTACCCTCACCGTCTTGTGTAACGACGATATTCGGCTTGACCGGACGCAACGTTTTGCCAGCGACAACGTCAAGCTTGTCAATAAACTCACCAACCAAATCATCCCATTTAAAAATGGAACCTTCAAAAACATTGCCTTCGCCATCGGTGTAGAGAACATTTACTGCTACTTTAACAAAGAAACCACTTTTAGACCCCAAATCATCAATATAAGTATAGCGGTTAGTCGTGACGGTAGCCCCAGCAAGTTCAACACCAGAAGACGAACATGAGGGTCGTGCAGCAATGCCACTACCTTCACCATCGGCAAAGACCTCACCAGCATTTAAATGTGCTACAGAGCCACTCACAAACACGCCATAACTGCTTTTGTCTTTGGCATGTACAGTAAGAGAGCCTCCATTTACATTAACATCATACCAAGAACCAATAGCATAACTGAAATTGTATTCATCGGAAACTCCTGTCGCGGTCGCATCGACATCGCCTCCGTTAATTTCGATTCCTCCAGAACCCAAAATTCCTCTGAAACCAGCTGCGGTAACAGAACCGCCATTGACGATAACGTTCTCATCGCTAGCATAAATACCATAACCTGAATAATCAGCTGAAGAAGTACCAGCAGCATCGACTATACCACCGTGAACCGTGACTGAACCAGCACTAATACCATCACTGTTTTCCGAAATAGCCTTGACAGAGCCTCCATAAACGGTAAATGCATTAAATACAGATATAGCGGTGCTATTTTCCGCATAGACCTCGAACTTTCCCATATTTTCGCCAGTGCTCTGGGCATAGACGGCCAGATTCCTAAACCACATTTCGGAATTTTCATTCTTCGCAGTCAGCTTGGCACCATCTGCAAGAATCAAGTTGACATCCGGTCCCAAACGGTTCCAATCTTCGTCAATTTGCAACTCGAACGGCAAATAATTCCCCAAGGCTTCATCATACGTCACTTCGCCCTTGACCACAAACCAGCCGCCATTCTTGAACATCGGATCGTCCGGAGATTCGTCACCGGTAAGCTCGATGTAATTCGTAATAGTCTTCGTCTCGCCATTTTCGTCAATGTACTTGACAGGAGAAGGGGTAGGCACGGCCCATGCGGTTGAAGAGATTAAAAACATCACGAGTAGGATTAAACCTATTCGCACCTTTTTAAATACATTTAAATTATTCATTTTTTGCATTCCTTCTTTATCGTTAAAAAACAAATAAGCCCGACGGAATACCGACAGGACATTTTTTTACAACGTTTATACAAAGAAGCACACAATAGTGTGAAAAACAACTGTATGGAAGTATAAAATGTTGCGTTTTTAACATATAAACGCAAATTTAGGCAAAAGCCAATAATACTCCAATAACCCATTTGGATTATGTGTATTAGCTATAAATGCTACTATTTTTTCAAAATTCTAAGCAAACCTTGCTTATTGTATTCAGGTGCATCTTTGGAGAACAAGCCCTTGAGTTCTTGACGAAGCACGTATTTTTCGTCGTCACCCCAGTCAATGATACTCCCCGACTTTGCCGGGATACCATCGCCAAAAAGGCTATCAGCCGCCATCAAGAGAGCTTCTTCCGGGTCTTCAATCGTATTCAAGATGCACAAGTCGGGCAGCGTAAACACCGCTAGGCCAAGCGTATAAAGCGAGTCGCCCGAATCAAGGATGTTAATCCACGGGTCCATCGGATAATCGGAATCGCCAAACTGGTCATCAAATGCATCGGCAGTCCATGCCGTGCCAGACTGTTGCATGTAAACCCCGATGGCTCCGGCGGCAAACATCTTCGAAATAGCGGAGTTCACCATTTCAACATCGTTTATGCTTTTTACATTCCCGAGCAAGAACAAAAGCGACTTGTGCGCAACAATGGCCTTTTCTTCGTCTTCCGTCAAATCATTACGTTCCTTGAAAATATCCAAAACATCAGGCGAAGCCGGCTGGCGTACGACGTTAAATTGGACACTGCAACCGGGAATCATCACCGTTTTTGTATCGGCAGCGATCTTGACGTTTTCGGTAATGGCAAAAACTTCACCAACAGCTACAGGAATCGGAAAAGCAAGAACAAACTGGTTCATATTCAACTCTCTTTATAATTTTCTAGCAACACTTTCAACTGCTAAGCGGAGCAAGTTCGGGTTACTCCATTTTGGCATTTTAACGCAAGATTCAAAAGCCTTGGCAAGTGTTTCGGCAGAAAACTCATCCGCCTTGATTTCAACAGCATAGCCCTCTTTTGATAAATCATGCGCAAGGACAATCTGTTCAAACTGCCCCGGAGTTGGCACAAAGATACATTTTGCACCGAGTTCTGCCATGTCCATCACGGTACTGTAGCCACCACGGCTCACTACATAATCGGCTCGTTGCACGACATCGGCAAACTCTGCCGTTGCCAAATGCGTGTGGAACTCGATATTCCCTTCGGTCCACGTTTTATACCCTACTGAAGGCTTCCCGAGAATCATCATGTGGCGACCGGGAATTTTCAAAAGCGCTTCGCGTAGCTGCAATTCGAATTGCGTGCGCGCAGGTTCCACCCCCGACACAACAGCGACAACCTTGAACCTCGAAAAATCCCTCGAACTTGGCAACGGATCAGAAACATTCCATTCCACGCTTGCCGTGCGAGCCATAAATTCAGATACGCTCATCAAGTCCACATCGCGTTCGAGATCGACATCCTTTGGAATCGGCGGATTTTTCTCACGCGGAACAAGCATCGCATTTTCAGAAAATCTTGAAAGCGGCCCAACGTAATACATCGGCTTATTGCCCGGGGTTGCACCAGAATGCGAAAGAGAACCCGCATAACCCGGGAAAAATTCCATATCCGGCACCCAGACTTCATCGAACTTGCGCATCACATTTGAATGCCACATGACACCAAGACGTTCAAACGCCGAAAAGATTTTTGGGAACGCAATCCGACGCTGGTGCGTCATGTAAATGCTATACGCTCTTTTCGAATAAAATGCAAAACGATTATCCGAAAAAAGCACATCGAAACCATGATGTTCGACCATTTCTTCGGCAAAATGATGTTCGTAGCGCATCACGGCATTCAAGTGCATACTGTTTTTGAGCAGCCAAAGCGCCATGTTATAGCCATGCTTTGGATACACAATATTGTAGCTCGGAGCAAGACGTTGCCTGAGTTCCGGGAACACCTCACGGTAAAAACTTGCATTCGCCTTCACAACGGCAAGTTCCACCTCGGCCCCCGCCCGCAAGAACTCGCGGATAACGGGCACACAACGAGTTGCATGCCCAAGACCCCAATCCAACGGCGCTACAAGGACTTTCAATTTTCAGCCTCTAGCCAAGCGTGGGCCCAATCGCCATGGTCGCAATCTTTGTCATTGCCCATCAGCACACGCAAATTGAGTGTTTTTGCGCCCTTGATATTGAGTCTCAAACGTTCCTTGTCCGTCGTATAAAGCTTCTTGGAATGGTAAATTTCTCGACCATCCGCTTCGACAGCAAAGAACGCACCATCGCCACAAGCGCTTTCGTCATCAAGACCAACAACTGCATTGAACCAATCGTAGCTGCGCGAAAGCGTATATTCCAACGACGAATTGGCATGGCTACCAATGCCATAACGGAACGTTTCGCCATCCAGCGTCAACTTGTGGTGGTCCACCGTTGCATCCATCTGTGGCTCGCCCCATTCCTGCATAAAGCGCTGCATTTTAAGCCTGGAAAGGAGCGCCACGTTCTCGCCTTCGATAAAGAAGTCCCTGTACGTGACAAGCGTATCTTCGTCCGGCATGGAGCAGCTCAACACCACACGGTTCATGCCCGTGCGGATCTTTGCAGAATCCAAAAGCAACGTATCGGCATTGCTAGAAACAAGCATTTCACCTTGGTCCTTATCGTTCACCTTGTAATCGCAAGCGATGGATTCTGGGAAGCGTTTGTTCACAACAATCATGCCATTCGATTCTTCAGTTACCAAGAAGTTCTGCGCGTAATGCGACACGCCCTTCTTCGAAAGGATCTTGTAAATGGCAAGCCCGTAACCGAAATCGCGAGCATTCATCAGCACGCGTTCATTCTTGAAACCGCTGAGGATGTCATCAATCTGGTCGGTCGTCTTGAAGCCCACCACGCGGCTTGCGCGGTTGACTTTTCCATAGCCGTCCTGACCGCGTACGAGATAAATATTCCCGCCCGACTTTTGCATCCATTCGGCAAACTGTTCGGTGCTCCAGCTCTTGAACGAACTTTCGCTAAACGAAGTATGCCCCGAGGCTAGCATCTGCCAAGGCCTTGCGTAAATGAACACAGAATTTTTCGGATACTTCGCCAGTTCTGTATTCAAGAAATCCTCTTCGGTGAGGAGCTTGTTCTTGTAATAGAGCATGTTCGACTTGTAGCTCGGAGCATGGTAAAGCATGAGCCCTACCGACAACAAGCAAGCGGCGCCAGCCACAATCTTTGCAGCTGCATCTTCCTTCATCTTCGTCGTGAAGACGAGCACATCATAAAGGCCAAGCGCCATCAAAAGCGCAAACAGCGGGAGCGCCACAAGCACATAGCGCTGGTTGATATCAATCGTAAACGTCCCGGACACGTTCAGGAGGATCACGAAAATCTGCAAGCAGAACGTAATGCCCAAAATGAACCCGCGAATATAACGGCGAGAGTAAATCATGCGGAACAAGAGCCACACTGTAGCCAAAAGCAAAATCACGGTAAACGTCGTGTAGAACGGATTTTCCATGATACCGCCAAACGAAGCATCCGTTTTGAGGTTCATCATGACTTCGATGTTCGTCTTCAAGTTGAACCACAAATTTTCGAGCGAGTGAGCCGCATGTGTGCCGCCCTGGAAATCGTAACCGCGATACGCTGCCATCGTATTGATCGAAGGCCAGCTCACAAAAATCACAGACGCGACAAATGCGGGTAAACGATAAGGCTTTTCAAGGAAATAGCGGTAATAGTAAAGCGCAAACGGGATAAACGCAAACACCGTTTCTTGGCGAGTCTGCGCAAAGAATCCAAGCAGCGGAACCGTCAAAAGGAAATGCTTCCACGTGACCTTGTTCGTCGGCACAAAAGCATACCAAGCCATCAAAACCGCAAGCAACAGAATGTAAAGAACTTCGGTCGAAGCAGAGCGCGACTGCAACAGGTAAATCGGCATACCACCCAGGAACGCCGTTGCCGCAAGTGCAAGTTTATCGCTCTTAAACCATTTGCTAAGCGCAAGGAAAAACGCAATCAAGCTCAGAATGTAGAACGGATAGTTCACCATCAACGCAGAATCGCGGTTCGGTTCCATGAAGTTGAACACCAGCGAATAGACAAAACCGAG
This sequence comes from Fibrobacter succinogenes, assembly GCA_902776765.1. Lineage (GTDB taxonomy): Bacteria > Fibrobacterota > Fibrobacteria > Fibrobacterales > Fibrobacteraceae > Fibrobacter > Fibrobacter succinogenes_N. The sequence goes on from CACYRP010000060.1 coordinate 5,987, forward strand.
AGCCTTGCCTTTGAAGTTGTTCACCTCGGTCTTGCAGTCCAGAACGCCATCCGTCCAGATGCCCTCGTTACAGACACCACCCGAATGTTGGAAATACATTTGGAGCCCCATGGACTCCCAGCTCGTCTCGTCACTCAAGACGCGGTGCGTATTGCCGATGTTGCCAAAGATGAACACCGAAAAAACGATGAGCAAAAGCGCAAGCCCGCAAAAGCTCTTTCCGCTCGGCAGGAACCCTTTCACATGTTTTGCAACAAACGGAGCATTGACAACAATACCCGCCACAAGCAAAAGGAACGTGAGGAGAATCGAATAATACCCCCACTCGATATCCCAATGCCGCGCATACGACACCGATAAGTTATTAAATATAAAGAAAGCGGATACTAGAACAGCAGCAGTAACCGCCAACATGACATTTTGAGGTTTCTCCCATTGAAGGGTATTCTTCCATTCCGCAAAGGACTGACGCAAAGATTTTGGCTTCACACCATCCCTTCCTAACGTTTCTTTTTTCATAGTGAGTTAAATATAACATTATTTTTCGCACAAAATTCAATAGAATTTTAGCAAGCAGCTCAATTAAAAGCACAACATTTTTACATAAATGCTCTATATAATACACCGCTAAAAAAAAGCCTCCTTTTTTCGCAAAAAACAATCATTTTTTCAACAGAACTTTTTCAGACACACAAAAAAAACGAATCTATTTTGTTTATATTATAGGGGGTGTTTAGAGCCATTTTGGAAGGAGTTAAAAATGTTTTACAAACATTGGAAGAAAATTGTACTTGCACTGACCGCATTTTTTTGGAATAGTTGCGACAACGCACCAACATCAGTCAGTAGTGGCGGAACAACTCCATCCAGTTCTTCGGTGGACGACTCTCAATCCAGTTCTTCCAAGATAGCGCCAACTTCTAGCAGCGTACCGTTGTACGGGGTTATGTCAAGCATAGCCGAATCGAGCAGCAGTTTCGTGCAACCGGTGCCCGCATACGGCGTTGTAGCAGTTCCCTGTTACGAAGACGGTAAGAGCGTCAAAATGAGCGCCGGAGTCACAGAAACAAAACTCGTTTGCGATGACGGCGTATTTTGCAATGAACGTGAAGCAATAAAGAAAGGCGAAAGCGATCCATGCAGTATTAGCGACGATGGCGACCTCAAGGGAGCCGTAGCCTGCCCCGATTACGGCACAGTCCACATTACCGAAAAGACTTACGACTGCGATGGAGTCCAATATAACGAAGCCGAATTCCGCTCACGCTACGATAGGAAATACACCACAAAGCCCACAAGTTCCAGCAGCACGGAGCAAAGTTCTAGCAGTCAAGTTACATGCAGTCTAGATCCAACCTCGTTTTTTTACTACAATCGTTCAGAAAAATACACGGAACGCCAAGCCATATCTAACGCCACCGACCGAGCTAAATGGGAAGGTTCTGGGAAAATCGGTGAAATTATCAGGGAACAATTCAAAGACAAAGACGTTCCTCAATGTCTTGACAATATGCTAGACTCTCTCGAAAGCGGTTTTGTCGCATTGTATGGAGCTCCAGGGAACCCCATCCCAAGACAATACAAGTGTAGCGACGGCACAACAAAGCCCACCAAAGAATACCTTGAGCAGCAAGCTTTTGACGAAGAACAGAAAAAGAAATTGCCTCAATACGAAGAAAAGTACAACGCTGTTTTTAAAGAGGAAACCGAAAAATTAGACAAGAAAATCAACGATTGTCTGAATTCCAAAAATTCCGAAGAATAGGGCAGCCTTGTTCTACAAATAAACGGCTCAGACTAACAAGACAAAGAATTTTCAATCAACGAAAAAGATTTTAAAGCAAAATATTATACTGAGGACGAAGAATGAATATACGCAAGCACTGGAAAAAGATACTCCTCACGACAACCGCCTTTTTCTGGGCGTCGTGTAACTACGAAGAAACAGCTCAGCCCCTGTATGGCGTATATTGCCCGCCAGAAGGTTGTGGCGACTCCGAACTAAGCAGTTCATCCGAAACAGCGGTGCCCTCGTCAAGTTCGGAAGAAGCCAGTAGCTCGTCCGAATCCAATGCGCCGAGTTCCAGCAGTATCGAAGAATCGAGCTCTAGCAGTTCCGCCGAAGTCACATGCGCTCTCGGAGACTCGACTGTATCGTATTATCCCCCCTCTTATTCAGCTGATATTGCCAAAATGAATGCTGAAGAAAAGGCTAAACGCACCGGCTTTAATAAAGTGGATAGCATCCATAATGAATTGCTAACGCCGCCTCAATGTCTCGCGGATTTACGTCAGCAACTTAACGATTTCGTCGCTCTTTACGGAGCTCCTGTATTATTTCCTAAGAATGAAGTTTGCAGTGACGGCACGACGCGCCCGACGAAGGAATACCAAGATTATCTAAAAATGAAAGAAGAATGGGAAAAGAACAAGCCCGCTCTAGATGCAGAATGCCAAAAGATTTACGAAGACAAACTGAACGCCATTCAGCAGCAAATCAACAAATGTTTGAGCAATGCAGACACTACTAAAAAAATTGCATGCGACCTTGACGCCATGTGCCCTGAATATGGTGTAGATTCAAAATGTTCCTATAACTACAATTGCGAAGATGGCGCTGAATGTTGGGACAACGCAGAAAACACCATTAAATGTACCGACGAAACCGGTAAAAGCGTCACCTACACCGAAAAAGAATTTAAATCTAAGTATTATAGGAAATATATGTAGGCGATAAGATCCTTCTCATCAACCCACCATAAAAATTATATTCAAGAAAAAGTCGATAAATGTCTAGAAAAAGAGGCAACAAATCCGCAATAGGAACAATACATCGAAAAAGAATTTTATACAAAAAAAACTACGTAAAAGAATAAAAATCAATATTTTTTATATAATTTTGTACCTAACAATTACACCACAAACAACTTCCTACAGCCTACTAACATGTTCTACAAATTCTTGAAATTCATATTCTTGTCAAGCCTCACTCTTATTTGGGGCGGATGTGAAAACAAGGATGATGCCGTAGCAGGTTATGGATGTTTTTCAACTCATTGCTATAACGCAACAGCAGTCACAAAGAATGGCAAAGAGTTCGACATTATCGAATGCGACGACTACATGAGATATCTTCGGCATCCGAAAATTTATTATGAGGATGCAGATATTCGTAACGAGATTCCCCGCAATAATCTGAATATACAAGCTCCGTATCTTGCAGATTCTGAGTATGGAAACGGCTGTGGCATCGTGAACTGTAAATATATAGGGCCAGACATTTGCTATGAAGAAACCCTAACAGATTTGGCAACCGGAACCGAAAGAAAAGAAACCATTTGTCAACCAACCATCGAATGCCCGGAGAAAAAGTGATGTTCTACAAGCATTGGAAAAAAATTGCACTTGCGATTGCAACATTTTTTTGGAACGGCTGTAACAATAATTCGTCATCCAGCGATGTGAAAAATGCATGCTCCTTTAAGGGAGGGGCTTGTCCCGACTATGGGATAGACTTCTATTTTTGCGAGAATCCTGAAGATTATCAATCTCCGGACAAAGAAGAAAAATGCACATTCATTCCTCGTGACCCATGCGTTGATTATTACGAATGCGAAGATGGAACCTCTTGTAACAAAAATGAAGACGAAACCACGATGAGGTGCTTTGATGTGCAAGGCAACGAAATCACCGAAGACGAATTCAACACAAAATATTATATAGAGAATAGAGATTAAATTCACTAGACTCACATTTTTTTATTTTAACTTTTAATTTATACCTAACCACTAACCACTGTTTACCTACCACTCTCTCATGAAAATCTCTCTTAAGAAAAAACTCGCTCTCGAAGCTTATCGCCTTTACCGCCATAACGAAATCAAGGCTCACCCGCTCACTTACTTTTTCTGGGAATGCACGCTCCGCTGCAATCTGCACTGCCTGCACTGCGGTAGCGACTGCGTCAAAGACGCCATCCCCGACATGCCCCGTGAAGATTTTATGGGTGTGCTCGACAAGCTTTCCCCGCATATTGATCCAAAGCACTTTATCGTCGTGATTACAGGCGGCGAACCCTTGATGCGCCCGGACCTCGAAGAATGCGGCCAAGAAATTAAGAAACGCGGCTACCCCTGGGGCATGGTCACAAACGGACTTGCCATGACACCCGAACGTTTCGTAAAGCTCTTGAACGCAGGGCTGCGCTCGCTTACAGTGAGCCTTGACGGCCTCGAAGCGAACCACAACCATTTCCGTGGCGATCCGCATAGCTTTGAACGCGCGCTGCGTACTATCGACATGGCCGCCCACACCGAAGGCCTCACCTTCGATGTGATGACCTGCGTGAACCGCGAAAACTTGAAAGAACTCCCGAAAATCTTAGACTTGCTTTTGAAAATTGGCGTCAAACGCTGGCGCGTTGCAACGGTGTTCCCAAAGGGCCGTGCCAAAGACAATCCGCTGTTCCAGCTCACGAACCAGGAATTCCGCCAGGTGTTCGACTTCATCCGAGAAGTGAAAAAGCTGAATGTCATCAGCGTGAACTACGGCTGCGAAGGCTTCCTCGGCAGTTACGAGAAGGACGCACGCAACTACCCGTTCTTCTGCCGCGCCGGCGTAAACGTCTCTTCCGTGCTTTGCGATGGAAGCATCTCAGCATGCCCGAGCTTACGCGGCGACTACATCCAAGGCAATATCTATAAAGACGACCTGTGGGACGTGTGGCAAAACCGCTACCAAGTGATGCGCGACCGCAGTTGGGCTAAGATTGGCGACTGCAAGACCTGTAAATACTGGCGCTACTGCGAAGGCTCCAGCCTGCACTTACGCGACGAGAAAACAAAAGAACTAGCTTACTGCCATGTTCAACGCCTAGAAGCCGCAGGAGCTTAAGGAGATTCTTACCCCAGAAAAAGATGGATTTATGATAAAATTCATCCAAGAAACCGGATGTACCGTAAAATACCCCAGTGCAAATATCAATAAATTTTTACACAAAATTTATTACATCTAAAGGAATTGCAAATTCGCTTGTGATTAAATATATTTTATGTAACATATTAGGGAGAAATACATAATGATGTATAAACACTGGGAAAAAATCTTACTGGCCATGACTAGTTTCTTCTGGGGAGCTTGCAACGCCGCTTCGGACAACACAACAGCTACAAAAAAAATTGTATCCAAAGAGGTGTCAAAACTCGAAGCAAGCAAACTAAAGCCCGTTACAAAAGATACCTTGAGCATCATAAAAGATTCAACGAATCTTGCACGACCAGTTCCCATATATGGCATCAATCCTCCGCCAATTACTAAAGTTCCATGCGCACAGCAATCCGGCAACTTTATCGTAAAATGTCTTAACGATGTCATTTGCGTTGACGACAAGGTATATCCAGGTTGCACAAGCAAAAAGCCTACAGTCGTTGCAAAATACGGAACAATCGCAACAGCCCCCAAAAGATATACTTGCGATAACGGGAAAACCTACACCGAAGCCGAATTCACAAGGTTATTCACGGTTGTAGAGTTGCCTCCAAAGCAATAAAAGAAAAATTTCTTTTATAATCATTTGTGTCAAATTATAGACTGCGACATAAACAAATGTAGCAGCCTATACTTTTTTATTTTAAACCTCTATTATTATGAAACTCGGTCTTAAGAAAAAACTTGCACTCGAAGCATTCCGTCTTTACCGTCACAACGAAGTCAAATCGCATCCGCTGACATATTTCTTTTGGGAATGTACGCTGCGCTGTAACTTACACTGCCTGCATTGCGGTAGCGACTGCGTCAAGGATGCCATCCCCGATATGCCCCGTGAAGACTTCATGGCAGTACTCGACAAGCTTGCCCCCCATATCGATCCCAACAACTTCACCGTCGTTATTACCGGTGGCGAACCGTTGATGCGAGCGGACCTCGAAGAATGCGGACAAGAAATCAAAAAACGCGGATACGCCTGGGGCATGGTCACAAACGGGCTTGCTATGACTCCCGAACGCTACACCAAGCTTTTGAATGCAGGCCTCAAGACATTGACCATAAGCCTTGATGGACTTGAAGAAAATCATAACCATTTCCGTGGGAACCCGCATAGTTTTGATCGCGCCATCCGCGCCATCAACATGGCCGCCCACACCGAAGATCTTACGTTCGACGTGATGACGTGCGTAAACCGCAAAAACTTGAGCGAACTCCCCCGCATTCTGGATTTGCTCGTGAATCTCGGTGTCAAGCGCTGGCGTGTTTCAAACGTATTCCCGAAGGGCCGTGCTAAGGACAACCCGCTATTCCAGCTTTCAAACGAAGAATTCCGACAAGTTTTCGAATTTATTCGTCAAGCAAAAGAATTAAAAGTCATCAACGTGAACTACGACTGCGAAGGCTTCCTTGGAGATTACGAGAAGGTTGTGCGCAATAGCCCGTTTTTCTGCTGGGCTGGCGTGAATATTTCATCGGTTCTTTGCGATGGAAGCATCTCGGCATGCCCGAGCTTGCGCGGCGACTACATCCAAGGGAACATCTACAAGGATGATATCTGGGACGTTTGGCAGAACCGCTACCAAGTCATGCGTGACCGCAACTGGGCTAAAACTGGTGAATGCAAAACATGCAAATACTGGCGCTACTGCGAAGGTTCCAGCCTTCATTTACGTGATGAGAAGACAAAAGAACTTGCATACTGCCATGTAGCGAGACTAGAGGCCGCGGGAGCGTGATGACAAATGCGTAAGGCGAGAGTCGCAGCCATGCTTGCATGGATATGACCGAGCCTAGCATTTGGTACTTTCGCAAAGCGAAAGTACAGAAGACTAAGGAACTTGCGTATTGTCACGTCAAACGTTTGGAGGCTGCCGGGGCGTAAAGGCGATTCCCCGTAAGGCGAAACGTAAAAGCGCAATTTTAAGGCTTGGATGGTCCCATCCGAGTCTTTTTTGTAAAAAGCAATTCCAAAAATATACGTTATAAAAAAAATTACGACAAACATATTGAAAATTTGCCAGTATTTAAATATACTTTATATACAATTTTTTTCAAGGAGTTATAAAAATGAAATATAAACACTGGCAAAAACTATTGCTAGCCTTGTCCAGTTTGTTCTGGAACAGCTGTAATTCTTCTCCAGACGTAACGTCACCATCTTCGAGCGACCTCTCTATGGACGCGAAAAGCGCAGCAGAAGTGTCTTCTGCTTTAGCAAAGGAATCTCCAAATCCTGTAGTCCACGACACGTCCGATATCGGCAACGCCATCGCTTTGTACGGTGTTCCGTCCAAGGTTATGTGCGTACAGAAAGAAGGGAATTATCTTGTAAAATGCCGTGACGGAGTCACTTGCATCGATACAGACTTACTCCCGGTCGCAAAATACGGAACCATAAGCTCCAAGAAAAAGAAGTACAAATGCGATGACGGTCACTTGTACACCGAATCTGAATTCAGAGCCATCTACGACCTGCTTATAATATCCCAAGCGAAAAAAGCTGAATAAGCTTTTCAACCTTTGTTTTCATCTCATACAACAAACGCATGGTCCATCGACCATGCGTTTTCAATTTCAATCGATTTTCAAGAATTACTTGGCTTCGAAGTAGTAAGTCTGGAGAGTCTTACCATCCTGAGAGAGCTGAATGATCTGCTTGCCCTTCGGGAGATTGCCACTAATCTTGTAGAGGTTTTCAGCAACGTATTCGACCTTGAGATCGGTGCCCTTGTCCTTAACCGGGAACACGCCCTTCGTTTCGCCTTCGCCAAAGCCCTTGCAGTCCTTGTGGGATGCGATCGGAGCGACAACAGCCGGATAGGTCTTAGCCGTGATTGCCGTAGACACCGAAGAAGAGTTGTGGTAGAACACTTCGAGCTTGCCTTCGATGACACGCGGATCCGGAAGGTTCGTTACAGCAGAAGCAACAGCGGCAGAAACAGCCTTCTTAGCCTTCTTGCCCTTACCCTTCTTCTTCACGCCAATCTTTTCAGCAAGGCTTGCTTTTGCATCACCAGCCTGCTGCTGCGGCATCGTCAAACGGTAACCGGCGATGGATTCGTTGCAGTTCGTGGAATAGACAACCCACTTGTTATCGATCTTGAGCGGGCCTTCCGGAGTACCCTGGTACAGACCCGGATCAACCTGGGCGCTGTAGATGTAAAGGATGAGAGAAGCGTTCGGATTCTGTTCCGTCGTTTCAATCTTCATACGGGTCTTCACATACTTAGAACGGCCTGCATAAACTCTATAGGCGCCAACCGGAACCTTGACGAACTTGAACTTACCCTTGCGGAGTTCCTGGTTGAATTCGTACTTTTTGGAAAGAGTGGTATAAATCGTGGAGTCCATACCGACAGTCGGCATTTCCAACGGCTTATTGGTGAAAGCATCACGAACTTCACCTTCGATGGTACCTGTCTTACCGTGATCGCAAGCCGTCATAGCAAGAGCGATGATGGCAGCGGCACAAATGCTAAGTTTCTTTTTCATTTTGCGTCCTCTAGGGTTAAAAAGAGAAAAGCCTCCCTAACAAGGGAGGCCCCAAACTTTAAGAAGATTAAGCTTCTTCTTCAGTCTTGATCGGTGCAGCCTTGCGAGTCTTACGCTTTGCAGAGGTGATGTTAGCACCGCCGCCATAGCGCTTGTTGAAGCTGTCGATACGGCCAGCCGTATCCACGCGATGCTGCTTGCCCGTCCAGAACGGATGGGTATCAGCCGTAATTTCCAAAGAAATTACGCTATATTCAACACCATCGATAGTCTTCTTTTCGGCGGAAGACTTCGTGGAGCGGGTGATGTATTCTTTACCCGTATTCGCATCGACGAACACGACCGGTTGATAATTAGGGTGGATACCTTCTTTCATTATAAAACTTCCTGTGAAGTAATTGTTGAGAGCTAAAATTTA
>CACYRP010000061.1 GCA_902776765.1 Fibrobacter succinogenes
AAGCCAGCGTTCTTCTGCGGTCATGATTTCTTCGAAGGTTTTGTTGAACTTCGTCAGGTCATATAGAATATACATCATCTTGTCGCTCAGCGTCAAGCCGTCCTTGTTGCGGACAGCCCAATCGCCTCGGAAAAGCGTCTGTTCGCTTATGGGAAAGTCGCAAATCCAGATGGCGTAGGTCGGAGGTACTTCATAACGGTGGATTTCGCGTGTGGCGCGTTGTTCTTTCGTCAAGTCGGGAGGGAAATTTCCAAAGTTCAACCGGTCCCATTCGTATTTACTTTGAAGCATGAAGGCGCTATGCTGTAGAAGTACTCGATCGACGAAAAAGTCGGGCTTAGCCTTTTGCATCTCTACATTAATGTGTATGCCATTCGAGGTTGTCGCTCGGATATCGAGCCTGAACGACTTGACTGCCGGGAAAATGACATTGATTTCTGAATTTTTGATGACTACCGATTCAATTAACCAGCTGATCACGAGAAGTGGTAATGGTAAATTCGATAGCGTTTTTATTTTCAGACATGATTATCCTTGCCATACGGCGGTTAATTCCAAGAAGGCAAGTTTGTTGAGTTCGCCCTCCATTATATTAACACGCTTTTGGCGGACTGTTTGTCCGGAAACTTTTATGTAAAATATTTTTCACCCACTTTACTTTTTTCTTACAGAATAAAATATCCTTGACAAGAGATTAATCCAATTCTATTTTGGCTCCGTTTTGGGATAAAATAGCCGTGGAGGTCCATGATGAGCATATCTCGTTCATTCATCAACAACCATTTATTCTTAACGCTTTCGGCCTGTGTTATTGCCGGTTGTTCAACATCAGATTCCACAAGCAGCGATTACTCTAGATGGGACTTTTCAGGTTCTGTGGTCGATGCTACAGACAATAAGGGTTTAAACAAGGCTATAATAACATACCAAGATGCATCCGGCAATATCACCGAAACGGAGACCGATAAGAACGGTTATTTTTATATTGAAGAGCTCCCCTACGGTACGCGTTCATTCACGTTCAGCTACAAAAAAATTTCCGCAAAAGACAAAGACACGCTTTACTATTCTCCCAAAACCGTAAGCATCACCTCTACAAGCGAATCTTCGCACATGGAAGGGGTTGTCGCCGGCAATTCGTCTATCGTGCGCCTATCGCCGATAAATGCCTCGTTCAAGGGCGAATTGTACATCTACGACGAAGATGCAGACAAAAAAATTCCGGTTTCTGGCGCCAAGCTGAACATCATTCACCAGAATGCTGATTTTATCAATATTTTCCCCGAAACTTTTTCGTCAAAGACCGATTCTACCGGAAAATTCACATTTAAAAAGCTCCCGGCAGATACGGGATTCATTTTGCAGGTAAGCCCTTATACCTATAATAATTTGCGCTACACCGCGAGCGATATCGTTCTCCCCAAACTCAAGGCAAACTCCGAAATTGACCTGGGCCGCAACGTTCTCGAACGCGACACGACCATCGAGCAAAAAGGCATCATCAAGGCATCAAACGTTATTGACGTGAACATGAACGGTTTTAAAGGCGTTTCCACGCTTGTAACGCCTTACTACGTTTTCAGCGAAAGCATCACCGACAAGAATTTGTCAGTATCCGTAAAGGCTGACACGGCAACATTTTACGTTACACCCACAATTTCGGGCGACACGCTGTTTTTAAAACACGACCTAGCCTTCCCTGCCGAAACAAAAATTGCAGTCAACATTACGGCATACAAGAAAAAGTCCGGCAACCGCATCGCGCTTGAATTGCAAGGCGATTCCGCATTCACGACGGATCGCGGATTGTACGCGGTTACAAGCAACGCCTGGCCGAGCAACAAAAAATTCAAGTCTACGTTCGGAACAAAAGACACAATTTGGGTCAAATTCAGCGAAAAGCTCGACGAAAACACCGAACGTATCCAGTGGAGCTTCGTCAACGGCATGGCACGCTCTATTTACGCAAACGGCTACTATGCCAACGCAAAATCTTGGATTAAGCAAGATACGTTGTTCGTCCAGATGATGGATAAGATTCTCGATTCACGTGCACAGGGCGATTCAGTCGGCATGAATGTGACAGTCTATGCCAAGAACGAAATGTACCTTAAAGGCTTTACGCTCCGCACCGAACTCAAGGTTCCGCCCAGTTCATCTTCTAGCGCAAAAGCAGCTGTTTCAAGTTCTTCGTCCAGCGCAGCATCATCTAGTTCAGCAGTTTCAAGCTCTTCTAACGCAGCTTCTTCTTCAAGCACTGCCATTTCAAGCTCTTCTGCAGCAAGCACTAAATAATGATACGCATACTTTTTACAATCATTTCGTTTGCTGTTTTGGCTAGCGCCGCAAGTTACGATGGCGTCACGGAACCAATCGCCCAAGCTAAAATCGGATTCACTGTATCTGGTAAAGTCGATAGCATTTGGGTAAAAGAAGGCGCAATCGTCCACAAGGGCGACACGTTGATGAACCTCGTAAAAACCGAAGAGGAATTGCGCGTCAGCATCACGAAAATCGCGGCAGAAGACAATTCCAACGTAGCGTCCGCCAAAGCAAAGATGGACACCTACGAAAAGGACATGCAGGTCACCAAAAAGCTTTTTGAGACATCTACTTCTATCAGCGCCGAACAGGTCTGGGAAAAAGAGATGAACTACAAAGTCACAAAAGCCGAATGGGAAGCCGCACGAATCGCCAAGGCAAAAGATTCTCTCGAATACAGCATGGCGCGCGCGCAATTGGAAAAACAATACCTTATCGCGCCTTTTGATGGCGAAATTGTTGCCATTTCAAAGAATCCAAGCGAAAGTGTCGAGGCGCTGGAGCCAATCATCGAAATAGCCGATGTACGCACCTGCCGCATGACAGCCTACATCATCGTAAGCAAGGCCAGTTCGCTAAAAGTAGGGCAAGAAGTGAGCATGCAACTCAATAGCGGCAAAATACGCAACAAAAAGGGAAAAATTGAATTTATCTCCCCTGTTGTAGATAAAGCAAGCCTTTTGCGCACCGTAAAAGTCGTTTTCGAGAACTCCGACAAATCTGTCGAGCCGGGCGTGACCGGAAAGATTTTTGTTAAATGATAAAGGCTCGCTCCACATTTTTTTCACAAGCAGTAAGGCAATTGTCGGCTATACTGTTTTTTGTCGTTTTTGCACAAGCTGAAGAGATTTTGGAAACGCCGTCGGAGCCGCAAATCGCAGATTCAATTGCGCAAGAGACGGATACAACGCAAACGCAAGTGCCGCAAACGTTGGAAAAGCAGCCGGTTTCGGATTCAACAGTGCAAGCGCAGGATACAATCGCACAGTCTCAAGATTCTGTAATTGCACAGGATTCGGCACAAATTCAAGAATCTTTGCAACAAGAAAATGCGGCATTGTTGTCGAACGATTCACTCTTTATCGACTTTAGCGAAGCCATCGATATCATCATCGCGAATAACATTGACATTCAAGAAGCAAAATACAATTGGATAGCACAAAGCGAAGCAGCCTCAGGAAGCTACGGCGAATTTGAGCCTCACTTGACTGCACGTGCCTTCAGCGAAAAAGGCGACGCCCCCAATACGCTATTCACTGAGACCCGCAACGAATACAAGATTGGCGTTCAAGGCAAAGCCCCAACCGGAACCGAATACAACATCGGTTTCAACCAGACAAGTTACACGCACAGCGAATACACTTCGGAACTTTATTTTGGCGGAGAACTTAGGCAACATGTACTCAAGGGCGGGCCGTTATTTTACGCTTCGTTCAACAACCAGCGTGCTGCAAAATTTCAAAAAGAATTGGCACTCCAAAAGTACCGCGAAACATTAAGCGAAATTTTGGAAAAGTTCTGCGAAACGTACTGGGAATTTTATTTTTCGCAACAGACATTGCTCTTTGCAGAAAAATCCTCAGCAGTCGCAAAAGAAATTGTAGAAGACGCACGCAAGCGCTTTGAATTGGGAATGCTCTCGATGCTCGATTACCAAAAAGCGGTTGCAGAATATTCCGACCGCGAAAGCGCTCGACTCGACGCTTTGGATAAATTGCGCAATGCACGACTCGCATTGCTATTGATTCTTTCTTCGCAAGAATTGGTCAGGGACCCGCGCCCCATCGCCATTACGCCAAATCTAGAACTGGATTCCGCAGCCATTCTCGATTCATTGACGTTTATCGATTCCATCAGCATTTTGCACCCCTCTTACCTTGCGCAACATGCCGAAGTCGATTTACGCACCACAGCGTTGGACAAAAGCAAGAACAGCTTTTTGCCCTCTGTAGACCTCATCGGAAACTATGGCATCCGCAGCCGCGACAAAGATGCTGAAATCGCCCTCAACAAGTTCAAGAAGAAGAACAGCAGACAAAGCGTTTTTGCATACGGCATCGAAATTGACGTACCTTTGTTTGCAAATCTCGAAGAACGCCACCAAATCGCAGCAAGCAAGGCTAGCGTTCGTGCAGCACGTTCTAGGCTCGCCCTCATACAGAACCAACTTTACGAAGAATACCGCATTTTACAGCAAAGAGCAACCGAACTTCGCAACCAATGGCACCTCAGCCAAACGGCAGTCGCCTACCACGAAAAAGAACTCAAAGAAGAGTTCAAAAAAATGGAACTCGGTAAGAGTAACTATCACCTAATCTTCGACATGGAAGACGATTTGCGTCAAGCGCAACAGCGCCACCTTGAATGCATGAAGCTTTTACGAGTCATAGACATCCGTCTTATCCGCGCTACAGGCAAACTATTGATGCAAAACGGTTTTGAATCTTGGAAAGACGGAAAAATTACTCTTCGCAAGGAATTGCTCCATGACTAACGCTAAATTTAAAATGGATCCGAGCGAAATCGTTAACGCTCTGCAACACGCGCTAAATTCAACCAATACAAAAATTGACCAACTGACGGCAGTATTCAACATTGTCCAAAAAGTTTTAGAAAAAGAAAAATTCAAGCAAGCAGCGCTCACCCTAGTCAGTGAAATTGCCGACCGCAATAGAGCTGAACGAGTAAGCATCGGTTGGCTCAAGCACGATTACATAGTCCTCAAGGCAATAAGCCATACAGACCATTTCGAAAAGAAAATGCAAATTGTGCGCGACCTCGAAGGCGCCATGGAAGAAGCCTATGAACAAGACGCCTCGATACTCTACCCGCCGCCCGAGAACAACCTGCTTGCAACGCGCATGCATGAAGCATATAGTCAAACATACAACGCCCGCTATATGCTTTCTGTACCGGTTCGTCACGGCGATGACATCATCGGGATTATCACTTGCGAACGAAAAGGCGCCCCATTTACCGACGATAATGCAACACAGATCCATTTAGCAGCAAGCCTTTGTAGCGCTAGACTTATGGAGCTTTATAGCAAAAGCAGCTGGTTTGGAGCAAGAATGGCCCGCAGCATGCGAAAGGGGCTTGGCAAACTTTTAGGGTACGAACACACTTGGGCGAAATTCTTTTCGATTATCGGGATTGCCTTTGTGCTTTTTGCAACTTTGTACCCGCTAGAATACAAAGTCAGCTCCCCCGCCATTTTAAAAACAGATAAAATCATTTACCTAACCGCGCCCTTTGACGGATACATCGACAGCGTGTATGTCAAGCCCGGTGATGTCGTGTACAAAGGCCAAGAAATTCTGCGCCTTGACCAAGAAGAACTCAAGCTTGAAGAAGCAGACTTACTCGCTCAAGAGCAAGACAACCGTCGCGAAATCCAAAAGGCCCAAGCAGGCCGAGAGCTCGCCGAGATGCGAATCCAGCAGGCAAAACTCGCTCAGACACTCGCCAAGCTAAAAACAGTCCGCTACAAACTTTCCAAAGCCGTTGTCCGCGCTACTGCCGATAGCGCAATCATTGTCGAGGGCGACCTGCAAAAGAAAATCGGGGCTCCAGTGAATCAAGGCGCAGAGCTTTTTCAGATGGCATCCATCGAAAACATCTACGTAGAATCGGACGTCAGCGAACTTGAAATCGGCAATATTCCAAGCGATGGCGAAGGTTTACTCGCCATCAAGAGCCGTCCTGATTTCGTTTACCGCTTTAAGACAGAACGAATCAGCCCGACCGCAACAGTCAAGGACCAAGAAAACACCTTCCCCGTGCGCGGAGAATTTGTAAACAAAGTTCCGAACTGGTTTCGCCCAGGTATGACTGGTATTTCAAAAATTTATGCCGGCAAAAAAACGCTTTGGTGGATTCTATCGCACCAAGCCATCGACTACCTGCGACTCAAGCTTTGGTGGTAATTACGCTTTTGCGAGCCGTTTCGCGCATTCGCGAGCATCATGGAGAATGTTTTCTTCCCCATCGACGTGGCGGCCACGCATCACGAACTTGCCGTTGCACATCACAGAATCGATAGCGCTTGAATTTGCGGAATAGACCCAGTTGCTATAGATGTTGTAGCACGGCACCATGCGTTCGTTGTTGAGGTCAATCAGCAAGCAATCCGCGAGATAGCCTTCTGCAATGCGGCCTGCGTTAATTCCAAAGAACTGTGCAACATTGCATGTAGCCATCTTGAGAGCCTCTTCGGCAGGGAGCGTTTCTGCAGTTCCGAGATACTTCGCCAAAAGCGCAATGGTTTTCATTTCTTCTTGCATGTCGAGATTGTTGTTCGAAGAATCGCCATCCGTGCCAAGACCAAGCTTCAAGCCATCCTTGAGCATTTCGGCAACCTGCGGAATACCGCTATTCAGCTTCATGTTGGAACACGGGTTCAGAATTGCGGTCGCTCCCGATTCTGCAAAAATCTTGCGGTCAGACGCCGTGAAATGCGTGCAGTGCGCCGCCGAGAAATTCGAATTCAAGCCGCCCAAGCGCTTCCAGAATTCCACCGGCGTACATTTGAACTGTTCTTCGCAATTCTTGATTTCAGTTGTCGTTTCGGACAAATGAGTATGAATCTTGTAATTTTCGGCATGAGCAAGTTCAATGAGTTCTGCGGTTTTCTCCTCGCCCACTGTGTATATCGCATGCGGCATCACCACGAGCTGCACACGTTCCGATTCACCCGTGTGATTTTTCAAGAATTCAACGTTCTTCGCCCAAGCATCCTTAGACATCAACGGTTCCGCGAACGTGACGCCAATCGCCGCACGGATTCCCATTTCTTCGACAACGCGCATCGTTTCTTCGCGATGCCAATACATGTCTGCAAAGAAAACCGTTCCCGACTTGATCATTTCGAGAATCGCCAAGCGGCTGCCGACAGCGATATCCTCTGGAGTGAGTTTCGCTTCAGTCGGCCAAATATATTCGTTGAGCCATTTGCCAAGTTCCATGTCGTCTGCAAAACCGCGCAAAAGCGACATTGCCGCATGCGTATGGCCGTTATAGAACGCGGGCATAATCGCAAAGTGCGAGCAATCGACGATCTCGGCGCCCTCGTAATCGGCGGGTTCCAGCGGACGCGTAACCTTTTCAAAAAGATTACCGACAATCAAGATATCGCGCTTCGCGCCATCGAAGAAAACGGATTTTAGAATAGTCTTTTTTTGCATAGCGAATATCCGACACAATAACCGGAACGACAATCTAGTTAACGTTCCTCTAGCAGTTTTTTCACAGAATACGCGAACTCCTGCAAGCTAGGGTCTCTAGCGCCCATCAGCAAAATCGTGTCTCCGGGTTCCGCGTACTCAAGCATTTTCTTCGCGCACTCGTTGCGGTCGGCAATGTAAATGGCTTCGCAACCCTTGAGAATCAAGTCATCCGCGAGGTCGCCTGCGCTAATGTCACGCGTGACCGTTCCACCAGCATAATAGATTTCACTGAAGAACATCACATCGTTCTTGCGGTCAAAATCCATATCCATCGGGCGAAGCGTCTTGGCGATAAAATCTACAAGGTCCTTGCGCAAAAAACGCGTCGGACCAAAGCCATGGGGCTGGAACCAAGCAATGACGCGGCCTTCGGTAAAGTCCTGGGCGCTCTTGATGCTAGCGGCAATTTTTGCCGGATTGTGGGCAAAGTCATCTACAAGCGTCACGCCGTTAAACGTTCCGAGAATCTGGTGGCGACGGAAAACGCCCGGAAATGTCGAAAGCGCATCGGCACAAGTATGGAGCGAAACGCCAGCGCGGAGCGCGGCGGCTGTCGCCGCCAAAGCATTTTCCATATTGTGCTTGCCAGGCAGCGGGATTTCGAACTTCACAAGTTCATTTTCATGACGCACGCGGAACTGGATGTGCGTCCCGACCGCCCTGAAGTCGATTCCCTGAACGCTCACGTAACTTTCATAGCCAAAGTCAAATTCACGGCCTGCGCTGAACTTCTTTGCCAGCGGGTGCGCATCGTTCACAATCAGAATGTGACCTGCACTCAAGACGTTCTGGCTGAACTTCAAGAAAATTTGTTCGAGCTCGGAGATTTCCTTGTGGTCTTTGTCGATGTTCAAAATGACGCCGATTTCCGGTTCATAGCGGACAAGCGTTCCATCGCTTTCGTCCACTTCGGCAACAAGCCATTCCCCCTTGCCACTCACAGCATTTCCAATCTTGCCCTGAGCCTGCAAGTTCACGAGGCCAGCCCCCGTCATCACGGATGGCTGGAGTCCCGCGTATTCAAGGATGTGATAAACCATCGCGGTCACCGTTGACTTTCCGCTCGTACCGCTAATCGCAATCGTGCGCGCTTCCTTCGAAATCTTCGCGAGCATTTCGCTGCGGTGCATCACAGGAACGCCAAGTTCCTTTGCTCGTTTCAAATCAGGATTCGTTTCTTCGATAGCGGTGCTCACTACAACTGCAGTCAAGCCTTCGACAACGCCGGAACCGTCCTGCGCAAAGCACTGGATTCCGCAATCTTCCAGTTGGCTCATGACAAGCGGCTTCTCGGCATTTCCGTTCAGGAACTCGCCGAACTGACGGTCGCTACCGCTCACGGCAACGCCCTTGCCTACCAAATACTGCGCGATGGCACTCATGCCCACGCCAGCAACACCGATAAAGAAGTAAGAATTAGTCATTGGTTATTAGTTATTAGTTATTGGTCAATAGTCATTAGTGGTTAGTGATTAGTGGTTGGTGGTTAGGATGACGAAAGACCGCTACGCTGATAGACGAGAGACGAAAGAGGAATAATCGCGGCTTCGCCGCCTTTTAAAGACGAGCAAAGCTCGTGATACTTTTCCTAAGACCTGTAACCTGAAACCTGTCACCTAAGACCTCTCGTCTTTCGTCTATAGGCTCGAAGAGCCGTTCTTTCGTCTAACCAAGCAGTTCCGGGTCGATTGTGGGTTCGTATCCTGGTTCCACGAAGTCTTCGGGTGCGATTCCCTTGCGGCGAGCGGCCTTCATCTGCTTGATGAGTTTGCGTTCGGCGGCAACGGCACGGCGCTTTGCAGCGGTCTGAGCCTTCTCGGCAAGGCGTTCGGCACGCGTCTTGCGCACCTTCACAGGCGCCGCTTCATCGGGAGAAATGGCGAGCGGTTCGTCATAGCCATCAAATTCGTCATCATCTTCTTCAAAGCGGATCTGCGCATCGAAATCGCGGAAGCCCATATCTTCGTCATACACAGGCGCACTTGCCGGGCATTCCTTCTTCAAGAGCTTGAGCACCTTTGCAAACGGCTCTTCCATCGGCACCTTGAACGTCAGCTTTTTATTCGTGCGTGGATGGATGAGTTCAATTTTCACGGCCTGCAAAAGCTGCGCCGGAGCAATTTCAAGAACGTTCTCAGCCACCGGTTTCATCAGAGGCGGTACACGGTTCAAACTTTCTTCACGGCCATCGTAAAGCGGATCGCCCACGACCGGATGGCCCGTATAGCGAGTATGAACGCGAATCTGGTGCGTGCGTCCCGATTCCAACTGCAATTCCAAAAGCGTTGCAATCGCAAAGAACTGTTTTGCGGTGTAATGCGTACGGCTTTCCTTGCCGCCCTTCACCACTGCCATCTTGAGGCGGTTCTTCGGGTTACGGCCTATCGGAGCGTCAATCGTTCCTTCGAGGTCACGCGGGCAACCCCACACAAGCGCGTTGTAAGTGCGATGGAGCGTGCGAGTTTCAAGCTGGTGCGCCAAATGCCTGTGAGCGGCATCGTTTTTCGCAACCACCATGAGCCCCGGCGTATCCTTGTCCAAGCGGTGGACAATACCCGGACGAAGCGGTCCATTCACTGTCGAAAGATTTTCCTTAAAGTGATGCAACAGAGCCGCCGCCAGCGTTCCCTTGCTCACGCCACTTCCCGGATGAACCACCAAGTTGCGCGGCTTGTTGATGACCACGATATCCTCATCTTCGTAAACGATATCCAGCGGGATATCTTCGGGTTCAAGCGTCGAGGATTCCTTTTCAATCATCTTCTCGACGACAACCGTCATGCCCGTTTCAACACGGAAGTTCTTGGATACCTTGCTTGCACCCACCTTGACTTCGCCCGCATCAATCAGCTTTTGCACATCCGTGCGCGAAACATTTTCCATAACGCCCGCAAGGAACTTGTCGAGACGTTCACCATTATGTTGTTCTTCTACGATGTAATTCATGAATCAGTGGTTGGTGGTTAGTGGTTAGGACGGCTTCGCCGCTTTGAGGAGTGAGGTGTGAAATGGTTAATGATTTGCAAGGACGTCATCCTGATTGCGAAGCAAGAAGGATCCAGTTATGTTTTAGCCTGGATGTTTCGCTTCGCTCAACATGACGTTTTCATCCTTCGTTCTTAATTTCTTCGTTTTTCTTCTCCGCTTCTTTCTCTTCCTTCATTTGCTTGTGCAACTTACGTAAAAATACAGGAGATAAAATCACGAGCGCAACGCCAACGGTCACGAACGAGTCCGCCACGTTGAACGTCGGGAAACGAGTCATGATAAAGTCAGGGAAATCGCAGTCGATAAAATCCACCACCTGCTGCATGCGCATGCGATCAATGAAGTTTCCGACAGCGCCGCCTAGAATCATGATGACGCCTAAACGGCTCAAGTAATCGCGCTTGTCAATCGACTTATAAAACCAAATCAACGCCACAGCAGCGACAATCGAAATCAATAAAAAGAACAGCCATGGCGGCAAGAAAGGCAACAAGTCTTGCGGACGGCTACTAAACGCAGCACCCTTGTTGTACACAAGTTGGAAACGCACAAGTTCACCAATGACAGGAACCTTTTCGTACGTAAAGTTCCCTGCTTCGTCGGTAAAACGCGAAACCGCCCACAGCTTGGTCAACTGGTCCGAAACAA
Source organism: Fibrobacter succinogenes (assembly GCA_902776765.1). Lineage (GTDB taxonomy): Bacteria > Fibrobacterota > Fibrobacteria > Fibrobacterales > Fibrobacteraceae > Fibrobacter > Fibrobacter succinogenes_N. Next base: position 11,184 of record CACYRP010000061.1, read on the forward strand.
TGCTAAAAATAATCACCGCCACATGGAATGGCCACTTGTTATAAAACTTCATATTATCTTGCATAAAATTCCTTTTTAAAAACGCTTTGGAGTACAACGATAGGATCCATTCAATCTTAATTTTTCATTCTTAATTTTCCATACGCTTTGTCGATCCACTTGTCCGAATAGAAGTGCATCGACGTTTCCTTCACAATCCGCTTCACGGTATCGCGCGTAATCTTCACCTTCTTTTCCGAAGTGAACACCGACACGCCGTTTCCAATCAAGTGCAAGTTTTCAGCAGCCATAAAGAGCGGCCACAGGCAGAATAACCTTGTGCGCATCTTGATGTTCGGGATAAGCTTCGTGTACGCAATTGCATCGTCCAAGTGGCGCCAGGCCTTCTCGACAAGTTCCGAAAGTACGGCCCCGCATTTTTGAGAATCCACACCATCCTTGAACAAGTCGCTTGAATGTTCGAACCCATGACGGCGGCAAATTTCTTCGGGAATAAAGCAAACGCGGCGCCCCGAATCTTCGACACAATCCTTCACGATATTCGTCACCTGCAGCGCAAGTCCAAAGCTCACGTCAAACTTCTGCATTTCAGCCTTGCGAGCATCGCTAATAAAGCATGTGTCAGCCGCAAAAAGATTGGTCAACAGTTTTCCGACAATTCCCGCCACATAGTAGCAGTACTCGTCCAGGTCAGACACTTTTTCAAGCGTAAACCAGCCTGCACTTAAAGCCGCCTCTTGCCGTAGGGCAAACTTTGCCATGCCACCGCACATCTCGACAGTCACCGCACGGACCGGAGCCGCGTACATTTCGGGCAGTTCCCGAAGTAAAGGCACCACCACATGCGAATGGAGGCACAAGTTCATGTAAGGGTGTTCCGACTTGCGCCAGCTTTCAGGCAACGCGTTTTCGAAAGCCGCCACTGCGTTGTCTTTCAATTCCGGAGTTCTGAAGATATCGGCAAAAAGCCCCAAGACGACTTCTTTTTCACTAGCCTTCATGTCCGGATCATCTTCGACCGTATCCGCAATGCGCAGGTAAAGGTACGCAAGCAAAATACTGCGGTGCAACTTGCCTCGCAACACCTGAATATTCAAAGCAAACGTACGCGAAACAAGCTGCAAGATATCCTCGGCATACTTCCACGCCGCCTTGCCTTCGAGCACCTTCTCGCCCACATCTAAAGAATCCAATTTATCAATCATACTTGCTCTTTCTAGTGATTAGTGGTTGGTGGTTAGTGGTTAGGATTGCAATTAAAATGTTCTTTTTACATTCCTGTTTACTAACCACTGCATACTAACCACTTAAAACATTCCTGTTTACCTACTAAGTTCTAAGCTGTAAGTTCTGCCAACTAATAAACCTCAAACATTTCCGGGGGAACTTTCTTGGATTTTGCCATCGCCTTGACATACCTCCAAAAGACACGATGATTTTCGGCATTGCGAAGCTTGTGCGCAAAACTCAACCCCGCGCGGTCTCTCACATTTTCCTCCGACATCGTGATTCCCTTGCGCTGGATTTCATAATTCACCCAACGGTATTCCAAGTAAAAAGCCGACTGGAACAGATCCGTTAGCTTAAATTCCGTCCTGCGTTTCATCAAGTAAGCAAGCACAAAGCAAAGGAGCGCCGACAAAAATCCAAAATAAGCGTACTCCCCTAGCCCAAACTTTTGCAGGGACCACACCACCATCACCGCCGTCGCCGCCGAAACCACGAGCGTAAAAATCACGTCGCAAAAACGCAAAAAGCTCACCCGCCCCGGGTGTTTAACATAACCATGATAAACGTAAGCCCACTTTTCGCCCCGATTCAATTTTTCTTTCATAAAAACGACATACGAGACATTCCTAAACCAAAAATGGAGCCCAACCCAAAGAAGAACGGGGGTCCAAAAACAATAATCCACAAGTGTATTCAATTCCATCGTAGCAAAAAATAGAAATTTTGCGAATTTTTATGGCCATGTGCACGGTCGTATAGGCCTAAACGAATGTGTAAATTTCCATTTACATTCAAGTAAGAAATATTTTAGGTTTATTTCAGAACCAATCTATCAACATTCCGTAGAATTAGCTAAATTATTACGCCTAGTTGTTGATAGATGATAAATCTAATCGGATGAGGATTGAATAATGCAGGTTGAATGGGAAAGATGCTTGAACTACCTCCATGGAATGCTGTCGGATACGGTATTCAAGACATATTTTGCACAGACCAAGCTCGTAAGCCAGACTCCAGGACACGCCGTCATCGCTGTGCCTCCCGGACTTGATGTCAAAGTCTATGCCGCTTACAAGGATCTCATCCGCCTCGCCTGGAAAGATGTTTCGCACGACGAAGCTCCGGTAGAATTTGACTTCCAGCCGCAAGACGTGTACCAGCCGCAAGCAAGCGCTTCGGAAAATTCTTTCCGCGAATTTATCAAGCCGAGCGTTCCGCTTTCGGGCAGTTTCCGTTTTGAAAATTTTGTGCCCGGCGACAAGGCCCAGCTCGCATTCAACGCCGCTCTCGCCGTAGCAAGGAATCCAGACGGAACGCAGTACAACCCGCTATTTATTTACGGTTCGTCAGGCCTTGGGAAAACGCACTTGCTCCAGTCCATCGGGAACTACATTCTCGAAGAAGATCCGACCAAGCGTGTGATTTACCTCACGTCCGAAGATTTCTCGCAGCAGTACATGAAGTGCTTGCAAGAAAAACGCATCACCGAAATGTCGGACTTCTACCGCAACGAAGTTGATATTCTCTTGATCGACGACATCCAGAACTGGACCGGCAAGTACGAAACGCAAAACGAATTTTTCTTGATCTTCAACGCACTCCATCAGGCAGGTAAGCAAATCGTGCTCACCTCCGATGCACCCGCCGCCGAAGTGAAGAATCTCTCCGACCGCCTCGTGAGCCGCTTCTCCTGGGGCTTAACGGTGGATATCCAGCCACCTGACGTGGAAACCCGCGAAGCCATTCTCCACAAGAAGGCCGAAGAACGCCACCTCGAAATCAGCGACGAAGTCATCCGTTACCTTGCAGAAAACATTGCAAGTAACGTGCGTTGCCTCGAAAGCGCCATCATCAAGCTCACGCTCCAGTCGAGCCTCATGAGCCACGACATCGACATGAACATCGCACAGAAGGTCGTCACCGAAATTGCACCGACGCTCCGCCGCCGCGTAAGCCTTGACGCCGTGCTCCATGCCGTATCGCAGCACTACGAAGTTCCCGAAACCAAGCTCATCGAACCGGGCCGCGGCACCAAGGAAATCTCCAAGGCGCGCCAGGTCGCCATGTTCCTCATGCGCGAATGCTCCTCCATCAGTCTGCAGAGCATCGGCTCGCGCTTCGGCGGCAAGGACCACTCCACCGTGGTTCACGCCATCAAGAGCATCAAGAAGGAAATGGAAACCGATCCGAGCTTTGCACGACTCATCGAAAGCCTCAAGAACTCGATTCACGACTAATTTTCAGGCCCGACAGAGTCTGGCATAAAAAAGAAACCCGGTTCTACAGAGCCGGGCATTTTTTTTGCAAAAAAATTCCGGGACTAGCCCGGAATCAAAACGGTCACTTATTTCTTTTTCTTGCTCGCCTTTTTCGGCTTGGCTGCATCTTTTTTCTTGCCCGCCTTTTGAGCCTTCTTAGCCTGGCGTTCTGCCTTAAGAGCCTTCTGTTCAGCCATTATCGCTTCACGTTCAGCCTTCTTCGCTTCGGCAAGAGCCTTTTCAGCTTCCTGCAACGCCTTCTGTGCTTCAAGCTTTGCCTTTTCCGCCTTTTCGAGAGCAGTCGGTTCATGCGGCGCTTCAGCGGCAGGAGCCGGTGCGGGTTCAGCCTTTGCAGACTTCTTTGCGGCAAGAGCACTCTTGCCCTTTTGAATGGCGTCAGCCATTTCTTCTTCGGAAGATTTCTGCGGAGCCGGAGCAGCCTGTTGCTGAGCAGCAGAATCCGCAGCGGCAGTTTCAGCAGCCTTCAAAGA
>CACYRP010000062.1 GCA_902776765.1 Fibrobacter succinogenes
CGGGAGCGGGATGTATTCGTCGCAAGCGTTCATGAGTTCCATGACCTTGTCCTGGTATTCCGGATCGCCTTCGAGGGCCTTGAGTGCGGAACCACGGATGATCGGGGTGTTGTCACCGTCAAAGTCATACTTGGAGAGGAGTTCGCGAACTTCCATTTCGACGAGGTCGAGAATTTCAGCATCGTCAACCATGTCGCACTTGTTCATGAACACAACGATCTTCGGCACGCCAACCTGGTGAGCGAGAAGGATGTGTTCGCGAGTCTGCGGCATCGGACCGTCAGTAGCGGCAACAACGAGGATAGCGCCGTCCATCTGAGCAGCACCAGTCACCATGTTCTTCACATAGTCAGCATGCCCCGGGCAGTCGACGTGTGCGTAGTGACGGTTAGCGGTGGTATATTCGACGTGAGAAGTATTGATCGTGATACCACGAGCCTTTTCTTCCGGAGCGTTGTCGATTTCATCGAAACGCTTTGCAGCGGCGAGACCCTTAGCTGCGAGAGTCGTGCAGATTGCTGCAGTAAGAGTGGTTTTACCGTGGTCAACGTGACCGATGGTGCCGATGTTGCAATGCGGCTTACTTCTGTCAAAATGTTCTTTTGCCATTATTCTATCTCCATTTTAGTGAGAGCCCAGATCGGGAGTCGGACCCGAGACCTCTTCCTTACCAAGGAAGTGCTCTACCACTGAGCTACCTGGGCATAAGCCCTACGATGCCTTTAGACACCGTAGGGCTAGATTGTCGTGGGCCGTCGTGGTTTCGAACCACGGTAGGCGTAAGCCAACGGATTTACAGTCCGTCCCCTTTAACCACTCGGGCAACGACCCATTATGTAAAGCCAAAGATAGGAATCGAACCTACGACCGGCTGATTACAAATCAGCTGCTCTACCAGCTGAGCTACTTTGGCACTCTTTTGTTTCAGTTCACTTGAAGAACTAAAGCGTGGCAAATTTAACAAGATTTATGTGGTTTTGTCAACAAGAATTGCGTTTTTTTTTGAAAAAAAATGAAATTTTCCAAAATACACGTAAACAAACTAGAGTAAAGAGTGTTAGTTGACTGTTGATAGATTTTTAAGTGCAATTTTGTTCACTATTTTTGTTCATTTTTGCTATATTTGGTGAGTGGTTATTAGTTATTGGTCATCAGTTACTTCGCCCTACGGGCTAGTTACTAGGATTGAGTTACTAGTTAATAGTTAAGAGTTACTAAAGGACTTTAGAGGCAAGATGCCGCAAAGCCGCCCCAGCAACTGGCAACTCTAAACTCGGAATTCATTTTACTACTTTATATTCGCATTAAACCCCTATTCATATAATAACATTCATGGAAAACAATTTTTCTTTCAAGACCCGTATTCAAGTCCGTTACGCCGAAACAGACGCCATGGGCGTTGTGCACCACGCCACCTACCCCATCTGGTTTGAACAGGCCCGTGTTGACTTTTTCCGCGCCGTTGGCGCCCCCTACGACGAAGTCGAACGCGAAGGATTTGCAAGCCCGGTCCTCGAATTGAACGTACAATACAAACGCGCCTGCCGCTTTGGCGACTTTGTCGATGTCGAAACCAAGCTCGTCCACGAAGGCCGTTGCAAGTACAAGTTCCTCTATCAAGTTACCTTGAACGGTGAACTCTGCACCACCGGTTATTCCGTGCACGTCTTTACAAAGAACGGCGTACCGACCCGCGACAGGCCCGAATGCATCAAGAAAGTCGAAGACAAAATCTTTAGCGACTAATTTTTATATAGTACAATCATGGACGCCCCTTTAGCAGAACGCCTACGCCCGCAAAACCTCGACGAGTTTCTTGGACAGAACAAGATTCTCGGGCAGCAGAGTTTGCTCCGCAAGAGTCTCGAAAACGACTCGATCCCCAGCATGATTTTCTGGGGCCCTCCGGGTTGCGGAAAGACAAGCCTCGCCCACGTCATCAAGCAGCACACCAAGAAGCGTTTTGTAGCGCTCTCGGCAGTTGCAAGCGGCGTGAAAGAGGTCAAGGAAGTTCTCGCGGACGCACGCCAGATGAAGCACGCGTTCATGGATACGATTCTCTTTATCGACGAAATTCACCGTTTTAACAAGGGCCAGCAAGATGCGTTGCTCGGCGCGGTGGAAGACGGCACGGTGACGCTCATCGGCGCAACCACGGAGAACCCAGGATTCGAAGTGAACGGCGCTTTGCTCAGCCGCTGCCAGCTTATTTTGTTCGCGCCTTTAAGCAAGGAAGACTTGCGCACTTTAATTTTCAGTGCATTGCGAGATCACCCGCGCGGCCTCCAGCTCAAGGACGTCGAAGTCGAAGACGCTGTTGTCGATAAACTCATTGCGCAGTCCGAAGGCGATGCGCGCTTTTTGCTGAACCAGCTCGAATGGATTGGCAAGAACCTCGGCGACAATAAGATTATCGACGAGAAGTTGCTCGAAGAATTCCAGTACAAGAAGCCATTGCGTTACGACAAGAGTGGCGAAGAACATTACAACCTGATTTCGGCACTGCACAAGTCCGTACGCGGATCGGACCCGGACGCAGCACTTTACTGGATGCACCGCATGTTGCAAGGCGGCGAAGACCCGCGGTTCATTTTGCGCCGCCTCATGCGCATGAGCATGGAAGACATCGGCCTTGCAGACCCGAACGCATTACTGCTTGCAACATCTGCCCGCGAAGCGTACGACTTCATGGGAATCCCGGAAGGCTTGATCGCACTTGACGAACTCGCCGTTTATTTGGCACTCGCGCCCAAGAGCAACAGCCTCGAACTCGCAGGAATGAAGGCAGACGCCATCGTAAAGCAGACGGGAACGCTCCCCGTGCCACGCGCCTACCGCAATTCCGTCACCCGTGTCGGGAAGCAACTCGGCTACGGAAACGGCTACGAGTACGACCACGACAGTCCGGGCGGCTACTCCGCGCAGGAGCACTTGCCCACGCAACTTGTCGGCACGACGATTTACGAGCCCAAGCCCTACGGACGCGAAAAGGCTCTCGGAGAACGCCTTGCGCAGTTGAAGCAAATGAAGAAAGAGCGGAAGGAACGGGAAGGGAAAATTTAGACGAAAGACGACAAATGCGTAAAGCGAGCGAAGCGGGACCACTTGTGGGACCATTTCCGAGCTGAGCATTTGGGGCTTGAACAAAGTGAAAGACGAAAGACGAAAGAAATTTTAGGATTACGTCATCTTGAGGAGCATCGCGACGAAAGATCCAGTTACAGTACTCGTTAAGAATTCACTGGATGCTTCGGCTTTGCCTCAGCATGACAATCAAGAGGAGGATAAAATGGACTTTACAGCAATCAAAAAATACCCGAGCCAAATTTCAACGGCGTTTAGACGGTTCCCGCTGGCATCGGCGCTGGCCATCTTTACATCAATAGCTTTCATATACGCCGCTGAACGTTCTAATTCACCCTTCACCCATCGCTTTGAGCATTGGTTGCTCGTTTACCCCATCGCGGCAACGCTCATTTCGCTCACGGTATCGCTCGTCCAGGAATCCCGACAGAACCTCAGCAAGATTCCGCAAATCGCAGCAGGCGCCATCTGGCTTATCATCTCCATTGCATTAACTCTTTACTTTCCCCAAAACTCCAGCGATCCCAATCAAATATACGTTGGAACCACCTATCTTCTTATATACACCACTGCTTTTTTAAGCTTCTTTATCGCTCCATTTTTCAAACAAAAAGACGAGAACGGATTTTGGAATTTTCTAATGAGGAACACAAAATCAGCCGTCATCGCCATTGTCATCACTTACGTTTTAAACTTTGCAATCAGCCTGCTCCTATTTGGATTTTATCAACTTTTCGATATCAAAATACCCGAAAAAATCTTTTTGTACATGACCATTTTCTGCACATGCACCATATTCCCTATTTTGTTCTTCTCCGACATTCCCTCCATTGACGATTGCCTGCAAGAAACACCTGCTTTGAACAAATTCGAAACTAGCACGAACAGGTTCATCTTTTTACCTGTCGTTTCGCTTTACATCGTACTCCTTTACGCCTACATCGTAAAAATTATCATCCAGTGGGAAATGCCAAAGGGAATGGTTTCGTTCCTCGTTTCGGCATCCATGTTACTCATGCTCCTACACGTCACAAAGACGTACCCGGAGCGCATTAACCCCAAGCGCACCCTTGAAAAAGCGCTCCTGAAAATTCTCCCCGCCGCATGCATTCCCCTCGTGATTTTGATGTCCGTTGGCATCTTCCGCCGAATCGCCGACTACGGGATTTCAGAAAGTCGCTATTACGTCCTCGCCATCAACATCTTCTTCTACGCCGTAATTGCAATTCTCCTTACTCCCAAAATCATTTGCAAATCCAAGTACATCGCCATCGTCTTTTGCAGCATGTTCTTCATCGCCACCAACGGTCCGCTGAGCGCTTACAATGTCACGCATCGCGTCTGGATGGGGAGCATCAAGGACGCTCTCGCCGAAGAAGGCTATAACAAGTTTCCGCTAAGCAAGGAAGAAACTGTAGAATTCGCAAGACGCATCCAGGACAAGAGCGACCACAAAACAAACATCGCCACCTCACGATTGGAAATTCTCAATTCCAGACACGACGGGGAACTCGCCCAATACATCACAAATGGAGAGCCACTCATATTGATTTCTAGAAATCCATCCACAAATAAAAAAGCAGACGAGCCCATTATCAGCAAGCACATAAACAACAATAAAGACGATTATTTCGACATTCCCCAAAACGCAACCAAAGTAAATCACTTTTTCAAAACGATTCCCAACGAAGACTACGTGTTACGCAATGATACCCTGTTCTTCAAGTTCAAAGTCAAGAAAATCGACAAGACGTTTGATTTCTTTATTACCAAGCAAGCTTTGGAACAAAAAGACGTAAAAACAATCAAAACCGAAGGCGCCCAAATCAGTGTCGAAAATTTGGACATAACCATAAGAGAAAAACCAGAAAACAACAATTACTTCCACATAAACGGCATCCTCTTCCTGGAGTAAATTATGGATTTGACCAAGTTCAAAAAATACCCAAGCCAAATCTCCACTACGTTCAGGCGGTTCCCGCTCGCATCGGCGTTCGCCTTCATTACCTTCTTTATAATCATCACCCTTTACGAAATACGTCCATCATTTCTCGAAGACGCCATCAAGTCTTTAATATGGTTAAGCATTTACCCAGTCGCTGCGATGCTCATCGCCGCCGCAACAACGCTATTCCAGGAATCACGAAAAAGCACAAGCCATGTCCCACAAATTATCACTAGCAGTACATGGCTAGTCATTTCAGCCACATTAGTCGCCATCTTTTTTAGAGAAGACGAGATTCATCTTTTTTACTTCACTAGCACCATCATACTCTTTTATTTAGTAGCCGCGTTAAGCATTTTCTTCGCCCCATTCTGGGGACAAAAAGACGAAAACGGATTCTGGAATTTTCTACAAAAAAACATCAAGGCCTTAATAACCGCAGTCATCATCTCCGCAATTTTGCTTGGCGCCGTTGAAGGCCTAGTACTTGGTTTTGCAGGACTTTTCGACACCGATTTCAGCGAGAAGGTCTACTTTTACATTTTCCTATTCTGCTCCTGCACGGTACTCCCCATATTGTATTTTACAGGAATTCCTTCCATTGACGAATGCCTCGAAGAAAGGCCCTCATTGAACAAATTCACAACAAGCACCATCCGGTTCCTCTTTATCCCGGTACTTGCCATCGGCATTCTCCTTTTTTATGCATACATCATCAAGTTCATTGCTCTATGGAACATGCCCGAAGGTGTCGTTTCGGCCTTTGTTTCGAGTTTCATGGTTTACATGCTCGCGCTAGTCTCCGTGATGTACCCAGCGCACCTCGCCCCAAACGAAACTCTCGAAAAAAGACTTTTAAAAATATTCCCCGCGGCCTGCATTCCCCTTGTCTTTTCAATGTCCATCGACATCTTCATCATGCTGCTTGACAGCGGTATCGAGGAAGAGTTCTTTTACGTCATCGCCATCAACATTTACTTCTACGCCGTTATCGCCATATGGCTCATCGACAAAATCAAGCGCAAGTTCCGATACATCGCCTTGACATTCTGCGTACTGTTCTTTATTTGCACCGACTCCCCCTTCAACGCCAAAACAATTACCAACCACATATGGCTCCACAGCATCGAAAACGCTCTGATTGAGCAAGGCTACACACAGTTCCCGCTAAGCGGAAAAGACGAGAACGAGTTCATTAAAGCTCTTAAAAAAAGTGAAGACAATGATGCACAAAAAATCCTCACCCGAATCCAAAAGCTAGATGACGCCTATTTGGCCCGGTATTTTTCCGGGAAGATTTCGATATATAATGAATCCGAGCCTGAGTCCAAATCTAGCAGCAGCGAAACCGACACCACCGAAGTATTCGAATCCTTCGAAGCAACAATCTCGCATTCGGAGAATCTAACATTCGCTATTCCTAAAGGCGCAAAAGAAGCTGCTCGATTGGACCAGTATTTCTCCGACGACTATTTTGAATTCCTGGGCGACACGCTCTCGTTCCGAATCTCCATCGAGCCGAAGGACAAGACCAAGGCGGACTCCGCTAGCGCCGATACGAACGCTGTTCAGGCAAATAAAAAATTCTACAACTTCAAGGTCCTAAAAGAAACTTTAAAACAAGACACCACAAGAATCCTGAAGACCGAAGGGGCAACCATCGGATTGCACTACCTCCATGCATCCCAATGGTCCGAAACGGACCGCTCGCTCAAAATCAAGGGATTGCTGTTTATAGAGTAAGAGCTTTTCGGTTTTCAATCACATATAAGCTCGCTTCACAAAGCGGGCTTTTTTTAATGACACAAGCTTGTATCATATTTTAAATTTTTCAAAAATTTTTATAAAAAATTGCCATTTTTTACTATAAAAACGCAAATTTTGTAATATTTTTAGTTTTATGAAACCAATAACCGAGTATAACGATTACCGACTTTACATGCGCGACTTTTACGAGGAGCGCAAAAGGGTATCTTATTTTACTTGGCGCGAATTTGCAAGCCTCGCCGGTTTTGTTTCCCCGACTTACCTCAAGCTAGTCTGCGACGGGAAAACGCGCCTGAGCAAACCAGGAATAGATAAAGTAGCACGAGCCATGAAGCTAGAAGGGTTCGACTACACCTATTTCAAGTTGCTCGTGAAATTCGGGAACGCGAAAAGTGCCTTAGAGAAGGAGGAGGCACTCCGCGAACTCGGGCGCGAAGCCACTTCGAACAAGATCCGCATTCTCGACGCGGATGCATTCCACTACTACGAAAAACCGATCTGCCCCATCGTGCGCGAACTCGCCCCGCTCATGCCAAACGCCGACCCGAGCGAAATCGCCGAAAAAATCCGGGAAAAGACATCGGCGCTAGACGTCCGCGAGATTCTCGGATTTTTGGTAAAAACCGGGCTCCTCGTCAAAACGGGCAACGGCACTTACGAGCAAACAGAAAAATCCGTCAAGGGATCCAAGGAAGCCATTCCGCTCGCCATCCGCACTATGAACAAGAAGATGGCCGCACTCGCCACTCGCTCCATCGAAAAGGACTCCGTCGAAGAACGCAACTTTTCGGGCGTCACCATGGGCATCGACGAATCCGCCTACACACGCATCGTCGAAGAAATCAACACCTGCCGCAAAAAGATTATCGACATCGCTCGCGAATGCCAAAACATCAATCAGGTTTATCGCCTGAACTTACAACTTTTTCCGTTAACGGATAAAATAAATAAAGAATCCAAAAAAGGGGGATTGTAATGAGCCAGTTGAGATATTTATTCCTCGCATGCTCTATCACATTTTTTGCCTGCACCGAAGTCACAGGGACATGGGAAGACGAAAACACATTCGCACTGGACAGCAGCTCTTCGAGCATCATTGCGAATAGCTCTGCCGAAAGTTCAAGCGGCACCACAGAAAGTTCATCTAGCGAGAACAAGCTATCTTCAAGCGGAGAGCGCCTTTCGTCTAGCGAAATCGAGCCGCTATCCAGCTCAAGTTCTGAGGGCATTCATTTCCCGCCTCCTGTACAATGCGCCGCTTCTCCACGAGCATTGAAAGCCGTTGCGACATACGGCGTGGTGGACGCCTTTATCGCAAAACGCGTCGCCGTTCTTGTGGAACAAGGGCTTAACCTCGATTCCGCAAAGAATACGGCAACAGAAGAACTTTATCGCGAACTCGGCTTGGATACATTATTCCAAGACCGCCCCAACATTACAGACGAACAATTAGAATATACTTTGTTCTTCTTGTACAAGAAGCGCGAATCAAAACTTATCGAAGACTCTTTGTACTTTTTCTACGAGACTCGCGAAAACAACAGCACAAACGAATTGTCCCCAGTTCTAGTAGACGATTTTGCAGACGGCAAACTGGAACCAGAAAATTATTGCATCAACGAATTGGATTTTGCAGATTTGAATTATCTCCCCAAAATGTATTTGAATTTAGGCTGCGTTTATGGAGACGAAGTCGCTAATTCTCTCGCCATCCTGCGTAACATTTGGCGAAAATGCGCCAACATGCCATACTGCAACGAAAACGTCAGTGACACAATCATCACCATCGGGAAAGACCATTTTGTATGCGAGAACAAATCATGGATTACCTTGGAAATGCAAGGGAAAGAAATGAACGGCAAAATCTGCAAGGAAAATGGAACTCGCACAGTTGGCATAGGCGAAACAAATAACGACTTGACCTTCATATGCTATGAAAACTATTGGCACAGCATCTTGAACACGAATACCATGCCAGCGGAATATTTCTTCAATCCTGATTTTGAATACGGAAGTTTCATCGACCCGCGCGATGGGCATGTCTATAAGACAACTGTTTTTAAAGGACAAACCTGGCTTGCACAGGATATGGATTACTACGACCGTTCCGATACGCTTTTCACAAAGCAAAGCAAGTGCGCCAAAATTGCGGATCTCAACGAGCATGACGAAAGCGAAAATGCATACTGTGACGGAGCCAGCCGTTTCTATACCGTCAACGTATCCAAGAAAGTTTGCCCAGACGGATGGAGATTGCCTACCAAAGATGATTGGAGCTCTATTGAAGCCCTAAATTACGAAAACGGAATGGCATACATGCATAAACTTTATGTAATAGGTTCCTTTATACGAGGCAAAGACAGGGCCGCCACAGATGAATTCGGATTGTCCTTAAGAATGGATGGTGGCATAGACCCCTATGGAGGAGACAAAACTCTTTCCGGTTACAACTTGTTCTGGCTAGAAGAAGGAGTCTTTGCGATGAACAGCGATTTCCATTCAAATTTCAGAGATATCGACCGCAGGGAAAAAGGTGAATACGTTCCTGTCCGCTGCATAAAGAAGTAGACTGGTTATTGGTCAATGGTCATTGGTCAGCATTGTCATCCTGAGCGGCGAAAGTCGCGAAAGATCCAGTAATAGTCCTTTATTACATTGTCATCCCGGCCTCTGCACTCTCTGTCATCCCGCACTTGTTGCGGGATTTTCTTTTTGCAATACTCTCGAACATATCTTATATTTAAAAACAAATGTTGAAATTACTCAAAGAATACCCGACCTTGATTCTGGCCGCGTTTAAGCGGTTCCCGCTCGCCATTGCGTTTGCGTTCTTGACATCAGTTGCGTTCATATTCATACTCAATTTGAAAAATTTTTCTAAAGTATTCCACATAAATGCAGTATTATACCAAATCCTTGATTTTTGGTTACTTATTTACCCTGTCGCAGCCATGCTCATCGCTCTTGCAACATCGCTCATCCAGGAATCCCGAAAAAGCACACGCAAGATGCCGCAAATTCTTACGAGCGTGAGTTGGCTAGTCATTTCGGTGACACTCAGCCTTTGTTTTATCTCTGCAAACAACTGGGGCGGCAAAGAATCTATAGGTCATATAATCATTTGTATTTACGTTCTCGTTTGTATAGCCTTGATTTATGGACCGTTTTGGAATCAAAAGAACGATAACGCTCTTTGGGTATTTGGCAACAAAATAAGCGACTCAATCGCCATATCTTTTTTTATTGTAATTTTATTTAGCATCGCATCATTTGCACTCCTAAAAGCAATCAACGCCATATCAAACAATACAGACTCCAGTTCAGCCCCGTTTGGGCTAGTAATCGTTTTCACAATATTCCCCATCCTGTGCATGGCAGGCTTACCGTCCATTGACAAATGCATCGGGGAAACGCCCACATTAAAAGATTATATAACCACCATAAAATTGAAGATAAAATCAAAGCAGTTCAGTATTTCTTTCGACAGCTTCAAACACATATTTTTACCGCTTTACGCCATTTACATTGTTACCGTCCATATTTACGACATCACAGCCCTGCTGCAATGGGATCTCCCAACAGAAGCAATCTTTTATCTTGCAATCGGCGCCTTAGCTTGCGTAGTCATAATCAATAACGAATATTACCCTGCACTTATACAACCCGAACATTCTTCTGAAAAGACAATCGTTACTGTTCTCTCCTATACTTGCATTTTCCCCATTGTTACGGCAACAATCGCAATTATCCAAAGAATTTCTGAACACGGTATTACGGCAAACCTATATCTTGCATTAGGCTTTTGTATCTTCTTATGCATATTCGTTATACTCAACTGTATCCCCAAAATCATTCTATCTAAATATGTTATCATCATTTTCTGTGCGATAACCACAGTATCCTTGATAGGCCCTTTCAGCGTAACAAACGTTACCCGCAACGTCTGGCTCAAGAACATCGAGAAAACGCTAGTCAGCGAAGGATACAACAAATACCCGCTCAGCGAAAAAGACACGAAAAAATTTTTCTCGGACCTTTGGGATAAAGACGGGCACACGGCAAGCATCATCGCCTACCAAGTGAAGGAACTCCATTCCAGACACGACGAAAAACTTTATCAGTACTTTCCCGAAAATAGTGACCTCGCGGACATTTCCAAAAAATACCGCACAATAAAAGCATCCATCCGCAACAACAGTATTCATACGATGCCCGAAAATTTCAACAAATTCGCATACGTCGATTACACGTTCAAAGACGAAGACCTCGTAACGCGAAACGACACGCTGTTTTTCAGTTACCCGCTCAAGGACATCGACTCGACAAGCAGCAAGGTTTTCAGTTTCATCGTGCTAAAGCAGAGCTGGCTTGATAAGGACATAAAGGTCCTCGAAACCGAGGGCGCCCGATTCGAAGTGGAATTCATCAAGTTCGCCCAATGGGAAAACGAAAAGCATAAACGCGAAAGGGGGCTGCGCCTCTGCGGAATGCTGTTTATGGAGTAAATCATGGACCTTACATCATTCAAAAAATACCCTAATCAAATTTCATCGGCGTTCAAGCGGTTTCCGCTCGCATCGGCGCTTGCCATATTCTCGACAATTTCGTTTATCTGTTCAAACGTGGTTATGCCCAATCACCATGATCACAATCCATTGAGTTTCTGGCTTGCGTTCTACCCCATCGGGGCGATGGTTATGGCCCTTACAACAAAGCTCGTCCAGGAATCCCAAAAAAGCGTCAGCAAGATTCCCCAAATTGTTGCGGGACTTACATGGCTTGCCATCTCTATAGCCTTAACTCTCATTTACCCTGATGACAAGGATCATTACAAGTCAGTATATCTTTTCGGGACAATTTATTTTATATACACAACTCTATTTTTAAGCGTATTCATCGCACCATTTTTCAAGCAAAAAAACGAAAATAGATTTTGGTCTTTCCTCCACAAAAATTTCAGAGCGCTATTTATTGCCTCAGGCATTACCATAGCCTTGACCATCGCTACCGAGGGCCTTATTTTCGGTGCCTTCTCGTTGTTTGACTTAAACCAATTTTCAGAACCCTACCTGTACGTTTTCTATTTCTGCCGCAATACAATCTTGCCTGTACTTTATTTTGCCGGCATCCCCGCCCTTGACGAAAGCCTTGATGAAAAGCCAGCGTCAAGCAAGTTTGCTACAGGAGTCTACAAATTATTCATTGGCGTATTCTCACTCTATGTTGTACTTCTGTACGCCTACATCGTAAAAATCCTTATCCAGTGGGACCTGCCCCACGGAACTGTGTCTTACCTAGTATCAGCCGCCATGGTCATTATGCTTTTGCTCACACTCGAAATGTACCCCGCGCAGCAAAACCCGGAAAAGCCACTAGAAAAGAAACTCCTGAAAATATTCCCGATTGTTTGCATTCCCCTCGTAATCCTGATGACCTTCGGCATCGTCCGCAGAATAAGCGATTACGGAATTTCAGAATTGCGCATTTACGTCGCAGCCCTCAATTTCTATTTCTATACCATTATCGCCATCCTGCTCGTCAACAAAATCAAGTGCAAGTTCAAATATATCGCCATTGTCTTTTGCGCCATACTGTTCGTCTTAACAAGCAGCCCATTTAACGCCTTAAAAATCACCCGCAGCATCTGGATAGATAGTATCAAGACAGCACTCTCCGAAGAAGGCATCAGCAAATTCCCGCTGAATAAAGACGAAACCAATAAATTCCTTAACAACATCAAAGACAAATCGCCCATCGTCTATTCACGGGTACATATTCTGCAAGACAGATCTGAAAAAGAACTGGCCGAATTTTTCGAGACCGACAGCATCGTTCCAGATTACCAGGCCTTGCACCCAACAAAAAAAGGTAATGACCAGAAAAAGCCGAGAACACTCCTGCATGGCAGTTACTCCACAGACAAGATTTATGATATTCCCGATAACGCAAAACAAATGGTCCACATCGATACCAAATTCAAAAAGAACGAATTCGAAGTAAGGAATGACACCATATTTTTCGAAATCACCCCCAAGAAAATCCAAAAGACATTCCACTTTGCCTTCGCCTACAAAGCAAGGGCTCCTCATGTTCCCTGCACCCCAGAGCAAATAGAAAGCCAAAGAAAAATGATGGGCAAGAATTTCGATGAAACAAAAGCATCTTGCTGGGATACGACTTTTAGAAACGAATTCATCGATGCAATCGACGGCGCAAGGCTATACAAAGAGATTGTCCATCTCGATCGCGATGTGGTCAATGGGGATACCATCTACAATTTTAACTTCAAAGGCCTCATGTTCATGAAGTAACCTGCACTTTAGGGACAGCATGAGTCCAATTTGGCTTGACTCTTTTTATGCATATAACTATATTTACGCATAAATAAAGGTGCGCGGATTCTCATCGCCATCTAAAAGGCCGCAAAAACCGCGCCAAAAGGAATAAAATTATGGAATACAAAATTAAAGACATTAACCTTGCGATCGAAGGCCGCAAGGAACTCGACCTCGCCGAAACCGAAATGCCGGGCCTCATGGCTCTCCGCAAGGAATATGCCGGCAAGAAACCGCTCGCTGGCGCCCGCATCATGGGCAGCCTCCACATGACCGTGCAGACAGCAATCCTCATTGAAACCCTCGTGGACCTCGGTGCCGATGTGCGTTGGGTGAGCTGCAACATCTTCAGTACGCAGGATAACGCCGCAGCCGCCGTCGTGGTGGGCAAGAAGGGCTCGATCGACAATCCGCAGGGCGTGCCGGTTTTCGCCTGGAAGGGTGAATCCTTGGAAGAATACTGGGAAAACACCGCCCGCGCACTTGTATGGCCGGACGGCAAGACCGCCGACCTCATCGTCGATGACGGTGGCGACGCCACCATGCTCGTGACCTGCGGTGCCGAATTCGAAGACGCCGGCAAGGTGCCCGATTTCAACCCGGAAACCGACTCCGAAGAATGGGGCGTGTTCCTCGCCACCTGCAAGAAGATTTTCGAGAAGGACCCGAAGCAGTGGACCCGCGCCCGCGAAGCATTGAAGGGCGTTTCCGAAGAAACCACTACCGGCGTGCATCGCCTGTACCAGATGGCCCAGGCCGGCCGCCTCAAGTTCCCGGCCATCAACGTGAACGATTCCGTGACCAAGTCCAAGTTCGACAACCTCTACGGCTGCCGCCACTCCCTCATCGACGGCATCAACCGCGCCACAGACGTGATG
>CACYRP010000063.1:0-384 GCA_902776765.1 Fibrobacter succinogenes
CGGTCATGAGAGTCTGCAAGCAGCCTCCCGCGACACTCATTTTGCACACTTTTGCGAAGGCCGCACGGGCCCCTCCCTGCACCCTCCCCATCCTTGGCCGACGCTTTTGTCTTATGACGATGTTGTTTTATCAAAATGAGGGCTTATGTCTCGCTTTTGTTGTCGAGATGCTTGTAATTGTTGTTGTAGAATTTTTTTTGATAGACGGAATAGTAAATGGAGGGCGGACTGCCAAAGAATATTATTGTTACAAAGGGGTTTGCTGGAATAGAATAAAAAAGTACTTCATGCGGGCGGGGCCCCAGCTCGGAGTGGATGCTTTCAGCATCAGCAATTACGGCTCAGCTATGTTTGCACAAGTGCAACCGCAGCATTCGCCTTTGA
>CACYRP010000063.1:409-15336 GCA_902776765.1 Fibrobacter succinogenes
CTTTGATGCTTTTGACGCCTACGGCGTCAGCGGCTTCACTCGGTTATGCCGGTCTGCAAGCAGCCCGTCGCAACACTCGTTTTGCACGCTACTGCGAAGCGTTGACGGAATTCAGTGCTTGAATCAATGATAATCAAACAGTTTTCTTGTTTCGTTCAGGAATTTTATGGAGTGGATTTCTTTCAAGAATCCGATGTGGTGGCGCAGGTAGGTGAGGAGCGCATTTTCCGTAAATTCCGGATGCTCAATTTGTTGCCCGCGGTGAAGCGCCCAAAGCCCATTTAGCGTTTCCGCTTTTGCGCGGGGCGTGTCGACACCGAGACAATGCTCGCAAATGAATCCGCCTGTTTCCGGGAAAAAGTCTGCGGCGGGTTTGTCGAGCGTGCGTCCGCAACGGCTGCAAGTTTCAAGATCGAGATTGTAGCCCCACATGTCGCACGTGTCCAGAAGCCACTGTGCAAAAATATTTGATTTGTATGTGGCGTGTGGTGATGTCGGAAGAGCCGCCGATGACGAGACGTTTTGTTCCGCATTTGGCGTGTTTGATGCCGTTGCGAAATTTGTCGAAAGTAAGTTTGCTGAAGTTGCTGTGATGGGAGCGCTCGCCGATGTTGCGGGACTGCCGCAAACTTTGTCGAATTCGCTGAGGGCTTGCTCTAGGCGGGCAAATTCTTCTTGCAGGGGAACCCCTTGTGGGGCGTAGCGCAAAATCATTTCTGTCATGACTTGCGCTTTTGCGGTGCTGAGTAAATCGTTGCGCAAGTTCTTTCGCCAGTCCAAAAGCGTAGCTTCCTTGATGAACTGCAAATCGCTATTCGGATTTTGCCGAAAAACGACTTCGCTTAATGTGAGCGGATCCAGCGCCCCCCGGAACGGGGATTCCTTTTTCTTTCCGCCCTTGACGATAAACGAAACAATGCCGCTTTCTTCCGTCAGCGCTTTGACAATCCAGCTGGAATCGCTGTACGGAAAACGATGCAGAACAATGGCACGAGTTTTTATCATAGACGAAAGACCGCTTCGCTGGTAGACGATAGACGAAAGACGATAGACGATAGAGGCGAATGCCCATTATAAATCTTTCGTCTTTCGTCTATAGGGCCGATGGCCCGTTCTTTCGTCTATTTTGCTGGGAACGGAGGCCAGCCCATTTCTTGTCCGCCAACCACGTGCAGGTGGATGTGGAACACCGTCTGGCCCGCGTCGGCCTTGCAGTTGAACACGAAGCGTGCGCCGCCCTCTTCGAGGCCGAGGTCCTTGGCGATGAGCTGCGCGCGGTAAAGCATCTTGCCCACGAGTTCGCAATCTTCCGGCTTCATGTCCATGATAGTTGCGATATGGCGCTTCGGCACCACCAAAAAGTGCACCGGCGCCTGCGGGGCGATGTCGTAGAAGGCGAACACATCGTCGTCTTCGTAGATTTTCTTGGAAGGGATTTCACCCTTGATGATTTTGCAGAAAAGACAATTTTCACTCATAGTAATGGAGCCTGCGTTCGTTCTCCATGATGGCGCGCATGATTTTGAAACTGCATGCGAGATAGACGGCACAAAACAGGAGTGCCAATACAAAGAGCAGTATTGCGGCGAAAAAGAATTGTAGAATCGCTAGAATAACCATGACGGCACAAAAAGCGATGGTGAATCCGGCGGTAAGGAACTTTATAATGAGAGTGATTTTCCAGGAGCGGCTTTGGGGATTGATTACCGCTTCCTGGTTGTAACTCTCGAGGGCCTGCTTTTGACGGATCAACAGGTCTTTTGCGAATATCAGGTTGCAAAGACAGGCGGCAACCTTGGGCGAAAAACGGGTTTCAGTGAATAGCCTCTGGAATTTTAGGGTGTGGTAAGCCCATTTACCGAATTTGAAGCACTGAATCGGAATTGTAAAAACCATGGCAATGACTGATATAATGGAGACTGTGTAGAAAAGGTCTTCCAGGGTTGTCGGGGGCGCCCCCTCGAATAGGAAACAGTCGATTGCCAAGAGGACGAATATGGCGACTGCGTTGAAATATAGGACCTTGCTCCAGAAAATGGAATTTTCTCCATATTTCAGGTTCTTATCGACAGTGAGTTCGTTCCAAAGTGCGTCCGTAGTTTCTTTTGTTGCGTCCTTTTGAATCATGTTGGCCTCTGCGGGTCAATGTAGAAAAACTTTAGGGGTTATCTTGTGGCGTGTCGTCATTCTCCGCAGGAGAGCCGTTTATTTCTGGATTTATTTCTTTGTCAGGATTGGTTGCTTTTATGTTGCCGATATTCAATTGGGCAATCGCCTTTTCATTTGATATGGGCTGTTGAACCAACTTCATGTAGATGAGCAGGGTGATGATTGCGAAGATATTGAAAACGACTTTGAAGATAAAGAAATATGGTATAATGGGAAAAAAGAAAGACAAGAAGATAACGCTAGCTAAAAAGCTTGTGATATCTTCGGCCGTTCCTAAAGTGAATGTTTTAAAGAATACGAATATTATTAGGGAGCCTAGTCCTATTAATAGAGGGAAAACGGTAGATGTGGTGTCAATTTTATGCGAGTCAAGGACTTCTTTTTGGTGTGAGAGAATATCTTTGAAGATGAAATATGTTAAAAGTTGTCCAATGCCAGGGAGTAGAGAGCCAATAACTGCTGTCTTTGGTGAAAAATGAGTGTCTGTATATTTACGAAGAATTCTTAAAATATGGTAAAGCCACTTACAATAAATTACGATTGTCGAAAATAGCATGAAGAATATCAACAGAGATAGAATTGGGAATGCAAAAAAACATAGACCTACTAAAAAGTTTGAATTTAAATTGAATCCGATGATGAAAATGAAAAATATGAATATATCGGTCTTGAGCATTATTGAAATAGCTTTCTTTGATCTGTCAACCAGTTTTTCTCCACGCAGGATGTTCTCCTGAATTTTATCGTCAGGAACTTCTTGCGGTTTGTCGTTGACTGATTCGGTTTCTTTGTAAATCATAATACCTTGGTGGATAAACTAGAATAAATCGTCTAACGTCAACTCGTTTTGAATTTCGTTCCATGCAGCGTTCTTCGCGAGGCCGCATGGCGTTACAAGTGTCAAGTAAAGCGACTTGCGGGTCTTTGTGACTTCGCGGAATGTCTCGCGGCGTTGTTTTAAATATTCCATATACGTAGAGGTGATTTCGTAAGGCTTGCTAGAATATTTCATTTCGCAGAGATTGATGACTTGGTCGCGACGGTCGATTAGCAGGTCGATTTGTGCTCCTTGCGAATCTTTGTCGCCTTTGTAACGCCAAGAACATACATCGCTTTGGATTCCTGAAATGCCAAGTTTTTGCTTGATTTGGTCGATGTGGTTTAAGCAGACTTGTTCGAAGGCATAGCCACTCCATGCTCTGCGACTTGGTGAATCTATCATGTTGCTCCATCTGTTTTTGTCCCCGCCACGGTAATTTTTGGCATAGCGTAGATAAAATAGTGAATAGAGATCCACGAGTTGGTACATGATATCTTTTGCTTTTTTCCCGAATGCGGCGTAACTGCGAATGAAATCGCAGTTTTCAAGATTTTCCAAGACTTCTGTCAGTACACCGCTATCAGAAATTTTTAGTGCGGCTACAATTTCAGAACGAGTCATCCCAATTGTCTTTTTGGCGAGCAATTCAACGATTCGCTTATACATCGTTGAATTGTTAAACAAGGACTTGAATAGGAATCCGTATTCTTCGGCAAGGGGAGCGTTGGGTGCGAAAAATAGTTCGTCTATATTTTGCGTTGTACTGAGACCTTTTTTCAGCATATCCAAGTAGAACGGCGTGCCGCCAAGGCACATGTAGGTCTCTAGAATTTGTTGCCTTGAATAAGGCATTCCTCTGGACTTTATAAAGTCTTCGGTTTCTTTAAGAGTAAATGCTGAGAGGTGGATTCTCCTTGTAACGCGGTTGTGGAGACCTCCCTTGTTGCCGAGGAGCTTGTTTGTCATCCACGAAGTTGCGGATCCACATACGATTAGTTTGAGATTGTCTTGTCGGGAACCCCAGCTGTTCCAGAAATATTCGAATGCGTTCAAGAATTTTGAGCGGGGGGTATCCAGCCAAGGAAGTTCGTCTATAAAGATTGTTATGGGGCGCCCTTTGATGCTTCCTAAATAGTTTTGTAGTAAGGTGAATGCCTCGTCCCAGGAACCTACGGTCGGAACGAAACTCTTGGAATATTCCGCAATCTTTTGGCAGAATCGGCTCAGCTGTTCTTCTTTGCTTGCTCCATACGACCCGGTGCAATAAAAGTCGAACTTGTCGTTGAAGTATTCGCGAATCAAGAATGTTTTTCCGATGCGACGTCGGCCATAGACTGTAATGAATTCGGGCTTTCCTGATTGCGCGCATTCTTCAAAAAGAGCCTTTTCCTTTAACCTTCCGACAATGAGCTTTTCCATAAGAACCTCTAGTAGTATTACGAAATCTACTAAAAAAATGGAGATTTCGCAATAGTTCAATTCCTGAAGTATTACGAAAAGTGACAAAAAATATGAGATTTCGTAAAGGTTCAGTAGAAATTCTGCTCTTTGGTATGAAGAAGCGAAATTATTATGAGTAATTTTTTTTACTTGTAAAATGATTGTGGTTTGTATATAATATTTACGTTGTTTAAAAGGTTGCTAAATGAAAAAAATTTCTTTATTATTTATAATTATTCCGGCTATAGCGTGGGGATGGACTGTCGGTGGTATTACTATACGTTTTCCGTCGTCATTCAATATATCTACATATGCGATTGGAGATTATTCTCATACAGTTGGGTGTGATTGTAAGGATATACCTAGGACTATCGGCCATAAAGATCGCTTTGTAGGACAAATTACTAATAGTATAAATGAGAAATATCCAAATATAGTTGTTAGTCATGTTCGCGATAGAGTAGATGCCAGTGCAACAGTAAATAGCTTTTTGAATGAAAATACAGATGATTCTGAAATAGTTTTTTTCTCTGGACATGGTAACTCCATGCAAAGTTTGGCTTTTTATGATCGTGTACAAAATTTTGGAATTGGTACGAAAAGATTTGGTGGGAGAACTCGTTGGGTCTTTCTTGATGCGTGCATGTTTTTGAATGTAAATAAGGAAGACCGATTGAACGCAGATTTAAGTGTTAACGAGAATTTAGATGATAATAAAAAAGCGGTTGTTGCAAGTATGTTTAATGGAGTTCATGCTATTTTAGGACATTATGCGAGTACTTCTGGGGCATCTATAAGAAAACATTGGTACAGTACTGCTCGTTGGCGTACGGATGATCAATTTAATTATTTTGCACAGTACTTTATTAAAGATGGGAATGAATTGTGGGACTTGTATATGTCTGCTATAAAGAAAGTTTATAAAAATTTTAGCGAAAATAGTGCTGTTGGCTATGTCAATCCTATTAAAGGATTTAGACCTGCTATAGCTTATGTTCGTGCTAATATAAATGGCAAAGAAATAGACACGTCGCAAGAAAAATTCGAAAATATGTATGATGCTCCGATAACTTCTTACAATCAGGTAAGAATAAAAGCTGTAGCTTTTGGTTCTCCTGAGTATTATTAATTAGATGAAATAGGTAACGTATATATGATGAAATATTTTCTTATTGTTTTACTAATGGCTTGTTTCTCGTATTCAAAACCGCATTTGAAGTTTGAACGGCCTGCTCAAAAATTTTTGAAAGAACGGCATTTGATTTCTGGTCATCGTATGAATTTTTCGGCTCCGGTGAGGAAAAATTCGAAGAAGTCTTTTGTTGTTGAAGTTGATTCAACGACAAAAATGCAATCTGCTATTATGCTTGCTTTGAAAGGAAAATGTCGTGTAACGAAAAATGAAGACAATTCATTGCGGATAAAAGATGAAAAATTCCGAGTTGCGATGGATAAATTGAAAAAAGATAAATTATATTTTAGTGAAATAGTCGCAAAAAAATTATTGCCTGTATCTATTGCTAAACAGTTTGATTATATTTTTATAGATGTCGAACAGCAATTAAGTTTTGAATCGGACCATGCTGATGAAATTGGTTATATTTTGAATTATCAGAGGGTTTATAACAATAGAGTAGTTCGTAGTGCGGATGATTATCTTACAATAGCTATAGATTCTGACGGAAATCTCAAGTGGGCGGAAATTTCGATGAGTGATTTGAAAACAACGCAGGAATATGTAGAAACAGAGGAGAATGTAGAAGATAATGAGGAGGCCTTGGATACCGTAGTAACTACTACTATTGATTCTTTAGAAAATTATCAGAGTCATGAAAAAATTGGAGTGAAATCGGTTGTGGCGAATAGCGCTGCTGAAGCGTATTGTGTAGTGGAAGATGAAAATAAGATCAAATTACATCCGTGTATTTCTTATGCTGCGACAGTGATGCTTGAAAACGGTGAGCCTTTGCCCACGATCATTGATGCTCCTCATTCACTAAAATCATGGAGGGAATATAAAAATGGCAAAAAGAAACATATTCATTATGCTGGTGATGGCGCTCACAACCCTATGCTCGTGCTCCGGAAATGAAGAACAAGGCGATTTAAACTTTAGTATAAAGGAGCGTTGTAAAGATCGACCTGTTCAGACTACACTGGCGAAGGATAATTCTGGAGATGGAACGGAGGAACTATTACAGACCTCAAGTGATACGGTGTTTTTTGAAAGACGAGAGAATGGTCAGATTTTTGCGAATATCGAAATAGGTGTGTCATGTGGCAATATTGATTTTTATCTTAAATCGGATATGAAAGAGGACTCTTTATTTATTGATTCTGAGAACCGTGAAGATATACAAACGTTCTGTAGTTGTACTGCTGAATTGGAAGTGGATATCCCCAATGATATGGTTGCTGCAAAATATCTTGTGTTGAATCACAAACGCCTTTTTACTAAGGTAATCGTTTTTAAGGAATGATTCTTCGCAATCTTGTTTATGTTGAATTTGTTTAACGCTGAATTTTTAATTTGGCGTTTTTTTATAAGTTGCTTATGGTGGTGAGAACTGTTTTTTCGTATCTTTAAACCGTAATGGTTTTCTTTGGTAAAATATTGGCGGCGGTTTTTGCGTGGGGTGCTTATGCGGTGCTTAGGCTTGTGGGCTGGAAGCGTAAAACCGTTTTGGCGAACGCGAAGCATGTGGCAGGCGCGTTTCCACAAGCGATTCCGAACGCGTTTTCTACAGCGTCGAGAGCGACTCCCAATGCGTCGACTGCCGAGCCTGTCAATTACGACGAACTCTTGCTTAACTTGACGCGTCATGTGGGCGAGTTGCTGTTCTGCTTTGGTACTTTTAAAAAGTTGCCGCATGATTTTTCTGCTTACCCGTGTTGCGTGGACGGCTGGACTTTTGACATTGCGGAAGGTTCTGCGCCAGTGCTTGAAAAAATGCGCAAGGGCGGAATCTTTTTGACGGCGCATTACGGCAATTACGAAGCGATGGGACCATGGCTTTGCCGCCTTGGAATTCCGCTAGTGGCAAGCTACATTCCCGTGAAACCGAAGTGGCTCAACAACATTCTCGAACGTAAAATTCGTGCGGTCGATGGCCGGAGTTATTCAGTAGATGCCCGGACGCCACGCGACTTTCTGCGGATACTGAATGACGGAAAACTTTTCTGCTTGCTTTCCGATCAGGATTCGCGCATCCCGAGTGCACTATCGGGAACTTTGCTCGGGCAACCGGCGAATGTGAATCCGTTGCCGGACTTTTTGCTTGAACATCGTCCGCAGACTCCTGTTTTTATTTGCTGGATGGAAGAAATTTGCGGAGTCCGCGTGCTCCATGCTGTCGAAGTAGAACGCGCGCAGGTCCCGGGGGCGGCGCATCTCGTATCCCCGGCGCATTCCTCGTCGAGCATTGTCAATTCCGCGCATTCTCCTTCGCAATCGAGCGTCGTCAACGTGCAATTCAACAAGTGGCTTGAACAACGTATCGCCGAAAATCCGAATCTCTGGTACGGCTTCACGCACCGCCGCTTCTACAGCCAAAGTCCAACGATTTATTAATCGCATACTGCTTTTTACGTTCTATTAGCCTGTTTTTTATTAGATTAACAACTACTAATAACCATTGACTAACCACTAATCACTAACCACCAACCACTAATCTCATGACTTGGACCCCGCACGAAAATAAACCATTACTAGTCCGTTTTTCGGAATGGTTAGTTGAGCCGGACGAATGGCCCACTTGGGTGCAGTTCTTCTTGTTGCCCAAACCGCTTGGTCGCGAGAATTTTTTTGCAGTCCGCGTTGTTCTGCTGATTGCGATGGCGTTCTTTACGCTACAGGCGTTTTTCGGCGGTTATCAGTCGTGGATAGTCCTGTTCCTGCACAACTTAAACCTTCCTGTTCACGAGACTGGCCACATTGTTTTTAGAATCTTCGGGAGTCCCGTGATTACATCGCTGGGCGGCTCGCTGTTCCAGACCATCATGCCGCTCGTGTTCTGCTTTGCGTTGTGGGTTAAGCCCCGCGACCTGTTCGGTGCCTCCATTGCGCTTTGGTGGGCGTTCGAAAACTTGATTGACGTGGCTCCTTACATTGAAGATGCTCTCCCCATGAAACTTACGCTCATCAGTGGCGGCACTGGCGCCGAAGCCCCTTACGGATTTCACGACTGGAATTTTATCCTCTCCGAAACAGGACTCCTCCTCAAATGCGACTCGATTGCCTCGGCCGTTTATGCCGTCGGCTACGCCGGAATGGCGCTTTGTGTTTTGTGGGGCGCCTGGAGCCTTGCTTATTACTTTATTTACCAGCGGAGAACGGATACGTTCATATAAGATCCGTCTCGACGAGGAATCGGTAAAAGCAGAGTACAGCAACTCCGAGAATAAAAACGGTCACAATCACGAATTGCACAGGGTGCTCGTGAAAATCGTAATCCGCCTTGCCATAAGAAAAATTGCCGCGCACAATAGCGCTGATAAAAAAGGCAAAGAACAAGATTGCGAGTAATAAAGACATCGCTGGCAAAGATAGAAAAGATTGCTTAAAATCGAAAGCGTTTTAACGCGGATGTATTTATTCCTTTACATTGTTGCGAATGCGTATTCTAAAAGCCGATGTTGTATTGGGTTCAACGAAATATGGACGGCGATGGGGGCTTTCTTGAAAATTGGACTTTTACGTCTATATATTACATTCAGAGGATTATATTATGAAAAAAATGAAATTGCCTTTGGTTGCTATTTCGGCAATTTTGGGTTTTGTTGCTTGTTCTGATGATGCAAATCCAATGGTGGGGGGCGGTGACGCTAATGGCGGGAGTGTTTACAGCTCTAGCAGCGATTATCCGGGCTTTGATTTTTCAAGCTCTAGTACCGTGCTTGGCGATGAACTTTCTAGTTCAAGTATTGTGATTCCGGGCAATGAGGCTTCCAGTTCTAGCGTTGGTGGGCCCGATGACAAGGTTTCGAGCTCTAGCGTATTCATTCCTGGTAACGATGTTTCTAGTTCGAGTGTGTCAAAGCCAAATAACGGAACTTCTAGTTCCAGTGTGGGTAATCCAGGCAATGGCGGTTCTGGCGATGACGAAAACGATAATGAAGATGCTCGTACCTTGAACGGCACGCAAATTCTCCTGAAAGTTTCTGGCACCACGGCGACTGTCGAAAACAACAACGGTTGCGTTGAAGTTGCCGATAAGAGTGCTACGATTACATGCCCGGGCGCCTATTACGTGACCGGCGAATCTTCTGATTTCCAAGTCGTGGTGAATACTCCGGGTGCCGACAAAGAAGGCAATACCGGTATTTACCTCAACAACGCGACTTTGAAAAGCTCCAATTCCCCGATTCTCGTGAAGAATGCCGACAAGGCTGTTCTCCATTTGGTCAAAGGTACGACCAACGTGATTGAAGATGGCAAGGGAAACCATGTGTTCACTACGGTCAACGGCAAGCAGGATACTGCAAAGGCTGCGATTTATTCCAAGGATGACATGAACATCAAGGGCGCCGGAAAGTTGACCGTTACGGGAAACTTCAAGAAC
Organism: Fibrobacter succinogenes; assembly: GCA_902776765.1. Classification (GTDB taxonomy): domain Bacteria; phylum Fibrobacterota; class Fibrobacteria; order Fibrobacterales; family Fibrobacteraceae; genus Fibrobacter; species Fibrobacter succinogenes_N. Next base: position 10,400 of record CACYRP010000063.1, read on the forward strand.
GGCATCCAGTCTAGCAACGACCTTAAAATCAAGAACGGCGAGATTACTGTTGTCGCTGCTGAAAACGGCATCAAGGGCAAAGGCAGCCTCGAAGTTTCGGGCGGTACGTTGAATATTACTGCAAAGTCGGGCGATGGTCTCGAAAGTGACGAATGCGTTGAAAATCATGACGGTTCGTTTAAGGATACGGTCGCGACCAAGGGCATTGTTAAAATCACTGGCGGCGACATAACGATTAAGGCTGGCGATGATGGCATTAGTGCTGCGAATTATGTTGTTGTAAACGACTCGACGGAAAAGTCAAAAATCAAAATCACGGCTACCGACAAAGGCCTCGCTGCTGAAAAATTCATCTATGTCGATGGCGGCGACCTCAACATCAATGTGGACGATGATGCTTTGCACACGCATTGGCAAGTCCACATGAATGGCGGCAACGTTGAAATTAACGCAAAGAAAAAAGGCCTTCACGCAGACTCTGCAATCTATTTGAAGGGTTCTACAATCAACGTCGCTACGGCTTACGAAGGCTTTGAGGCTTATGAAATTTTCGCCGAAGGCGGCATCACCTCCATATTTGCTACCAACGATGGATGGAACGCTGCTGGCGGTCCCAAGAACCCGAACAGCTCCATGGCCATGTTCAGCGAAAGCAGTGGCAATATAGTCATTAGCGGTGGCTACCACTACATCAGCGTGAAGGGCGACATGGTTGACGGGTTAGATGCCAACGGTATTGGAAAAATGACTGGCGGTGTGGTGATTGTTGAAATTACCGGCCAAAGCTACGAAAACGGAATGGGTGGCGGTGGCTTCAACTTCGGCGGCGGTGGCGGCTGGGGTGGCGGCTTTGGAGGCTTCCTGGGTATGGGCGGTCAACAAGGCGGAAACAATTGCGGCGCTTACAACTTTGCTGGCGGACTCGTTGATACTGATGACGGATTTTCAATTACTGGCGGCGTTCTCCTCGCATTTGGTAATTACACGATGGACGTTCCCGGCTGTACAGCTTTGACTTACAACAGTAGCAACTACTATGGTTCTGACAAGGCTGCATTCAAGCCGACTTACCAAGGCAATTATATCCTTTACGGTGGCGAAGTGAAGTCGGTTGCTCAGGTGCAGACCAGCGGCATGAAGGAAATCAAGTTCCCCAACGGCGTGAGCTACATGTACAAATAGAGTTGTTTGTACAAAAGCTATTGAATGTTTAATATGGGTTGCATCGTGCGATGCGGCCTGTTTTTTTTGTGGAAATTCAAGTTTTTGGCACTTTAAATTCCGAGCGCTTTGATCCAATCGACATCTGGAGTGACGGTAAGCGTCTGTAACCCGCAAGCGGCTGCTGCGGCGGTGTTGACGGGGCTATCGTCGAGGAAAATTGTTTCGGCGGGGGAGGCTCCGAGTTCACGGATGGCGGTGTTGAAAATTTCGGGGTCGGGCTTTTGCAAATGGAGTTCCTGACTCAAGAAAATCTTGTCGAAAAAATCTTCGATGCGGTTGCCGTTTGCGTTGAACCAGTTTTTGCAGCAACATTCCCAGTGCAGTGCGTTTGTATTGCTCAAAAGCGAAACGCTTGCGACGCCCCCGGCCTTTCGTAAACGGCGGAGTGCTTCTAGTTTGCGGTCGGCGACTCCTAAGCAAATGGAATTCCAAGCGAGTTCGATGTCATGCGGCGTTGTACCTGTCGAACATTTAGCTGCGACTTGCTGGCAGAACTCTGCAGTTGTCACGTATCCGAGCTGGTAATTTTCCATCAGCTTGTAAACAGTACCGCCTTGCTCCAGTTCTGCGGGCGGCAGACCGAGTGCGGCAAATCGTTCGTATGCGTTTTTCATGCGGATATCCAAAAGGACTCCACCTAAATCGAAGATGTAGTTCTGGAGCATATTTAAGGGGATTGGTATGAATAAATATGATTTTATTTGGAGCTGTCTTTTAGCGTAATCTGCGAAATCGTTGCAGCAACTGTCGAAACGCCTCCGATAAATGCAGCGATGAACGATCCGCAGATAAGGTAAAGCGGCAATGAATAAACGGCTCCATTTGCAAATGCAATGAACTTTATTTTGTGTGTTTCCTTGCGGCTTTCTTTAGGGGACATTCGCCAACGTTCGTAGGTGTAGTCCATAAATCCGTAGCCGAAATAGTACGCGTTGATAATGAAAATCAAGATAATGGAGACTACACTCCCGACAACGGGGATGAAATTCAATAGCAGACAAAGTGCGATTAATATCAGTTGCTTTGCCGTGTTGCGGATGGCGATGCGGATGGCTCGCCAGACGTCGCGGAAAGTTTGCTTCATGTCAAACGGAAATTCTTTCCCGGTGAGAATCGTTTCCGTTTTTTCGGAGAGGAGCGTGTAAATGGGCGACATCAAAATGTTGACAATCGTTCCGCCGATGAAAATGAAAAGCGCAAAGAAAATAATCGGCAGAATAATCTTGATGGCGACCATGCCGGCGTGAATCCAGCTGTTCATGTTTTCGGTGCTGCGTTCGATAATTCCGTTAATCCAGTCGCCAATACCGATGCCCGAAAAGATGAATGCAACCACGACGATGATGTTCAAAATGGCGGGGATAAGTAAATACCGAACGAGATGATTTGCCCAAATAAGGCGCAGAGCCTTGATATAAGAGGAAAAGCCTGTTTTTATTTGCTGTGATGTAGGAATGTTTGTTTGTTGCATATTACTTCAATGAGGATGTTTTTCGGCTTCATTGCTGGAGTTTACCACTCTCGTTGTTGCCGTTTGTGTTTACTTTTTTTGCCTTTGTAGAATTTGAACTATTGGGCATGATGTCGGTGTTGTTAATATAAAATTTTTATTCGCAATAAACGCGAAAAAGGCGGTTTTGTATGACCGACTTTAAGTTTTTGCAGTCAGTAGAGGCCGCTCTATTTTGCTAGTGGCGACCGAGGTGGAGAAAAAACGCTTTCGTACTATTTCGAAACTATAGATTGCGTTTTGGCCTTGCCGCATTTGACCATATACATGCCGCGACCTAAACCTGCACTTGTCATGGCGTTGCGGAGTGCGTCGATATGTTCGGCTTGGAATTCGCCGATAAACGATCCGAGTGGACTGAATACTTTATATGAAATTTGATTGATTTTGGATACAGAACGCCTCCCGAAGGCAATAGCTTCTGTAGAATCATTGGGCGGTTCAACTTTCGGTTCCTGCCACAGAATGAATTCGACTGTCGTTGCGCTGCGGGCCGGGACGCTGAAACTGCACTTTGTACCATCAACCTTGACTTCGGTTCCTTCTTTGAGGTTGTTCCTGTCATCGGTGACATAGGGCTTGAAACTTTCAATTTTTGTGTTTCCGAAGTCAAAGTTCGCTTTGAATTCCTCGTTCTTGGAATTGAGAATGACGACTGCGATTTTCGTCTTGAGGGTGTCACGGTAGGCGGTGACCTTTACATCTCTTTCGGGATTCTTGGTGGCGTCAATTCTCCTCGCGCCAGGGCGCGCGAAACGGCTGAAGTTTCCCATGACCCAGAGGCGCTTGGTGGGCTCTACGTTGTCGGGGTTGCCTTGTCCTTGTGGCCAGAGGGCTCCGTTGCCGCAACTGGGTTCGCTGCAGGAATAAATCCACCAGAAATGCCAGGCGTTCATGTTCGCAATAGTCAGGGCGTCATGGATTACGCCTGCAACGCGGAGAGCGCTTCCCATGCCCACGTCTTCCTTGTTGCTTCCAAGATCATAAACTTCGGTTTCCCAAAATTCTTTGCCGACTTCGTGGATTTCGGGGTAAGCGGCCGGGTCTCCACCATATTCGTGCGTTCCAAAAATGTCCGTGTATTTCAGAGCGGCAGGATTGTTGAAGAATGCTTTTTTGTAATTGGGGAATCCGTACCAGTTGATGGCTTCGGTGCCTATGATTTTGATGCCCGTTGTATCGAGGGTGGGGCCAAGGTACTCGCCGACCCAGCGCGCCAATTCGTTGGGTTCGTAGTGGTTATCGCCGGTGCCATCGGGCTCGTTTTGCGACGAAATTGCGTATAGATTAACGCCAGCCTTCCGCATGTCTTGCGTAAACTTCAAGATGGTATTGGCCCAGTCTTGGGCGTGGTTAAAATCCAGGTGCTTTTTGTCGCCGTCGTAATTTACGGTGTATTTGGATGTCCATGGAGCTGCCCAGACTTTGACGCCGTATTCACTCGCCTTTTTTGCGATACTCGTTTCAGATGTGGTGCCGTCCGGGGCTATGCGGATGCGGTGCAGCGTAAGCCCCGCGCCACTAGTGGAGTCCCAAAGGAAGGCGGCATTCTTGTCGGTGATGGAACCCGCCCATGCCGATGCTGCTCCAAAACCGCTGATGCGCTGGTATTCTTTGCTCATGTCAACGTTTATCGTTGCGGCACTGGCGAGGGCGCTCAAAAAAGCGATGGAACTCGCAAAAAGAGAAAATCCTTTCGTTGAAAATGTCATAAAGCCTCCTATTTAAACCTAGCTTATTGTAAAATAAACTTGAAAATTCGCTTATTATATGGCTAAAGTCGAATTCGTTTTGATAAAATGACAACAATAGTGTTTGGAGGTGTTGATTTTGCTCCGGAGTTCTTTAAGAGCTTGGCGTGGCTCTCGGCGCGTTTTTTTACGAAGCTGACAACCGTCTCAACTGTATCTTGCGTGGGTGGTATCGGGTTCCTCTATTTGACCGTTCCGCCCCCTCCAGACATCTTTTTTGCGCTCTACCTCCAACTGTCAAAAATTTGACACTTTCTTTTTCTATATTCAACAGACCCACAAGTGGGGTGCCTGGCAACGGTTGTGGCTGGGCGTGTATCACGAGGGCCGTGCGGGCTGTGCTATCCAATCAAGGGTGTATGGCTCGGTGGACCCCAAATCCGGAAACGGAATCTACAAGTAGGAATCTCAAATGGATTTTTCTGCGATTATTGCCGAAGAGCTGAATCTTG
>CACYRP010000064.1 GCA_902776765.1 Fibrobacter succinogenes
CCCGCTAGAGACCATCTCTTCGGCGAACTTCTTTGCCGCCCCGTTCTTACCCGTATAGCGCAGGTTTACCGTAATGTTGCTCATGGCACTCTCCGCAAAAACGCTCGCCGCGAGCGCAAGGATTGAAAATAGTGTTAAAAATTTGAGTTTCATTTTGCCACTCCGAAAGGTTTCGCATATAATATAAATTTTTTCGGAGCATGCGCAAAATGCTTAATTTTCATGCCCAGTATGCGCATGACGCATAGTGAAAACTTAAATTCTCACGCTGAGCACGGCGCCTTTGGTGTCGTCAAAGAATAGCGGGGCGATGGTGACCTTGGGCGGTGTCTGCTTTTCGCTGACTTTTTCCTTGTAGAACACGCTGCCGATGTACCAGCCGATGGAGGTTCCCATCAGGGTGCCCGCGACGGCGTCGGAAAACCAGTGGGCCTCCCCCTTTGCGCCGAGCACCATGCTTGTTGCGATGTAACCTGCATACAGAGCGCAGCCCGCCACGACGAGGGGCTTGTCGCGGTTGTAGCTTGCGATGCTCATGGCCATGGCAGCGTTGGTCATGGAATGCCCCGAGGGCCAGCCGTAAAAGACGCCGCGCCTAAAAAATCCCCACTTGAAATCGCGGGAACGCTCGCCGCTATTGAGTTCCGCGTCAGGGTGTTCGCGTGCCGAAATCGCCTTGAGGATGTTGTTGTAGAGGAACGCCACGGCGGTAGCCTGCACGGCGACGGCACCGGTGTTGTTCAGCGCTCGGTTATCGCTGATAAAGTACATGTAACCGGGGACGAGTATCGGGAAGAACGTCCCCATCATCATGCCGGGAGTGAACGCGATGCCGTAAACAAGTTGGTCCTGACGGGCTGCAAAACGGGCCACCATCAGGTCGTTGTTTTCCATCGAGAACTTGTACGTGAGCGCACCGCCGAGCATGTGAAATCCGAGCGGCCAGCCGAACGCACTCAGCAGCATGTTGTGGCCCAAGTGATCGAACGGGGAAAGCTTTTGTGCGCTATCGATGGCTGCGGAATCCGCGCTTGTCGAATCGGCCGCGGACATTTCGGCATGTGCGAAACTTGCAAATGCAGTGAACAGCAATAGCACCAAGAGCGTTCTAAATTTCGTCAACAAGCGCGTCATCGTCTTCACGAAGGAAATATACGTTTATTCCACTGAGAACGTCGCCTTCACGTTCCCTTTGCCGAGGATCTGCTGGAGGCGTTTCTTGTTTACGTTGTCGATACGGGCGAGGCGCGTGAAGTTCCAGGAATTCTTGTCGTAGTAGATGGTGATGGAATTGCCCTGATAAAGGATGATGTCGCCTGCGTCGGTGTCGATTTGCGTGTCGTTGCGCGGGAAGCTGCGCGGTAGGTCAGCCACCTTCTCGAAACTGCCGTAGTCGTGCATGTCGAGCGTGAGGTCGCCCTGCGCAAGGAATTCGGCGAAGGCCTTGGCCGAGGAATTTTCTTCAAGCGTTGCCGTGAAGGTGGTGTCGTTCACATGGATTTTGAGTTTCACGGGAGCCTCCCCCACTTTAGATGTTGAACTTGCGGATGATTTCGGCGTCTGGGTTTCAGGTTGCGTCGAATGGCTCGCCGCATCGCTGCAGGCTACCAGAAAGAACAACGCTATAAGGACAATGTTTCGCATACACACAATATAAATAATTGTGCGAGCAATTCAAAATACTTATTTGCTATGACTCACTATGCCTTTCGCGCATAATAATGTATATTGGACATGCGCAATAAAGCGCATTTTTAGATAGGCATTCTAATGAAACAATACATCGTCGACGCCTTTACGGACAAGTTGTTCAAGGGAAATCAAGCTGCAGTTTGTGTCATGGAAAAATGGATTCCGGACGATCTGATGCAAAATATTGCAATAGAAAACAATTTTTCAGAAACGGCGTTTACCGTAAAGAATAGTGACGGTTGTTATGATTTACGCTGGTTCGCTCCTGGCGGCGAAATTGATTTTTGTGGGCATGCTACACTAGGCACTAGCTTTGTGTTGTTCTCTTTTTACGAGAAAAAATCTTCGATTATTGTCTTTCATACGCGGCAAAAAGGCGATTTTATTGCCAAAAGGAATGAAAATGGCATCACCATGTCTTTCCCCGCGTTTTCGCTCAAACCGGTTCCTGTTACAGATTTGATGACGAAGGCCTTTGGCGCAAAACCGAAGGAAGCCTTTTTCGACAGAGACTTACTTTGTGTATTTGATTCTGTTGATACGATTAAAAACATGAATCCAAGTGAAAATGACTTAAAAGAATTGGGTGGCATTTGCATTGGCGTAACAGCCAAGGGGGGTGATGGATTCGACTGCGTTTCTAGAGTTTTCGCCCCTCAGTTAAATATATATGAAGATCCTGTAACAGGCTCTACGCACTGCATGATTGCCCCCTATTGGTCAAGCGTTCTCGGAAAGAGGAATATCAAAGCATTTCAAGCATCAAAACGAGAAGGGGTTTTACTTTGCGAGGTAAACGGCGAGAGCATTTCTATAACCGGGAACGCAGTTCTGTTTAGTTCCTGCGAACTGAATGTTGCTATCGACTAGGTGGGGCGACAGCGTCGGCACACACAAGCAGGTTTGCTTACCTAGAATAAAACACAGCCATCAGCGTCAAAACGGCACCCACAACAAGGACGATCGAGACACTTGTGGCAATGTCGCCCATGCCGACCAGCGGAGAGACGATTCCGCCCATCAAGAAGCCCGATGCCCCGATGGCCGCGGCTGCGGTGCCTGCATTTGCGCGTTCCGCATTCAATGCCAATGCGTTTGCGGGGGGCTGACTCATACCGAACATGAACGTAAGTCCCATGAAAGCGACTTGCAGAATCGGGAGTAAAGCGTGCGTCATGAGGGTGGCAGCAACTGCAATCGCGAAAACGAACATTCCCGTGCCCGCGATTTTCAGGGCCTTGAATTCGTTGCCTACTTTACCCGACAACGCGCAACCGATGGCCGTGAAAACGGCATTCAGCGCAAAGCACAGGCTAAAGCAGACAGGCGAAAGGCCGTAGATTTTTTGGTAGATAAAAGGCGAAGACGCAATATACCCGAACAAGATAATCATTGGGAATGTGCATACCAAGAAGTACGATACGTAGGCGCGGTTCTTGAACACTTTTGCATACAAGCTAAAGCTCGCAAAAACGGATTTTTTGCTGCGGCGTTTTACCGGGAGCGATTCCTGGAATTTCCCTGACATAAAGAGCAGCAGCGCCCCATACAGGAGCAATACTGCGAAAGTTCCCTTCCAGCTCATGAAATTCAGCAATAATCCGCCTAGCACCGGGGCTATAATCGGGGCGACTCCGTTCACAGCGCTCACCATGGCAAGGAACTTCGTGAGGACGGGGCCGCGGTAGGAATCCGCTGAAATGGAACGTGCTATCACGATTCCGCCGGATGCCGCCATGCCCTGCAGCAAACGAAACACGTTAAAGGTTACGATGTTCGGCGCGACAATGCAAGCGACAGTCCCACAAACAAAAAGCAACAGACAAACTAGCAACAACTTTTTGCGGCCGTACTTGTCGCTCAGCGGGCCTACAAAGAGTTGCCCCACCGAAAGCCCGAGCATGCTCATGGTGAGGCTCAGCTGTGCCATCGAGGGGCTTGCCGCAAAGTAATCGGCAAGGCTCGGGAGGGCCGGCAAGTAAAGGTCTGTCACGAAGGGGCCAAATGCCGAAAGCAGCCCAAGCAACAGCATAAGGAAAGTGAATTTCTGTTTTCCGCTCATAAATTCCTTTTGGCGAAACCGCACGGAATCGCCATAAAAAAAGCCCGCAAAGCCTTACAACTGGACTTATGCGGGACCGCTACACGTTGATTTCGCAAACGAATTTAGAAAAAAATTTTTCCATTGGCAAGTTCTTGGCAAAGCCAAAAAATATTTTTATTTATGGGCACGAAATTTCATTGCGTATAATGGTTCAGCGTGAAACTCAAACATCAGGGTTTTGCGCCTTTTTTTATTGCGCAGGGCCCGCAACAAAAGAGGTTAAAATGGACTTTTACATGAAACTCCCGCGCGGCAAACGCGAATTCACCCTTTTTCTCGTGACGCTTTCGATTATCTCGATGAACATCATCGCGCCGCTCATCACCTGTTTCGAGATGGGCTTTAGCATGGAAAGCTGGGCGCACGTATTCCCGATTATGCCGATACTCTGGCCGTGCGTCATCGCGACGGTGCTTGTCACATATAAGCCTGCGGCGTTCCTGACTTCAAGGCTCACGCAGAAAGGCGACAGCTTCCACGCAGTGATTACACTCAACATCATGTGCACGGTTTTCCTGATGTCCATCATCTTGACGATTGTAGGTACCTGGGTCGGAAACCGCGAAATTACAATGGAGCCGCTGGTGAATTTCTTTTACAAGTGGCCCCGCAACTTTGCCATTTCGCTCGCAGTAGAAATCCTGATCGCGCAGCCGATTGCCCGCCGCGTGATGCTAGGCCTGCACATGTACCGCGATGCCCGCCGGGAAGTCGCAGTTTCTAACTGAGCCGTAAATAATCTCAAAAAGCAACCAAGGTCACATTTGTGACCTTGGACAGCAGCGATAATCGTCGCGGTTAGATGGCTTTTGCTTACTTCAAATTTGTCTTGAAGAATTCTTCCATTTTGTCGTAAGGAATCCTGCCGTTCACATCGTCGTAGAGGTCGGTATGGACTGCACCCGGGATAATCAGGAGTTCCTTGTTGCCGACGGTCAGGTTCCAGTTCTTGTTGGGGGCAAGCTTTGCGGGGACCTTGACCTTCTTGCCGGTCATCTTTTCGAACGCACCTTCGCTGAAGTAGCGGCTGTGGGCCTTTTCGCCGTGAATCACGAGCACGGCACTTTCGATTTCGTTGGCATAAGCGAGCAGTTTTGTGTTCAAGAGCGACGTGCCAGCCGATTTAATCCAGCCCATGTTGCTGTTGAGCGAACGCTTGTGGTAGCCACGCGGGGTCTTGTAATAGTCGTAGTAATCCTTCACGAAAAACGGAGCGTCAGTCGGGAGCGGGTCTACCACGCCGCCAGCGAGTTCGTATTTGCCATCCTTGAATTCCTTGGTGCGCTGGGCCATCAAAGCCTTGCGGGCCTCGTTGCGGGCGTCGGCGTTGTTTGCCGCATCGAAGTAGCCATTTGCGGATACGCGGCTCATGTCGTACATGGTCGAAGCAACCGTTGCCTTGACGCGGGTGTCGATGCCGGCAGCGTTAATCGCCATGCCGCCCCAGCCGCAAATGCCGATGATGCCGATGCGTTCCGGGTCAACGTTGTCGCGAGTCGAGAGGAAATCCACGGACGCCATGAAGTCTTCGGTGTTGATGTCCGGGCTGTTCATGTAGCGCGGCTCGCCCAGCCATGTGCTGCGCGTAAAGTCCAGAGGACTGTTCCTTGATGGCTCCGAATGGTCCCGAGACTGCAATCGCCGGGAATTTGCCATTCACCTTGAGGCTCGTGTCCTTGGGCACGAACATATCGGCGGCGAGTTCAATGCCAAAATGGTTCTTGAAAGTGACCTTGGAATGTTCGACCTTGTCGCTCTTGGGGAAAACCTTATCCCATTCGGCGGTGAGCGTAAGCTTGTTCATGTTGTTGTCCTTTGCCGGTTCAGCCGGCTGTGCCGCGGTCGCAGCGGCAGATTGTTGAGCGTTAGACGTCGTCTGTTCCTTTTCGGGGCAGCAGGCGGTGAGTGCGCCGAAAGCAAGAATTGCGACGGCGGTCGTTGCGATTTTCTGGAAAGTTTTCATTTGTGTATCCTCGTTGTTAAACTTTTTTTCCCATGGTGTAAACACGCTTCAGGAGCAGGGGCATCCTCTTTACATCGCCGGCAGCTTCGGCTCCCGTGCCACAGACACCGCCCTTAAATTTGACACCCTCAAAGCAGGCAATCCACCCGCTAATACCGCGCTTCGCGATGTTCATCGCCTTCTTGTCGGTATCGGCAGCAGTTGCAAGCAGGTAAATCTCGCGGAACTTGTAATCGCTCACGTAAAGCGAATTGGCGCGGTCAAGCATCGTCTTGAGCTGACCGCTCATTTCGTAATAGTAAATCGGAGTCGCAAACGCGATGACATCCGCAGACTTCATCTTCTCGGCAATTTCGTTCGCATCGTCCTTGATGACGCAACGGCCCTTCTTCTGGCAGGCAAGGCAACCCGTGCAAAAAGCAATTTTCTTGCCCCGCAGCGACACAAATTCCACCTTGTTCCCTGCATCGGCAGCGCCCTTGGCAAACTCCTGCGCCAAGATTTCGGAATTGCTCCCCTTGCGCAAACTACTCGAAAGAACCAGAATATTTTTCATTGTTAGCCTCTTCGTCATTCCGGCCTACGAGCCGGAATCTGTTGTAAATTCCTTTTCTGTTTATAATATACCTAAACTCCCCTCAAATAACAATTACTTATTTATTATGGCTTGTTATGCTTTTTAGGCATAGAAAGAAGTAAAACGAAAATCATCAAACCAAGCAAGACGGATCATCTCTTTTATGTCCACATATCAAGCAGCAGCCATATCGTGAGCGACGGAGAAATTGAGGCAAGCGGCAAGGTAAAAGGCGCCGATTTTGCCACCGCACCGCTCACTTTCAGCAAACATATGCACCCGACTGCGGCTCAAGGCGTCCCGTCCGGGCCTCAACCTCTTGCGCCATAAAAGCAAATGATATATATTCTTTATATGAAAAAAGAAAACAAATTCAGTAAAGAATACATTTGCCGTCATGTATGGAATATTTTAATCAATCTGGCCAAAAACCACAAAACAGCATTTTACGAAAATGTTCGTGACAACATTTTTGAAAATTTTGGCATCAGATACTCTAATCAATACATAGGCTCATTATTATCTCCAATTCAGGACCATTGTCTTGAAAACGACAAACCCCCATTGACTGCTTTAATTATAAATAAGCAAAAAAAATTGCCTGGAATAGGTTTTATTGCAGCAGACGTTTCAATAAGGCAACAATTTGAACAACTAAAACAAAGAATTTTCAACTACAACTGGGATTTAGAGGACAGTCCATTTCAAGGTTATGACACAACCAATGCATCTGTCGATTCTTACGCAAAACAAATAGTCAATCATCCAGATACATCAAAAGAAGTATGGAGAAAGGTTAAAGACCGAGGACAATGTCAGAGAATCTTTAGAGAGGGGCTTCTACTCGCCTATGAATATAAATGTGCGATATGCGGATTTTCTTTTGACGATTCGCTCCAGGCAGCGCACATCAAGGCTTATGCAAATGCAGAACCTTCTGAGAAAATCAGTATTAAGAACGGCTTACTTCTCTGTCCCAATCATCATGCGTTGTATGACAAACATAGGTTTTGGATAACAAGAGAATATACTGTTGATTACGACCCTGATGTAGAACTTATCGGAATTGGCGATAACGACTGTTTAAAGAAATTTAAAGGAAAGAAAATCACTCTCCCCAAAAATAAAGAACTTTGGCCGGATAAAGAATTGCTTAAACAGCATTAAATTTAAGGTTCATCCATGAAAATACACTATTTCCAAAGATACCATGCAAAAGAAAATGTTGCTACCGCGAACACAATGCTTTTGCTTTCCAGATTTTATTCGTACTCCGCCGACAAATTCTTTTTATTCCTAAAATCAGAATTTTTTGACAACGAATTTGAACCCGAGATATATTTTAATCTTCAAGAAAGAAGTGCAAAAAGTATTCCTGATGCAACGATTACTCAAGAGAGCTTCAAAATTGTTGTAGAAACAAAAACATATGATTGGTTCTCCGAAGGGCAACTCACAAACCATTTAGAGGCTTTTTCGGACGAAAGATTTAAGTTGCTTCTTACACTAGCCCCGACACTAATGGAGAATGAAAAGAAAGAACATTTTGATGCTACATTAGCGGATTACAACAAATCGAAGAACACGCACATCATTCACAAGAATACAACTTTTGAACAGCTTGCAGAGGCTATAGGCGACTATATTGATGATAAAGACTATGAGATGCAAAGTGTTTTAGACGATTACATTGATTACTGCCTGCACGATGGCTTGATTGCGATAAGCGATTCATGGAAATACCTAAGGATGCAACTTGCAGGAACCACATTTAACTTCAATACAGCAAACAACGTTTATTACGACAAAGCAGACCGTGGTTTTAGAGCACATGATTACCTTGGGTTGTATAAAAACAAAAGTATTAGAGCCATTGGAAAAATTTGTGCACGAATCCTTGCAATCGAAGATGGCTCTGGGAACATACAATATGAAGCTGAATTTGGAGATGTTACCGCAGAACGTCAAGCACTAATTCAAGCGTCCATACTAGATGGAGATTCTCACGGCTACAATTTACACACAATTAAACATCGTTATTTCTTTGTAGAGCAATTCATTGAAACAGACTTCAAGAAAATAACAAAACGTCCACCAATGGGGTCTCGAATCTTCGACCTGTCTCAAATTCTCTCACTAGAAAAAATGCCACCAACAGAGAAAATCGCCGAATTTCTCAAAGACAAAAGTTGGACTTAATATAAATTGGCGTCGCTTAACAGTGGCGCCTTTTTCGTATCTACTTTACGGGCTGATGAATGAAATGGCCCTCGACAATTCCCACGACATCTTCCTAGATGGCGACCATATTTGCCGAATCAGCAATTTGGCAAGGAAGATTAAGCTGGTGAGAAGAGGGGTTTTAGGGGGTGTCCCCCTAGGCGAGAGGGTGCGCGGAAGACCCGGCCCTTCGGCAGGCTCAGGGACCTTGGTCGGGGCTAGAGCCAGGGGGATCCTTCCCCCTCCCCCCAAAATTTGCGGACGAAAATTTCGTCCACAAAAAAGAACAGACCTCTTGACAATCGTAATCAAGTAATTTATGTTATAGTGAACAAATGTTTAAATGAACAAAAAAGTAACTAACATTCCGTATTTTTCTAGCTTGTAGACGGAAGGAGCGAACAATGAAGAAAATGATAGTCGACGATATGGCAGTGGCTTTCACAAAAAGAAATCAAGACGACTATATCAGCCTTACTGATATGGCTAAATGCAAAAATGCCGAAGCGACAGGTTTGGTAATTTCCCATTGGCTGAGCACCCGATATGCCATAGAATTTCCAGGAATTTGGGAAACTATCAACAATCCCGATTTTAATGTTACGGAATTCAGTAACATTAGAATTGACTCAGGAAGCAACGGCTATGTTCTTTCCTAGAACAGGAACAGGCCAAATTGGGCTGGTCAGTACGCCGCGAACTTTCCAAAATCAACTACCATATCCATACGGACGCTATCAAACAGAACCTAATTCCCGCAGTACTCACCAAGCAACAGATGAGCATTGTCTATGCGAATGAAGCGGATGTCTTGAATATGGCCCTGTTCGGGTTTACGGCTAAGGATTGGCGGGACTCGCACCCAGATTTGCAAGGAAATGTTCGTGATTATGCGACGGTAAACCAGTTGATTTGTCTTTCCAACATGGAATCTCTGAATTCCGTACTGATTAACGACGGCGTTCCTCAGTCGGAACGTCTGCAAAAGCTGAACCAGATCGCCATTTCACAGATGACAGTTCTGGAATCCGTTGGGGAACATAAATTGATCAAATAGTTGAATAATCCGGAGCACATCCCCTTCATTCAGAAACAGATTGCATACCCTTCCCCTTTCCATGCCTTTTAGGCATAATAATGTATATTGCATAAAAGAAATGCTCAGTGGATTCTATCGCCTCTTCGAGGCTCCAGAATGACATTTTAGGAAAAGACTATGGAACTCAGGACGATCAGATACTTTTTGGCGGTGGCCGAGCAAGAAAGTTTTTCGCAGGCGGCAAACAACGTGCTTTTTGTGACGCAGCCGACGCTTTCGCGCCAGATGCAGGAACTGGAAGAGGAGCTGGGCGTACAGCTGTTCGTGCGCAGCAACAAGAAGACAACGCTCACCGAAGAAGGGCTTCGGTTCCGCAAGCGCGCACAAGAAATCATGGAACTGGTGGGCCACACCGAAAAGGAATTCGCCGAAGCGAGCAAGGAAGAAATCGCGGGCGACGTGTATATCGGCGGCGGCGAGACCAAGGCGTTCAACATTATCGCGGCAGCCTGCAAGCGCATGCAGGCGAAGCACCCGAAAATCCGCATGAATATCACCAGCGGCAACGCCCAGGACGTGACGGAGAAACTGGACCAGGGGCTTCTGGATTTCGGGCTTTTAGTGGAACCGGTGGACAAGTCGAAATACGAGTTCGTGGAACTCCCCGCCAAGGATACGTGGGGACTGCTCGTCCGCAAGGATCACCCGCTTGCGAAAAAGGGCTTCGTGACTGTCCGCGATCTCGAAAACGTTCCGCTGCTCGCTTCCCGGCAGACCATGATGATGCGTGAATTCTCGGGGCTACTCGGGCGCGACCTGAATTCGCTTAACGTGATCGCGACATACAACCTGATTTACAACGCCTCGGTTTTTGTGGAGCAGGGACTCGGTGCGGCATTCTGCCTGGAAGGCCTTTTGAACACCGGCGGCAAAAGCAAGCTCGCCTTCGTACCGTTCACGCCGTTACGCACCAGCGGACTCGTGGTGGTGTGGAAAAAGAGTCCCGTGTTCAGCAAGCCCGCCGCAGCCTTCCTGCAAAGCCTGAAGCAAGAACTGGGTATGGAATAATTTTACGCATCTTTCATCGGTGTATACGGAACTAACTCGGACTGCTGTCAAATACGCAAAAGTTGCTGTATAATTATTTCAGATAAAAAAACGTAACCCTAAATAAAGGTTACGTTCTTATTAATTTTTAACGGATAATTTATATAAGTTTGGTTGAAAGATCCTTATAGCGCGTGTAGAGTTCCTTGAAAAAGTCTGCAACGTTAAGCGATTTTTGTTTCAGCGATTCCTTGGAATTATTGTTAAGATAGCACCACGCTTTAAAATCACCTGTTTCAAAAGCAACGCTTGTGTTGGATGAGCTAAGATAGTAATCAGCAACATACGTTTCAAGCAAGACGATACTTTGTTTCAACTTAGTAAAGGAATCCTCCTTCTCCTTATAGCCAAAGTCATTTTTAAGATAGCTTCGATACAGGTATCTATAAAGTGTATACAAAGTATAAAATAATTCGTATGGCATAAACTTGCCGTCATTTCCAATTCCCATGGTTTCGTCACCAGGAATAAAGAAATCACCGTCAAGCGTAACAAAAGTTTCTATTTTCAGCAGTTTATAATAATAATCCCATTTTTGCTTATCATCGCATTCTAACTTCAAAACATCGGAATTGCCTTTAATTTGGGTGACAAATTTTTCAAGAAAAACTATGCAATTGTTTACTTCGGTTTTCAAGTCTACAATTTGACCATTTTCCCTCTGCACACTGCTATCGTGCCTGCCAATAATATCGAAATACTTAAAGCGATCGTATTTTGCGATTACAACTACAGCATTGGAAATATCGCGAAGGATTTTTTCGTTACCTTTATACGAACCTGCGGCTACGCTCTTGAGATTCTCGAAATCGACAACAATTTTACTTACTTTATCTTGTTCATCGTATTCACTCTTTGAAATTTCGTAATAAAGCATTGCACCATTTTTGATGACTAATACAAAATATGTATTATCGACAGTTTTGTTGGTTTTATCTGTTTTTTGAACATTAATACATACATCGTAATGAATCTTTGATGCAGCTCTTTCGCCATCGAAGAAAATGGAAATGTAATCGAGTAGCGTCTCGGGCGGCATTTGCTCCAGCTGATCCGACTTTTCTTGATTGGAACGAACCTTCTCATGGCGAAGTTCAAAGGCGGCACTCAAGTAAGCATTGCGCCATGTTCCTGATTCGCTTTGGTATCCAAGCTGTTGTAATGCGGTGGCGCAAAGTTCCTTAATTTCTTTGGCATCGTTTTCGCATTCACCGGAAAGAATCATCTGGTTCGACATGTAAGCGGCGGTCCAGTAATTTCCCTTAGCGATATCATCCTTAATCAAGGTCTTCATGTTTTCTTTGCTACCCGCCATCACATAGCGTAGAGTTTCTTTAGCCAACTGTTCCGGCGGCAGTTCCTGGAGGTGAATCGGATTAGCATCGTACCAACCAAGGTATTTCTGGTACACGGCCTTAGCGTTATGCACGGGCGTTCCGTAAAATGGCTTTAGCGTCCAGTTTTTCTGCATTCCTCTCGGCAAAACAAGCATGTCCGCCACTTCATCCATCTTGTAGCCCATGTTCATATAGAGGAGCGTCTGGTCATGGATATACTTGTAAATAGCGGCCGTTTCGACAATAAAATTGCGGATGTAGTTTTCATCACCTTTAGGTTTCCGATGTGGCCAGTTATGGCTTTGGAAAATAACATCGGTATTTCCACCATACTTGACAGCCGTTTCCATCAAGAAATGTGACCAAGCCTTCGCATCGCGGATTTCGGCGCCACGGAGAGTGTAAAGGTTGTGCAGTGTGCCTGAGCAGTTTTCTGCAAGCCATAGAGCATTATACTTAGGAATATAATTGTTCATTTCGGCAGGCGCTTCTGTACCCGGCGTCAACTGGAATTCAACATCAATTTCATCAAGTGTTAGCCGGGTGTTTTCGGTAATTTCCTGTGTTGGCCTACCTACGGCAGAAGGTGTCCCCGTAGATTGCCCTTGCCCAATACCGATACTTATTTCACCACTAACATCATTTTCGTTTTGCGGCTTGATAAAGCTTCCGTACTGATAAGAAGCTCGCCTACCCATGGCATTGCCCAAATAGACGTTTTCACTGACGGCATGGTCGTAAAAACCAGTTGGAGCAAGAATAAAGCGACTGAGGCCTTTGATTTTCGCAGCTTTTTCTTCACTGACAAACCATTCCTTAACCGATTCCATACCGCCATAGTGGTCGATATGCGAATGGCTGATAACCATTCCGACAATATTTCCTCTTAGCAAATAGCCCGGAAATTTGGTTATATACTTTATTGTCAAAAAATTACTAAAAAGAGTCATTGCCGCAATAGTACATTCTTTGCTCATTAGAGTGTCAAAAACAATCCAACGAGGATGTAGATGTCTATGAAGAAGAGGAAACATACTAGGACGAATTGAATCAGGATTACTCATTACGAAAGTAATGTTGGACATGTCATAGCCACGAACCTGATATATCCTGTCCGGTACAACTTCAAACACACCTGATAAATGGTTGCTAGCCCCATTTTCCCAAAGATTCGGGTGAACGCATAAATGACCGTTTGCATCATCTTTGTCCATGGAATCATAACTTTTTTCTAAAAACTTGTAGTTCTTTTGCGACCATACTAATTTTTTTGGATCTTCTGTATAAATATCTGGAATTTCTTTACGACAACAACCGCAACTTGCGATTTGGAATTCCTGAGATCGAGAATTAACAATATTGCTTCGCAGCGCCTCGTAATGGTTCTTTATTCGAGTAAAAGCAGTCGATGCCAACGAATTTACATTTTCTTCCATTTTGTCCTCATGATATAAATGTTGTTTTAAATCTAAATGTTACGGCAAAATTATTTAAATACTACACCACAAACAATAACCCATTTGGGTTAATCCATTTCATCCAAAGTAAAATTTCAAATAAATCGTCTTAGGTTATACAACAAAAATCACTTATAACAACGATTTTACACAAAAGAAAATACAAATAAATTCCCTCATTCCGAAAACACGGATGTTTCGCCTCCTGTTGAAAAATATTGTTTACGTTTTGTACACTGATTATGTTACAATTATATTACAATCAGAGAATTTATGATTAAAATCCTTACGTACTATTACCAGCATAGTACGTTTATTAAACCATATTATAAACAGGGGAAAACCAAAATGAAAAAATTATTTCAATTGGTTCTTTTAACCGCGTCTATGACATTCGCGGCTATAAGTATCGACGGAAATTCAACATCATACGGATGTACATACTCGCCATCTTTCAGGTTGTACAACTCAGGGAGCACCATTGGCAAAGGTTTCAGAATCTATGCCTACTTCTCGAATTTCGACCTTAATCCGCTATACGATATTGAAGAATACGCAACGGCGGCAACGAATGTGCGTGTCCAGAAAACGGCAAAGCACGTGTATCGCGTGGTGATGGACTTCGCCAACAGCACAATTCCTGCAAACGGCTATTTCCCATCTAGCGTAACCAGATTTTTCACCATCAAGACACGCAACAACAGCACAAGCCATTGCTGGGAACCGTACCCATGGAGAGCTAGGTTTGGAGACATCGTTGTTGAAAACGCCAACGGACAAGTCATATATGGTAGACATCCAGGCAACAATTCAAGAATCGGTATTCTCGTACCGGCCAATTCTGGATCGCTTTGCCCAAGCGGTAAAGTCGATGTCACTATAAGACTTGATGCCGAAGATAACAACAATAGAACAAGAATTGTTAGCGGAAACAGCAGCCCGAAGGGTATCGAAATAAGAGATGGAGGACTCAAGTTCACATACTGTTCCTATATTTCGCCCACCCCGCCTAGAGTCCCTTACGACTATGCTGTTTTAAAACTTGACGATTATTGCCCAAGTGGAACGTACAATGTGAAGCGCTTTCACGATACCGAAGACCATGACAACCACAATTATGCTTCCGGTTCGTATTGGCCTAACATTATCAATGATAATGCAACACTCGAATACTGCTTCGTGCCAAGAGATAACTCTTCCACTAGAGTGTATCCATTCAGTTCTAACTTCGGTATTTTTGCCAGCTATGCTTCTGGATCCCTATTCCATAGCGAAATTTTCTTTGACGATGAAGATACCGATAACCAAAACTCTTGGACTTTTAGCGGCATGAGTGATTCGATGAAGCGACGTGCTGGTGTTGTCATGAGCGGAACGACCAACACCACTTACCATGTCGTCAAGTGGAATGGCGGCAGCAGCCTGAATAAGGGTGCAGAAGCCGAAATTGCAAGCAAGCCGGTTGATAACATGGTTGTTATTAACAAGCCTCTTCCGGCTACATTAAAGGGCATTAACCGCACCACTGTGGCCGTGGAACTCCAATCTCAAGGCGATGTGGAAGTTTCCATTGTGGATATCAATGGCTCCGTTGTCGCGAAGGTTGCTGAAAAGAACCTCCAGCCGGGCGTCCATCAAATCCATTGGAATTCCGCAAATGTGCCGAACGGATTCTATGTGGTTTCCGTCAAGCAAAACGGCATGGTTAGCGGCAAGAACGTTATTCTAAAATAAATTAGCCACACACAAAAAAGCTCCTCGGTTTTAAACGGCCGAGGAGTTTTCTTATTGAAAAAAAAAGGCGTATAAAAGGTTCTAACAGTTTTTACAGAACAGCATTTAAAATCTTCTGCGGATTTTGCAGAATTCTTCGTATTCTTTGCCAAAATCACGGCGGAGGCGGCGTTCTTCGCTAAAGACTTGCACCATCATGATTGCAACGAAAACGGCAAATACAAGCAAGGCCTGCCAACGCCATAGCCATACCAATGCACCAATGAAATAAACGAATGTTCCCGTAAGCATCGGGTTTCTATTCAGGCGATACGGGCCATCAGTCATCAAATGACTTGTGCGTGGTGCGACTTCATGACCGAAAGCGTCCATCGGATTGCCTTTCCCACGATGTTTCATGTAAATGATAGTCCAAATGCTTAAAGCAAGCCCCGCGAGCATTATCGCGATGGCGGCTCCTCCCCTAGCGACATCAACCGGCAATAAATCCGGCATCCCCGAAGCAAGCCACATCAATGTCGGAATCAGTCCCACAAAAAGCACTCCGCCGAGCACATATCCAATGATTTCGCGTAACAGTTTCATAAAACCCTCCTATATAATACAAGTGCGATAAAATATATAAAGAATCTAGAACAGGTTTCTTTAAATTGGTCCTAAAAAAACGCAAAACTTATAACTTTTCAAGACTCAACAATTACTTGGAAACTTGTCTGTAAAGATTAATACGGGTGTTTGGTTTAGAAAAAAGTCACTCGCCGAATGGCGGGTGATTTTTTTTAAGAATCTATTTTTCAAAGGGCCAGGTGTTGTTTACTTTTCTAGCGGAGTTTTTTCCACAAGTTTTTTGGCGATTCCTTCAACCACGCTTTCCCAGTTGCCTTTCGTCATCGCAAAGGTAAATGAACTTTCATCATAAGCACTTCCATGAGCAAGTTCAGCAAGTTCTTTGGGATTTTCAAGATTCACTATAGTATAATGAACTTTAAGGTTTATGCTCTTATTGCCGATACAGCCATTACGGCTATGGCACGTGCTTTCGTGGCGCCAAAAGCGCAATGGATGGACCAATATGGTAAGCCCCGGGATCTCCTCCCATCTTTCTTTTACGGGCAAAGGAACATCGACTGAACCATCTTCAAGGGGCAATGGAGCCATGACAAACAAGGCATCATCCACAATCTTAACAGAATGTGGTATTTTCGAATATTTCGAAAGAGCGGTATCTAAATATGCAGCCACCCACTGCTTAAAGACATCGGCATCACCAAAATCATCCGTGACATCGTCAGAATTGGCAACATAAGGTTCCGTAATGACCACCGTAAACTTATCAGGGGCCGTTTTCCATTGGGGAGCAACAGCCATCCGCGGGCTACTGCAACTTGTAAAAATGAACGAAAACGCCGCCAACAGGCAAATTCCAAATTTCATTCAAACTCCTTAGTACCAAGATTCCGGCTTCGGTTTCCAGAAACGGACTCCGACGCCCAAACTAAATGTCCACTGCATCCCTTCCCACGAAGAAGCACCAGTGCTTCCGTCGTTATAAGGATCGCGGCAACGAGTACCATAGTTATCAGGCTCCAAATATTCATTTCGGCAATGGTTCTCGATGTAATTCATCCTTGCCTGAGCAAAGGCAACGACATCCCAGGAATCCGAAATCGGGAAATAATAGTTCCCCTGAACGGCAAGAGCCCAAGAGCTGTAATCCAAGTCGGCACGAGATATCCCCTCGTTCTTTGGATAAGAATCAATGTAAGACAAGCCGAACAACAAATCTATTGTAAACCACTTTTTAGGGCCAATTGCGACACCGCCCATCAAAGAATAGGATTTTTGGGAAATGGAACCTCCCTTATTGTTGTCTCCCGGCGCAAAATTATACTGGTACTGGAAAAATGCCCTACGATAACTGGCTCTGAGCGCAATACCGAACATTTTCGAGACATCGTAATTATCATCAAAGCCACTCGTTCCAATCACAGGGATTCCAAACATGGCGATTCCGGTCAAGGCAACCCAGACATCGCGTTCTGCAATCTTTTGGGCTATTTCCTGTTCGCGCAATTTCTGCTTGACAAGATTGTTTTCCTCTTTCGCCCGATCTTTTTCTTCGGCGGTTTTATCAACAAAGCCTGGCATCTGGGTTTCAACAAATTCACGATAATCCGATTCTGGATATTTTTTCAAGAATGCATTTTTTTCTTCGCCAAGCCAAGTGGTATCGCATTTGAACGCAGGCTTGATTTCACAACGGAAACGCCAATCGTATTTTGCCTTGAGGTACTTGAAATAAAGCCTCAACATGTCCTTGTCTTCGCGAGAGCCGTTCGCCTCGGCAATTTTCTTTTCCATGTATTCAAGCGACACGTTGCGAAGCGACAACTCTTCGTCAAAAGTGTTGAACTGATCCAGAACTTGTTTATCTTTTTTTTGTTCTTGAATTTGCTTGTAATGAAGCATATACGCAATCAATTCGTTAAACGCCATGGGGTCTTTTAGCTCTGATGCCCAATAGTACAGATAGGAATTTCGTTCATCTATAGAAAAGAGCGACAGGTTGGAGTGATTTGTCTTGACGCATGTCGCGAGAGGCTTTAATATATCCATGTACTCTCTAAAGCACTGAGCCTCTTCTTCAATGCCGGATTCACCCTTTGCCACCGTAAAAAACAGAATGCTTACCGAATATTCGCCTTTTTTGTCGGCACATTCGCCGAATTTTTTTGCGAGGGTCCGCTTTTGCAGCGAGAGCTCCGCCAAGTCAGCCGTGCAGCTTTCTTGCTGAACAGAAGAAGCTTTATCCGCATTTAACGGATTATCACTTTCTTGTGCCGTAGGAGTATAATAGAATTGGGCAAAAGAAGTTACACACGAAACAAGGATTGATAATAAAATTTTATTCATCATAGTGTATAATATAATTTATTCACGCGTAACTTTGTAAAAAAAACATACATAAAGTAAGAAACACCCTTGCGACTTTCATCGCAAGGGCATTTTTAAAGGATTATGCTTTGCGCTCTGACGAGCACAAACTCATTATGCGTTGCACTCTACGAGTGCAAGCCTTTTGCCTCGGTCATAGGGAAAAGCAAGCTTTTCCCTGCGACACTCGGCTTATTGGACTGCTTTGCAGTCCGTTGTTCTACGCCTCGGTCATGGTCTAGCAAGCTAGACCGCGACTCTCGGCTTGCGAACAATTAGGCTTT
Organism: Fibrobacter succinogenes; assembly: GCA_902776765.1. Classification (GTDB taxonomy): domain Bacteria; phylum Fibrobacterota; class Fibrobacteria; order Fibrobacterales; family Fibrobacteraceae; genus Fibrobacter; species Fibrobacter succinogenes_N. The sequence goes on from CACYRP010000064.1 coordinate 18,449, forward strand.
GTTGAGGCGATCCTGGATCATGTCGATGATTTCGGAGAGTTCCTTCGGGAGGTGCTTGCCGAACTTCGGATAGTGGTTTTCCTTAACGTCAGCGAGTTCCTTCTTCCAGCCTTCCACGTCAACCTTCGTG
>CACYRP010000065.1 GCA_902776765.1 Fibrobacter succinogenes
CAAGGACAAGAAGTTCAACCACCACGGTGCCAAGGAAGCCGTGTTCCCCTTCGACAAGTTCCCGAAGGTGGACCCGGTTCTCGGCCCCGAAATGCGCTCCACCGGCGAAGTGCTCGGCCTCTCCGACGACTACGCCCTCGCTTACTACAAGAGCCAGGAAGCCGCAGGTTCCTTCCTCCCGAACGAAGGTGCCGTGCTGATTAGCCTCTCCGACAAGGTTAACTTGTCTGAACAGGCCATCGAAATCGGCAAGGAATTCCAGAAGCTCGGCTTCAAGATCTACGCTACCGAAGGTACCGCCAAGTTCTATGAGAAGGCCGGCGTCAAGTGCGAAGTGGTGAACAAGATCGCCGAAGGCCGCCCGAACGTCCTCGACATCATCCTGAACAAGCAGGTGAACCTCATCATCAACACGCCGTGGGCAAAGCGCGACGCCATCAAGGACGAAAGCGCCATCCGCAAGGCCGCCATCAAGTACAAGGTGCCTTACATCACGACCCTCGCCGGTGCCTACAACACCGTCATCACGACCCTCGCCGGTGCCTACAACACCGTGAAGGGCATCGCCGCCGCCCGCAACGGCCACGGCGCTGTTAAATCTCTTCAGGAATATCACGCAAGCATCGAAGAGATTTAACTGAAGAGTCTGCAGGAGTAGCGTGCAAGGCGAATGCCGCGACAGAGAGCTTGCTCTCTGGCATGGCTGAGCCGAAGCCGCTGACGCCGTAGGCGTCAATACCACGCTTCTATCGAAGAAATCTAATCTCTAACAAAGCGTGTCAAAATATTAAAGACCGTAGCAATAAAATGCTGCGGCCTTTTTGTTTATGTCCTTTATTATTCCTATCTTTATAACAAATGTTGAATGAGAGATTTTGTTGGATATGAAACTTAGTGCGTTTATTGTTGCTGTTTTGTGCGCCATTCTTTGGGCTAAGCCTAGCGTGTTTATTCCCGCTGTGGAACTGGACGGTGTGCATCAGGATTATGCCGATAAGCTTGTTCGTTGGACTAAAGGTTACATCGAATCTAAAAAAGATGTGCGCGTTGTTGAGTACGAAATCGAAAGCGATTTTATTTTGCAAATCAAGATGTTGCGTAAAGACGAAGGTATTGTCGTTGTCTATACGCTGATGAATTCCAACGACAAGAAAGAAGTTTGGACATACAAGCACATGGCCTATACGCCCGATGACTTGATTCCCATTGTCGATGTGACTACAATGAAGTTTGGGCAATGGAATGGGGTTAGAGTTGGTTTGGGCTTGGGAACACTCGGCTTGACTGTTCCTGAATTTGCCGCTGCACCATCTGTTGATTTCATGCTTCATTTCCTATACAGTAATTTCCTTGCTTCTCTAGATTTTAATTGGGGTATTGACGAAAAATTGGATGACGATGATTTTTGGTATTTAGGAATATCCGTTTCTCCTGCATACGTGTTTGATGGACGTTTTGCGTTCCCTTTTGTGGGAGTGGGGGCTGGGTGGTCCTTTATGGAATACGAGTCGGATAAGTATTCTTTTGCTAATAACGGGAGTGGCGAAGGGTTGACTTTATTCTTAAAGGCAGGCGTTCTTTTCAAGCCTGTAGATTATAAAACCATTTTTGCAATAGATATCCGCTATTTGTATAACTTCTATGAAATTCAGAAAATTTCCACTAAAGGTTGGATGCCTGTTCAAGGGTGGAGTGTCAGCGCACAGGTATGGTGGTAATGATGAAAAAGGTAATTGCGTTGTTGTTGATGGCTGTGCTGGTAGGGTGCTCTAGCAGTTCTTGGGTTTCTGTTTCGGGTAATGAAGATTACGATATTTACCGCAATGGAGAGCTTGTTTGCAAATCGACAGTCGCTTGTAGAGTTAAGTCTACACATGGCAAGGAAATGCTTTTAGAAGCTCGCAAGGATAGCATTGTGTATGGACATTTGCTTGTTGCCCGTCAGGATAGCAAGCATGGTTCCGGTGCGCTTAGTACCACGTATCATACTGTTGTCAATACGGAAAAATTTCTTTTTGGGTTCATGAGTCCGCATGGTCGAGGCGATACGATGCTTTATTTGTTTGCTAGTGGTGCTGTCTTTGCCGGTGCCATTTTAGCTCTTCCTATTATTCTTATGCTTCCTGATGATCTTGGTCGACTGCCTGAAAATATGACCATTCCTACAGGGGCAAATTATGGTTCTTTGATTCCATTCCCATGGGATCAACCTGCTTTGCGTTAATTTTTTAGTTAGCGTTTTTTCTTCTTGTTGATAAATTCATCGTATTCTACAGAACCGCATTTCATGGATTCTTTGAGCGTGAAAGTTCTATTGATTTCGGGACTTTCGGAAAGCTCGCCGCAGTATTCGAATAGGAATCCAACATGCATGTCGAATGGACGACGCTCGTAAACGCAGTTGTCATGGATATCTGCTACGGTAATCGTGTCTTTTGTAATATTGGTGAGCACGTGTATAGCAGGCGATGTATCAACGGTGTTTAATATGTAAAGCGGACAGCCGTCGGTTTGGAATGAAACTGAACCATCTTTTCCGTAAACTTTACCGCCCATGAACCAGGTCGTTTCGTAGAAAAGTTGAGCTAGGTGAATGGCGTTTTCGTTAGTGATTTTGTGTAGCCCGAGAGTTCTGAGTTCTGCGACTTTGGCGTTTTCGGCGGTATCTCGACTAGAATTAAAAGTCATATTGTATGCAAGCACGCTTGTATCGAATGCGGCTTCCGTTACGCCGTACATTTTGAGGTAGTCTTCGAGAGAGCGCTTTGATGTCTCGGTTTCATTGCAAAGATTTTTCTGTCCATCGGCAGAAGTGCATGTGCCGGTTTGACCATCGTGCCCTAATCCACCTCTTCCATTTGATGAGTCCGAGGCGCTGCTTGAGGAGAATGTTATTGGAATAGGATCGAAAGTCCCATTGTCTTCTTTTATTGATGAGGAACTCTGTGGATCTGGAACTAGGAATTCTGAACTGCTTGAGTATGAAGGTCTGTCGATTGGTGTATCGATTTCTTCAGACGAAGAGGAATCTCCGTAGGCGAACTGGTTTGGTTCTTCGGCGGTTCCTGCGACTTTGTCGGAGCAGGCAAATGAGCAAAATACTGCGATTGCTGTTGTACTTACGGTAGAAAATTTTTTGAACAGATTAATCATCGCCGTTCTCCTTGACTTTCCGCGTGAGAGGGAATAACTGTAAATTTAATCTATAAACTTGGTCGATGTTTTTGTCGCCGGCGGCAATGCTTATGATTTTTCGGCGGCATTCGTCAAGTTCCTTTACAATTTGTTCATAAGAGTCCTTGGAAATACCCATGGTGACTCCGCTGAAGTTCCTTTCGGTTTTGGCAAGATCCAGCGAACTTGCTGCGATTTTCGCCATTTCGCGGTGCATGTCACGGATGGCAAGCTTGGTGGCTTCTGGGGAGCCTTTGATGGATGTTTCGGTTTGAACGAACGTGTTCTCGCCAGTCTTTTTGATGAATCCCGCTTTGGTCAAGAAATCGAGAGTTTCTTTGACGTCGTTGGCGGAAATGTCCATGTAGCATTTTTTGGCGATTTCGCCTGGGGTTGCTCCCGGCATTAACGGCGCTAGCTCCCTCAAGACGGGGTTTTTCCAGGTCTCGTAGAACTTGAAAAGTTCGCCTTCGATGACTCTGACTTTATGAATTTTGGCGATGGCGAGCATTTCTTCGTAGGCAGCTTTCTTTTTTGTCTCATCGGTTTCTTGCCCGAAGTTTACCATGGCCCTGAAGTAGTCCATTTCGAAACCGACAAGCCCCATGGCTTGACCGGTACGTTCGACGCCTATTCGGCTCAAGTTGCTTTTCCCGTCGCAGACGACTTTCATGTACGATGACGATGTAAAACCGGCGGCTTTAGAAAATTCTCTCCATGAAAAAACATGGCGAAGTTTGCGTTCTTCGTAAAAATCGCGCATGTACTTGCGAAAGTCGGAGTATTCAATAATAGCTTTCATTTTAACTAAATATAAGCTGAATTTTGCGAAAAAGCAATATCTTTATGCAACAAAAATTATGTAAAATAGAAAAATTTTTGTGTTTTGAATGAAATTTTGATTTATTTTGATTGTATATGCAACGTTTAGGACGTGCGGTGCGGAGTTGTGACCAAATTCTTATTATTGTAGAATAAATAGCGAATTTTTGAACACTTTTGAGGAAAAAGAGTATTTTACTAGGTATGAGTATTTTTGGTTTTTATGCGGAAGTGAATCTTGGTTGCGTCTGTGTATTGATGCTCTTGTTTTATAGTATCAAAAAACTCCCGACTCCGTTACTGAAATACCCTCTTTTCCAAAAGTTGGTGCTTTGGCATATTATCTATTTTATTAGCGATTCCATGTGGGCGTTTGTGAACGATGGTGTTTTGCCGAAAAATACGTTTAGTGTTTTGCTGGTAAATTACAGTAATATCGTTATATTGCCGGTGGTTGCGTATAGTTGTTTCTTGTTTGCCGAAATCAGTACGCGGCCGGATATGACTCGCAAACAAATTGAACACCTCCAAGTAAAATTGCTAATCCCAATTATTGCACAGGCTCTTATTTTGCTTGTCTCGTTTATTGTGGCTCCAGATTTTTGGTTGAATGATAAACTGGAACCATGTGACCTTTATTATATGCTTTTGGCCATTATGCCGATGCTTTATTGGATAACGGCGACTATTCGCGGAGTTATCCGTGCACGAGAGGTGCAGAATCAGCCAAATTTTCGGACTTATTTGATTGTGGCTTCTTACACGCCGGGCGTTTTGATTGCTGGTGGCGCGCAGGTGTTCTTTGCCTTGACTACGCCGTTGTTCTGCTTCTGGTGTACATTCATTATTTTGTTTGTCTATCTGCATTTGCAGAACCAGTTGATATCGACGGACTCGTTGACGATGCTCAACAACCGCAATCGCTTGCACGACTTTTTGCTCCAGCAACGGGAGGAAAAAGATTCCTTTGTGATTATGGTTGATGTGGACCACTTTAAGCAGATTAATGATACTTACGGTCATGCCGAAGGGGACCGTGCTTTGGTTCTTGTTTCGCAGGCGTTAAAGAAAGCATGCGAACAGTTGAGCTATTCGATGTTCCTTTGCCGCTATGGTGGCGATGAATTTTTGATGATCGCTCAAACGGATGTTCCGGATGAAGTGGTGAAAAAGATTAAGGATTGTCTGCAAGAAGAAGTGTCGAAAGAGAATGGTGCCCGCTCTTACACGATCGAGGCTAGCATGGGTTTTGCCCGATGGGATGGGCGCCCCGATAGCTTTAAGGAAAGCATGGTCAACGCCGATAAAAAGATGTACGAAGACAAACGCTTGGCGTAGCACCTTCGGTGCAGTTGGCAGAGTTTAGCTCGCTACGCTCTTAGAACTTAGAATGACTGCAAAAAACTAAGTTCTAAAAATCACCCCTCAAGTTTATTCTTTAAGTAGTGCTTTGCCGTGTAAGCGAGGTACATGATGTCGGCAATGACGAGAGCGATGCCGCAGGTGAAAAACACTTGCTGGTGCATGCCGAAGTGGTTTGCCATGGCGCCTCCCACGAGAATTCCGGCTCCAATGCCGATGTCCCAGCCGCTAAGGTACGTGCTGTTTGCGGTTCCGCGTTGGTCGTGGCGGGCGAGGTTCACGCACATGGTCTGGTAACCAGGGAAGATGAGCCCGAGGCTTGTGCCGATAAGGAAGGCGGACAAGAAAAATGTTATGGGGCCGTGGCTAAAGGCGAGAATGAAGTAGGCGATAACATTCAGCGTCATGCCCATGCCAACAAGGTGGATCAAATAACCGCGGTCGATGAGCCGCCCGGTCATGATGCGGTTCATGATGAGTCCGGTTGCGATAAGCGCGTAAAACCATCCTGTGCCGCTGATGCCGAGTTCGTTTGCGTAAATGGCGATGTAGTTTGTGACGGGCCCGTAGGCGAATCCGACGAAAATGAAATTTACAAATTGCGGGATGGCGCGGGTAAGGAAGAAACGGTCAAGCGAAAGCGGTGCGCATTGTCTTTTTTCGCGGGGCTTGACCTTGAGCGTTTGGACAAGCACTAGGCCGATGATGCAAAGAGCGGTGGAAATTGCGAAAACGATTCCGTCGCCGAATGCTTCGTAAAGAAACATGCCGGTCATGGGACCGGTGGCGAAGGCTAAATTTACGCTAATCCCGAAATACCCGATGCCTTCGCCTCGGCGACTTGCGGGCAGTGCATCGATGGCAACCGTGTTGCTTGCGGTTGTCGAAATTCCAAAGAATAGCCCGTGCGCAAAACGTACTACAGCGAGGATGGGTAAAAGTCCTACAGTCTTGTAGCCGAGAAAGCACAACGTGAATGCAAAAAATGTCCAAAAGTATAACGGCTTGCGGCTGAATGTATCCACGAGAAATCCGGCGAACGGCCTGCAAGCGAGTGCGCCGATTGTGTAAAGCGAAATGATAATGCCTGCGGTTGCGTTGTCGGTTTGGAATTTTTCAATGATGTACAGCGGGAGAATCGGTAATAATTGGTAAAAGCTAAAGAATAGCAAGAAATTTGCTGCGGCGCATGTTGTAAAATTTCGTGTCCAAAGTGCCGGTTTTTCGTTTGATGTAGTCATATTTAAATACCCCCCTAAAAGATAGAATCTTTCGTGGATAATTATGGAAGCGTTTTTGAGGCGTAATTATTCCAAAGCAAATCGGTTGAAATGGTGTTTTTTTTATTTAATGTAATAAAAAAGTAGTATATTTTTAATATGGGGAAAATATATCAAATTGTTTTGCTACCCATTTTGGTGTTTATGGGGTGCGTTTCGTGTTCGGATGATGATAGCCGGGGAAATGCGCTTGCTCCTGTTTTTGGTGAAGGAGCTTTTGAGGGTATGCTTTATATTCAAGCGACGGGACGAAAAACGTCGCTTGGGACGGATGATATTTGGGCAAAAATGTTAGAACGCCCGAAAATGGATGTCGAATTTTCCTATGATTTTTACATGGATCGTCATGAAGTTGTTTGTAAACGATTCAATGATGTGATGCATGATGTGTCGGGGGTGACGGTTGCGTGTTCACAAGATTCTTTGCCTGCTGCGAATGTGACTTTTTACGATGCAGTTTTGTATGCGAATGCTCTAAGCAATAAAAATAATCTTGATTCATCTTATCAATATACTTCTGCCGAATTTGATTTGGAAAAACATTGTGTTAAGATGAACGGTTTCAAGTTTAATCCACAGGCGAATGGTTTCAGATTGCCGACGGAATCGGAATGGGTTTTTGCGGCATCAAAAAATTGGAATCCAATGCATAGCTGGAATGGCTTGACTTCGCAAAATGTTGCTCATAAAGTTTGTTCTTTAAATGAATCGAAAAATGTTTTTTGCGACTTGGCTGGAAATTTGCTTGAATTTGTGAATGACCGTTATGCGTCTTTCAAGGATACCGTTGTCAAAAATTTTGCCGGTTCGGTTGATGGCGATGTGGTTGGTTCGTGCGTAGTGAAGGGCGGGAGCTATTTAAGTTCTCCGACATCAATGTTTTTGTACAATAGAGGCGATATTTACCCTATCTTGAGTTCAACAAGGGGGGTGTACATCGGTTTTCGTCTTGTGAGTGGATCGATTCCTGATGCGACTTGGTTTACGGATGACGGTCATTTGGCATCAGCATCAATTACGATGTTGACTGATGCATTGGATGCGCGTCAATTGACTGATTCCTACCATGCCAAGCTTGCGTTCCGAAACGATGCGAGCGGTAATCTTGTCTATGTGGATTTTTCCAAAATAGCGAAGCTTGTTGAAATTGAAGATAAAATAGATGTATATCATCCTGATATTTCTCCGGATGGCAATCGCGTGGCGTTTTGCACGTCCATGGAAGGCGTTTTGAAAGAGTCTTCTGTTTACGTTCGCGACTTGAATGAGTCGGGTAGCAACTTGGTGAAGTTGCCGGTGAAAAATGCGGCGATTCCGCGCTGGCGTGTGAATCCGAGTGGTGATACGGTCATTGTGTACGTGTCTTCTGCGGCGGGCAATAAAAGCGAATCATTTTTAAAAGAAAGTACATGGCAAGTCAAGTTCTCTAACGGTAAATTTGGTACACCGCAAAAGCTATTTGATGGCGCGTATCACGGTGGTGTCGAGAATGACAATAGCTTTGGAATTTCTTCGTCGCCTTTATTGCGCGCTCATTTGACAAAATCGCTTACGGGATCAGATGTGATTTGGTATAAAGGAGAACAGGCTTGCAATGCGTCTTTGGCGAAGGATGGAACCAAGCGAACGTTGTTCCTTGATTTTGGAGGTTCTCTTGGACGTGATTTTGCGGGCGTGAATTACGGTGTTCATGAACGAATTCTTGTTGCGGACAGTACAGGTCGTTTGATAAACTCGGTGGCATCTCCTGCGAAATATACGTTTGATCATACCGAATGGGCTGTGGGAATGTTAAAAGATGGACCGGGTAATTTGATTGTGACTTCTCTTACGGACCGCAATGGTGCTCATCGTCAAATAGCGCTTGTGAATTTGGATAATGGTGCTGTTTATCCGCTTGTTGAGGGTGAAGAATTGTGGCATCCTTGTTTGTGGGTATGGCAGAATGGAAAAAATCATCCGAAGCCTGCTGTTGATGTGGATAGTGCTGGCGCCTATTATGATAGCAAAGTAGAAACTCCGTATGCATTTGCGATGGAGGAAATGGGGATGAGGTTGCAGTCTTTTTGGCGAAATAGTGATGACATTGAAGTGGCTGTTTTTGGAAGTTCCATGCTTTTGAATGCCGTCATCGAAGATTCAATTAAGGCTTTCAAAACTGTAAATATGGGAGTATCTTTGTCTGATATTTATTTTTTTGATTATTTGATTCGCCATTATGTTATTCCATATGCGCCGAAGATTAAGTATGTTGTGATTGAAGTGTCTCCGGGATTCCTTTTTAGAACTTATCAAGAAATGACGGGATACGTTATTGATTGTTCTCCAGGGGTGCGTTATGATGAAAATCATTTATCTGAATCGACGAAACGTGAAATTGCAAAGCTCAGTCAGGATCAACAATTCCCGATAGTTTTGCTTGGACAGCAGTATCTTAAAGGAACGTTCCTTTTGCCGGTGGGTGAATGGGGCGTGCCGATTGTGAATGTCGATATTTCGGTGATGCTGTTTGATTCGCCGTACTTGCAGGATAACTTGAAAAAGGTGGAATCGTTGAAGAAATTTATGGATTCGAAAGGTGTGAAGCTTGTGGCTGCCATTCCGCCGCGTAACCCTAGTTACAAAGATACGGAGGCGTTTGACCCGTATGGCCCGAGTTGGGATGTGGCGCACCAAATTATTAGGGCGGTGGAAAATATGGGGATTTTGATTTTCGATGAATATAAAGATGGCCATCACGACTATACCGATGAGATGGCTTATAATCCCAACCATGTAAGCTATCTGGGGGCAGCGCAGTTTTCGAAGAGGCTGGAAGCTTTTTTGAAAACGTTGAAGTAATTTCGCTGCCTCAAAGGCAAGAAGTGCTGCGCTCAAAGCGAAGCGACTTCATGCCGGGCGCTTGATATTACTTTCTTTCAAGTGCGACGAGCGTTTCGAGGTGCGGTGTGCCCGGGAACAGGTCGAGCGGCAAGACTTCCTTGACGCGGTAGCCAAAACGTTCCCATTCTGCAAGTGCATCCGGAATCTCGTCGGTGCCGCAGAAAATGTGAAGCACGCGAACGGGCTTGCGCATGGCGAGAGCGCGGATGACGCCAGGTTCGGTTCCTTTGCGCGGCGGGTCCAGCAAAATGCGTTCCGGTTCGCCCGGAATCGGCCGCGGGAGTCTCATTTGCACAAACGTCTCGTCAATTTTGCCTGCGATGAACTTGTAGTTCTTTTTCAAGAATCTTGCGGATGCCTTCGCGCAGTCGATGGACGGACCTTCCCATTCCACGCCGAGCACGGACTTGGCGGCTTCGCCGAGGGCAAAGCTGAAGAGACCGTAACCGCAGTAAAGATCCAAGAAGTGATCGCCTTTTTCGAGACCGAGCAAGCGGCTTGCGGACTTGATGAGGTTATGAATCTGGCTTTCGTTAATTTGGCTGAATCCCGTCACCGGGTACTTGAGCCTAAAGTGCCCGAGGTCCAGTGAAAGTTCCCGCGGGCCGTAAAGTTGTTTGAAGTTCAAAACGTCTGTCGGGCGCTTTGCTTCGAGGTAGTAATTCGATTCCGTCGTATCCACGTAAGTGTGGGCTGCCGTCACGTGGTACGGGCTCTGCTGCAAGACTTCTGCAATCTGCTTGAGCTTGCGGACGATGCTGGCGTCCAGCTTTTTCACGTTGAAAATCACGACGCGGTACTTGTACGTGCCGCGGATGATAATCCAGTTGAGCGCGTAGGCGAGCGGTTTGTATGCTGGCGTAATGAGCTTGTCGAATAGCAGGCGGTAAATGGCATTGTGTTCTTCGGGCTCCAAGATGCTATCGTATTCGTTAAAACGCAAATCGCCCGGCTTCATTTCGACCTGGCGCTTGGAGGTGGTGCGGTAATTGCGCGGCATGGGACTAGCCACAATTGGCTGCGGGCCGCGAGCAAGGCGGTTCACTTCCCAAAATTCGCGGATGGCGGCGTTCTTGACTTTGAGCTCGTCTTTGTAATCGAGCGGAGCTAGAGTCTCGCCGTAAGCGGAATCCGATTCCTTGGTGTAATTCGGGAGGTTGTGAGCGATGGCTTGTTCAAAAAACATATTAACCCTTTTTTATACAATTCCAAATTTAAAAAGTTCACAGAAACTTTAAAGTCTATTTTTATGTTATGAGGGAGTGATTAGTGGTTGGTAAACGGTGGTTTGTGGTTAGGGTGTGTGAGGTGTGGGGGCGGGATAAGGTTGGTGAGCCTGTCGAACCATGGCAGCTTTGGGGTTTGGGCGTAATGAATTGTTAGTGATTAGTAAATAGTGGTTAGGATAACAGCGTCTGTGAGAAGGACGGTCCCGAAGCGGTTATCCTCGCGAAAGCGAGGATCCATACAGTTCTGAATACGTTTGTATATTTTTAGAACCTAGCTAAAGAGGTTGGAGCAAACCCCATCCATACCGTTCTAAAAGTGTTTACGAAATGTAAGGATTGGCTTGCAAAAAAGTTTTTATTATAATTCGAATAAAGGTAAATCATTTATGAAATGGATTGGACTTTTTATTGTTGCTGCAATGTTCTTGGCTTGTGCGCCGAAAACTTCGCCCGTACTTACTGAATCGTCTGCACCAGTGGCTGCGAATGCGTCTAGCGAAAATAGCCGATTGGATCCATCTGAAGAAAAGGGTGTTGTTGCAGAGCTCTTGAAATATGTGCGTCCGGTTTATGAAAAATACCGCCAAAATGGTTCGAGTATTGTCGGCGAAATGGTTGTGTTTGTTGCGTTCCTTCAGGATGGTAGCGTGGATAGTCTTGATTTCATTAAATCTACCGTAAATAATCCTGATTTCGAAAATTCGCTTCGGGAAAATTTGCTGTTGCTAAATTACGATAATGGGGGCTATGGAGCTCACAGCTTTAAAACAACGGTTTACTTTTCTGACGAGGGCGTTTTTGGCTCTATAAATGAACGTTCTGCCAAGGACGTTATTGCTGCTATTAAAGAGTATAAGCAGAGCCGGTTGCCTCCGATTTATTTGGAGTATGTGAAAACGCATACGTTTTTTAATAGTAAGATGGTTGTAAAATTTTCAATTGTTGGTAGTGGTGCGGTAGATTCTGTTGCAGTTTTGGAATCGAATATCGGTAGTCCTGAGTTTGAAAAGGCTATTACTGATGATATCATGCAATGGAAATTCGAAAGCGGCAAATATGATAAATTTGGTCTTGTTTGGCCGTTGAAATTTCCGAATGGAGGCCCTAAAGGTCCACGTGATGGAAAGAAAATCTTTGAGGTTGTAGAAACGAATAAGAAAAAACGCCTGTATCCCATTTACTACAGCTTTTTGAAGAAACATTCCCGTTTCTCTGGAAAAATTACGTTGCATGCGACGGTCAATCCCGATGGCTCCGTGCAAAAAGTCGATATAATTCATGCGTCTACCAATTATCCCGAATTTGAAAAGGCTATTGCCGATGATATTATGCAATGGGATTTTGGCCGTGGAACGTTCTCGAATAGCGTTGTGGAAATCCAGCCGGTTTTCTCTGACGATAGATTGAATGATAATAGTTTATACCAACCCAGTTCGGGATTGTAATTTTTGGAGGTTGTTATGAAATTTAAAGTGGTTGCGTTTTTTATCGCTGCTGCAATGCTGGTGGCTTGTGCGCCCAAGGCTACAACTACCGTGCCGAATTCAGAGGTCCCGGCCAAAGAAAGCAGTGCTCAGGATAAAGTCGCGAGTGATTCTACTACAGCTGCAAAAAAACGTTCCTCTGCAAAGATTATGGAGGTTGTCAAGGCAAATACCCCGAACCGTTTGAAACCTTTGTACAATAATTTCTTACGGGTAAACCCGAGCTTTGAAGGCAAAGTTACGGTGAAGTTTAAAATACTCCCGGATGGCAACGTGGAAACGGGCGAAATTGTCGGTGCGACCACGAACTTCCCTGAATTTGAAAAGGCTGTGCTGAACGATATTTTACAGTGGAAATTTGATGCCGGGGATTATGAGAATTGCACTGTAACGATCCCGTTTACGTTTACCGATGATGGTAAGCCTGCTAAAAAAGCCCCGGTCAATCAGGGACCAGCCGAAGATGCATGGTATGGTGCAAGCCAGGGATGGTATTAATCAAAAAGGAGTGATATGAATTATTTTCGTTTTCTTAATTTATTTGTGGTTTCCTCGGCAATGATGTTTTTTGCCTGCGATGACAGTTCGTCTTCGCCTAGTGCGGGTGTCGATCGCACGAATGTGAAAACTTGCGATGAGATGGTCAAGGAAGATGTGAACACGTGGCACTTTATTCGCAAAGATGCGTTTGGCGATGATGCCGAATACATCTACAAGGCCGAAGGCCGCGACTTGATAGTGACCATCAAGGGCGCAAATGGCTCCGATACCAAGACTTATTCCATGTACAACATGGAATCCGAAGTTGGCGTTGAAATGGCGTATCGTGCCGCGAAGGCTACCTGCGAAGGGAACTAAAAAACGTGCATTTAGCACGGCTCGGTCATGTCAAACCAAGCGAGCTTGGTTGCCACACTATCCGCGATATTCTAAATTTCGCCGCACCGCCAGATGTCGTATTTCTGGGGAACCGGGCGAGAACCGCCCACAAAAAGGATTATTTATGTCTCAAATCGAACTCACCTTCCCCGATGGCTCC
>CACYRP010000066.1 GCA_902776765.1 Fibrobacter succinogenes
CGCTTTCGTTCATTGTCGATAAGGATGACGTTGTCAAGTATTCTGTCAATGGATCGAAAGATTATAACGAAGCTGTAAAGGCTAGCGTCGCTGTGACAAAGGGCAAGGTTTCCAAGGCTGCCGACATTCAGGACAAAATTTTCGAATGCACCGATGGCGATACGACGAGAACATTTACGTTCTTCGACAATTCGTATATCGTTGACGTTACGGCGGGCAAAAAGCTTGCTTACTGGATCGGCGGGCATTATGACATCCAGCGTAGCACGTTGTTGATGCGCCCTGCATATTTCAGCAAGCCTGTTTATTCGATGTATGCCTATTCTGTCGGAACGGACAACACTATTGCTTCAGATGGTGCGACAATGAACTGCAAAGTCGAAGCTAGCGAATATGAATACGAAAAGGCTAGCGATTTTGTCGGCGAATGGCAAGCTAAGAAAGATGGTATCGATTGGGAATTCACGCTCAAGGCTGATGGTACCTACGAACTTTCTGCATTTGAAGGCAACAAGAATGTTGAGGCCAAGAATGGCGTCTGGGAAATCTATGGTTACCACATGATGATGCGCAATAAGGGGTGCTTGCATCCGGATAAGTGCACATCGAGCCTCCATGGACAGCTCCAGACGGGACCGATCGATAAAGCAACCAACAAGATTAGCGGATTCTCGTTCATCCATAGTGATCCGGATACGCCGAAAATCCCGACCTCTTTCGAAGCTCCGCAGTACGAGTAAAAATTAGGAATTAGGAAGTAGGAATTAGAATAATAATCGCGTCGTAGACGCCTGATGAACCTAAAACCTACTGCCTAAAACCTATAACCTATCATTTCTCTATAAAGTTTAAAAATGCATCGCTCATGGGCGGTGCATTTTTTTTATTTTCTAGCGCAGAGGTTATTGAAATGAAACTTTATGTGGTGCAGATGAAAATTCTGCCGGGTAATGTGCCGGCGAACATCCAAACGATGAAGGCTGCTTTTGACCGAGCTAAGGCTGCCGAAGTCGATTGTGTGGTGTTTCCGCGAAATGCTTTGACTGGCCCTTCTAATAAGGCGCTTCCTGTCGATTGGGCTGAAATCCGCAAGTACGCGGGCAACATGCCGTTCTTCTTGTGTGGCGATGTGCTCGATGACACTCCGCTTTTGAACGTGGCGCATGTGACGCATGGTTCTGATTTTTATGTGGTTGGCCGCCGTGAAGCTGAGAATAAGGAACTTTCGCATTTGGCCAAAGATTGTGCGATGCCGGTTGTTTGCCTGAATGGTGTCGGAACCGACAATACCGGTAAGAACATTTATGAACTCTCGGGCGGAAGCCGCGTGTTCGATTGCGATGGTAAGGTTGTCTTTGAAATGCCTCTGTTTAGCGAGGCCGAAGTCGTTGTTGAATTTATTGATGGTAATGTTCAAGTTTATGCGGAATCTGCAAAGCCGTACCCGAGTGAAATTGCTGAAATTCATGATGCGCTCGTGTTCATGATTCGCGAAAACCTGAAGATGTTTCATATATCGCGCATGGTGATTGGCGCTAGTGGCGGAATTGACAGTGCGGTGTCTGCTGCACTTTATGCCGAAGCGATTGGGCCGGAGAATGTGTTCCTCGTGAACATGCCGACGCGCTTCAATTCCGATACGACAAAGAACGCGGCCCGTGACTTGGCCGAGAATTTGGGAACGCCTTACATGGTCGCTCCGATTTCGGATATTATTGAATCGGTTTGCCATACACTTGAACGTTGCTCCTTTGTGCGTAACGATACCGTGATGAAGGTCGCGGGAATCAATCACGAAAACTTGCAGGCGAGGACGCGTTCTGCATCCATCCTTTCTACTGTTGCATCGGTGGTGGGCGGTGGCGTGACTTGCAATGGCAACAAGAGCGAAGCGATGGTTGGCTACTGCACGTTGTACGGCGATTCTTGCGGCGTGATGTGCGCTATTGGGGACTTGTGGAAAACGCAAGTCTATGAACTCGCTCGTTACATCAACCGCGATAAGGAAATTATCCCGAAGGCCTCCATTGATATTCCGGCGAGTGCAGAACTTTCCGAAGCGATGAATGTTGATGAAGGCAAGGGCGACCCGATTCTTTACCCGTACCATGATAAACTTTTTGCCATGTGGGTCGAGAAGGGCGTGAGCCTTGAGCACACGGAACGACTGGCGGTGGAGGGGACGCTTTGCGAAACGCTTGGTGTCGATGCGGCTTATTTCAAGTCGAAGCTCCCGACAGTCGAGGCTGCGCTCGAAGACATGCGCCTTTGGTACCGCCGTTTCAAGGGACTTGCTTTGGCGAAGCGTATCCAGTTCCCGCCGATTCTTTCCGTGAGCGGGCATGCCTTCGGCGGTGAATACCGCGAAAGCCAAATAAGTGGTTAGTAAATAGTGGTTAGAACTTAGAACTTAGAACTTAGAACTTAGAACTTAGAACTTAGAACAACGCTTTCTCTCTAAGATCTGCCTACTAAATTCTACCAACTAAATTACTACATTTGTGCTTCAAGATTCAACCGCGGGTTCGCCTGCGATTATAAAGGATATTTATGAAAATTGCTGAAAAAACAGTCGTCCAGATGCATTACACCCTCAAGTCTGACGAAGGCGCTGTGATCGATTCTTCGGAAGGTCGCGAACCGCTCCAGTACATCCAGGGCATGCACATGATCGTTCCGGGTCTCGAAAAGGCGATGGTCGGTCACGATGTGGGCGATAAGTTTGACGTAGTTGTCTTTCCGGCTGAAGGCTATGGCGAATACAACGAGCAGATGACGCAGGAAGTTCCGCTGGAAGTTTTTCAGGGTGTTGACAAGGTCGAAGCAGGCATGGCCTTTTATGCCCAGACTCCGGCTGGCCCGATGCAAATCCGCATCAAGTCCGTTAGCGAAAAGACTGCGGTCATCGATGCTAACCACGAACTTGCGGGCCAAAATCTCAACTTTGCGATTGAAGTTGTCTCTGTCCGTGAAGCTACCGAAGAAGACCTCAAGCCGTTTGAACACCACTGCTGCTGCGGTGGCCACGGTGGCGAAGATCACGAGTGCAAGTGTGGCGAAGACGGTCACGAATGCGAATGCGGTGGCCAGGGCAACAAGGAAAACTGCGATGGTAACGGCGGCTGCGGCTGCCCCAACCATGACAAACACCACGGCAAGTAATGCTCCGGGCTAGGCCCGCTGGTATCCCTCAAAAAAATTTGAAAAAAGGCTTGAACTCTTTGTACGTTCTGGCCTTTTTTTATTTAATTTAAACTAAGGAGTGTGGTTAAAAATCACTAGAGGATGCCGTATGCGCTTTGCTAAAATCTTATCTGTGGCAGCTTTGCCAATGTTCCTTTTCGCTTGTAGCGACAGCAATTCGGGAAATTTGGGTAGTAATCCCAATCCTGAAAACCCGCCGGAGGAAAAAAAGGATTCCATTCCTGAAAATATCCCCGATGAAGAATTAAAACCGATTACTAGGGATTTTTCCTCGATTTGGAAAAATGGCGATGGCTCTGCCGCGAATCCGTACCAGATTTCGACTGAAGAGGAATTGATTTCGCTAGCGTTCTATGTAAACGACTCCTCCATGTCTTTTAAAGACAAGTATTTTAAGCAAACGGCGGATATCGCTCTTACAAAGGCTTGGAAACCGATAGGCATTTTTGGTAAGAACTCTTATGGTTATGGCAACCGAGTCTTTAGTGGTTCTTTTGATGGCACTTCCAAGACTATTTCTGGCTTGACGATTAACGATACTGCTAGCTATAGTGGCTTGTTTGGACTTGCTCGCGGTGCGCATATTAGCAATGTCGTCATTAAGGACGCCAAGATGAATGTTGGCTCTGTTGCTGGTGTGCTTGCCGGTTTGGCCGATTCAGTGACGGTGGAAAATTGCACGATTGAAAACGCTGAAATCAAGGGCGCGGACCGCGTTGGTGGTTTGGTTGGCGAAGCAAAGCACGTTACGGTGACGAATGTTGCTGTGACGGGTTCTGTAAGTGGCACTAACAATGTTGGTGGTGCTTTGGGCAGCGTGCAAAATGGAGCGCTCACGAATTTGACGAATTCTGCTTCGGTGGCTGGTAAATCGATTGTTGGCGGTGTTGTCGGCGGTTCTTCAAGCGTAGGCGATGAAAGCTCTATTTCCATGGCTTTGAACTATGGAACGGTGACGGGAACGAAGGATGTTGGTGGCGTGGTGGCAACGCTTTCGTCCACTAAGATCGAACGTGCCGGTAACTATGGCGCTGTGACTGCTGATGAAAGCCAGTTAGGTAATGTGGGTGGTGTTATTGCTGTTGCTTCGAATAAATCTGTTGTGAACGAAGTATTCAATACTGCTACCGTTACGGTAACGAAGGTTCAGAACGTTGGTGGTGTTATTGGTAACTTGAAGGCCGTCTCTGCAACGAATGTGTTCAACCAGGGCGAAATTTCTGGTCAGGCGTCTAGATTGGGTGGACTTGTTGGTTATGTTGAAGGCGATGCCAAACTGGAATCGGGTTATAACTCGGCTAAGGTTACCGATAATAACCTTTCAGGAATGGTGGCTGGCAAGGTGGCATCGACGGCTGCGGTTACAAACATTTATTACGACAAAACTGTTGGGGGGGACTTGCTCGTTGTCGCAGATCAAATGGGCTTGGTTCTTCCGACCGGGTTTGCGACTGAAGAAATGAAGGCTGCAACGTTTGTTGCGACTTTGAATGGTTCTGGTGCCGTTTGGTCTATCGATCCGGCTAAGTTTGGCGGTTATCCGTCCTTTAGCTGGGCCAAGTAATTTCTACATTTAGAACATGGTTAAAAAGAAAAAATTTTGGAAGTCGCCTTCTGCCGAGGCGGCTTTTCGTGGTAAAGAAGACAATCTCCGCAAAACTCTTCGCGAGATTGTAAGTGGTCAGAGTCGTTTGTTGCACCGCCCGGACGATTTGTACGAGGCGATTGCGAACGGTCTTGATGAAATCGAAAAAATCAAGGATGTCAAAGTCCAGCTGGAACTTTTGGCTTGGACGCTTCGTGCCGATTTCTTGGCGTTCAAGGCGGATGACGAAGAAATGGATACGTGGAACGATTTGTTCTACGATGCAGGAACGTTCTTTATCGAAGTTGCAAAAACTTATGACGACAAGGATTACATTGCCGACTTGATTCACGATTTGGCTGTGCGCCATGTGGGTGGGGAAGGCCGCGAGGTCGTGTTCCTCTCGATTGAAGATGTGATGCCGGTTGAACGCGCTAAGGCTTTGATTGTCGAACTGCTTGGCGTGATTGACGCCACGGAACTTGAAAATCGCGAAGACGTTCTCGATGCGATTTGCGACATGGCCGATGCTATCAAGGATACGGAAAACTTCGCGAAGGCTTCGCTCTACAAAGATCCGGATAAGAGCAATGCAACGCTCATCGACATTGCAAACTCATACTTTGTCGCAGGCGATATCGCTATGGCCAAGCAGTGGCTTGGTGATGTGAAGGACCCGGGCGCAGAAGACGAAGAAGCGTTCCTCGATTTGCAGGCCGCCATTGCCGACCGCGAAGGCCGCAAGACGGATTGCCTCAAGTATGCCACGCGTTTGTATGAATGCTACCCGAAGGTCATGAACCTTTCGAGACTTTGCATGCTCAAGAGCGGTTCGGAACTCGATAAGCTTTTGATTGACCATGTGAAGTACCGCAGCACGACTTGCGATACGAGCTACATGATGCTCCTTGCAAACCTCAAGAAGTTTGAATTGCTAGGGCAATACGTCAATCACTTCGAAAAGGAATTGCCTGCGCAAGACGCCGCTGAATTGAATGCAATTTCGGACGAAGTCGAACGTGCTGGTGAAAAGGAACTAGCAAAGCACATTCGCGAATGGACCGTCGAAGAACCCGAAGACGCCGAAGCCTTCGACGATAGGGAATAGGCTGATTTCTTTCGTCTCTCGTCTTTGACCTTTCGCTTCGCTCAAGTTCCAAATGCTAACCTCGGTCATGTCAAAACAAGTTTTGCCGCGACTCTCGGAGGACGCATTTGTCGTCTATCCATAATCACTTTCTACTTCCTACTGTCTACTAATTACTATTTTTTATAACATGAATTCATCTAAAAAAGTCCTTTTATACGATACAACTCTCCGTGACGGTAACCAAGACCGTAAAATAAGTCTCTCTTTAGCCGACAAGGTGCAGATTGCACGAATTTTGGACCATTTTGGATTTGACTATATCGAGGGCGGTTGGCCGAACCCGAGCAATCCGACTGACGAAGAATTTTTCAAGCTTATCAAGGATGTAAAGCTCAAGCACGCAAAGATTGCTGCTTTTGGCAGTACGCGTCGTCCGAATATTTTGCCGGAAAATGATCCGCTTTTGCAGGCGCTCATCAAGTCCGAAGCACCGGTCAAGACGATTTTTGGTAAGAGCTGGGATTTGCATGTGACGGACGTGATTCGCACGACGCTCACGGAAAACCTCGACATGATCGAGTCTTCTGTGGCATACCTCAAGGAATATTCCGAAGAGGTCATTTACGATGCTGAACATTTCTTTGATGGCTACAAGGCGAATCCGGAATATGCGATAGAAACGCTCCGCGCCGCAGAAAAGGGCCATGCCGATTGCATCGTGCTTTGCGATACGAACGGCGGAACGATGCCGTGGGAAATCGAACAGATTATAGCGGATGTGCAAAAGCATATTTCGACACCGCTGGGTATCCATGTGCACAACGATAGCGGCCTTGCTGTGGCGAACTCGATTTACGCCGTGAAGTCGGGCTGCGTTATGGTGCAGGGCGTGGTGAACGGCTATGGCGAACGTTGTGGTAATGCAAACCTCACGACGATTTCTGCCGATTTGAAGTTTAAGATGGACCGCGATTTTGCGGCCGCCAAGAAGCTCTCTCATTTGCGCCAGCTCAGCAGCAATATCGACCAGATTGTGAACTTGCCGAGTGACGTGCATGCTCCGTACGTTGGCGATGCCGCGTTTGCGCATAAGGGCGGCGCTCATATCGACGGCGTGATGAAGGTCAGCCGCAGCTTTGAACATATTGACCCGCATACCGTGGGCAATGACCGCGTGTTCGTGACGAGCGATCAGGCCGGTGGTTCTCTCGTTGTCGAAAAGCTCAAGGCCATCAAGCCGGGCATCGACAAGAAGGATCCGGTGGTGGCAAGCCTCCTTAAAGAAATCAAGGAACGCGAAAACGCTGGCTGGCATTTCGACAGCGCCGAGGCGAGCTTCAAGTTGCTCGTTTACCGCCATTTGGGAATGGTCAAGGAACCGTTCAAGGTGCTCAACTACCGCGTGATTGAAGACAAGACGCCGCAGGGTGTTTCTGTGTCGCAGGCTACGGTCAAACTCCAGGTGGGCGACAAGATTAGCCATCAGGTAAGCGAAGGCGATGGCCCGGTGAACGCTCTCGATGCCGCTCTCCGCAAGGCGCTTTTGCCGTTCTTCCCGAACATGGCGAAGGTGCGTTTGGACGACTTCAAGGTGCGCGTGCTTGGTTCCAACGTGGCGTCCGATGCTACAGTTCGCGTATGGACAACGTTTGGCGATGAACACGGCTATTGGAACATGGTCGGCGTTTCGAGCAACATCATTGAAGCTAGCTGGACTGCGTTTGTCGATGGTCTTACGTACAAGATTTTGATGGACGAAAAAGTCATTGCGAATGCCTACAAGCATTTGGATGTGGCTTCCGCTTCTGATGCAAAATAGAGTTTAAAATAAAAGGTTCGTTAAAATGAAAATCGTAAAAGTCACTCCGAAGTCTCAAGAGATTGATAGAATTTGTGGCCGTGAAGTTGCTCCGAGCAAGGAAATTCACGACAAGGTCATGGACATTCTCGCCGACATCAAGAACGGCGGTTATGCAAAAGCTGTTGAATACGCCCAGAAGTTCGATGGCCTTAAGGGCAAGAACCTCCGCGTTTCTGAAGCCGAAATCAAGAAGTCTGCTGCCAAGTGCCCGCCCGAAATGCAGCGTGCACTCAAGCAGGCTATTAAGAACGTCCGCGATTTCCACGTGAACCAGATGGAAGATTCCTGGCTCATGGAAGGCAAGGACGGCGTGGTTCTCGGTCAGCGTATCCGCCCCATGAAGCGCGTGGGCCTCTACGTTCCGGGCGGTGCTGGAATTTATCCGAGCACGGTGATTATGAATGCGGTTCCGGCAATAGTCGCTGGCGTCAAGGACATTGTCGTCGTGACTCCGATCAAGGGCGAAATCAACCGCGCGGTGGCTTTTGTGCTTTGCGAACTCGGCATTACCGAGGTCTATCACATCGGTGGCGCTCAGGCTATCGGCATGCTGGCTTACGGTGCCAAGGATGGCAAGGGCAAGGTTATCGTGGAACGCGTCGACAAGATTGTGGGCCCGGGTAACGTCTTTGCCGCTGTCGCGAAGAAGGAAGTCTTTGGCATTGTGGATATCGACATGGTGGCAGGACCTTCCGAAGTGCTCGTGCTGGCTGACAACACCTGCGATCCGGACTTTGTCGCTGCAGACCTTTTGAGCCAGGCGGAACACGGTTCTGGTTTCGAAGCCGCCATCTGCATTACGGACAACATGGAAACCGCACAGATGATTAGCGAATGCGTCGATATCCAGGTGGAAAATTCCCCCAAACGCGAATTGCTCCAAAAGGTGCTTGACAACTTCGGCCGCATCCTCGTGGTGAAGGACTGGTTCGACGGTGTGGCGATTGCAAACGCCATTGCTCCGGAACACATGGAAATCATGACCGACGAAGCCGAATCTATGGCTGCCCAAATCGAAAATGCGGGTGCCGTGTTTATCGGTCCGTGGTCTTCTGAACCGGTGGGCGACTACTTTGCAGGCCCCAACCACGTTCTCCCCACGAACGGCACGGGTCGCTTCTTTAGCCCTCTCGGCGTCTATGACTTCCTTAAGCGCATGAGCATCATCAAGTATAGCGAAAAGGCTATTAAGAAGAATGCGAAGGCAATCGCTGTCGTGGCGAACGAAGAAGGCTTCATCCACCACGCCGCCGCAGTCCTCAAGAGACTGTAATCTTCGCATTGACTTTATAAAAAAAAGAGCCTCTCAAGGGCTCTTTTTGTATATTCTTGATTATGCATAAATTCAAATTGTTTCAAACGGTCTTTTTCTTTGTTTTGGCTCTGTATGTCGGTGGGTTTGCCGCCGAGGACAGACTGTTCGGCATGTCTCCGGAAATGAGCAAGGTCATTGTCCCGTATATCGAAAAGGCCAAGGCTACTTTCCCTGAGGTCAAGAAGAAATATATCGCGGGCGACTATGTACGCGAAAACCGTGAATTGAACGTGCAGATTGACCTTGCAAGCAAGGATGGGACCAAGGAGGTGGCTTTCGTCAGAGTCGTCCAGTGTCAGGGCAATCGATTCCAAGGTGTTCTTGCCAACAAAATTGAAGTCGTCAAGGAATATAAGACGGGCGATACAGTTTCCTTCACGCAGGACAGGGTAATGAACTGGGTTGTCGTGGATTCCTTGGGCAACGAGGAAGGCAATTTCGTGGGGAAGGCTATCGAGGCTTTCGATTCGGGGATTGTCGGCGTCTTTTTCGAGGTGGTGTTCAAAAAGGGCAAGTTCGAGATCAAGTACCAGGATGCCAAATCGGCGAAATACCAGAACAGCATAGATGGGATTGTCTCGCAGAACATCATTGCGGAACTCGTTAAGCGTTTGAAGACTTCATTTGAAAAGAAAAGGCGTGAAGGGCAGAAGTTCGAGGAAGGTAAGCTTTTCTACACCTACGGGATTTTTGATTTCCGAACTGGCGAAATCAAGTTCTGATTTAATCGCGGTCGTGGCAAACGAAGAAGGCCTCATCCACCACGCCGCCGCAGTTCTTAAGAGACTGTAGGTTGACAATCAGACGTTCTTTCAGAAGATATGTCCTTTATAGTATTATTCTTGTTTCTTTTCCTTCTAATAGAAGCCCTAATTAAAAAAGAAACAATACTTTGGGGTAGCCCTGTTGTGACGAAAAAAAGTGATCCAAAGGTATACAGACTTTATTTGATTCTTTATTCCTGTGGTATATTTTGTATATTTTATGCAAAAAAGAAGTTGGAGAAATTTTAAATGAGATATTTTGCTAAACCGATTTCCTCGTCAGTATTATTTGCGCTCGCCATTGCGTTTTCTGCTTGTAGCGATGACAATGGCACATTTGCTCCTGCTGATGAGGCGACTGTTTTAAGTTCTAGTTCTAGTGTAGAAAAAACGGAAACATCCAAAATTTCCTCTAGCAGTGAAAAATCATCAAGCTCTGTTAATCAGGCAAAATCTTCAAGTTCCGTCAATCAAGTTAAGTTGTCAAGTTCGTCCGTTGTCAAAACCATTGCGTCTTCTTCTAGCGATAACGAAATTTCAGAAACCCAATCATTGACTGAAAAACTTGGCGTGTGTGAAGATATGGGGCAAAGTATTACTCGTGAAGTTAGGGGTATTGATGGGAAAAATTATACCTGTTATAGAGGAATATGGTACGAGGGAATCCTAGAAGTCGAAGGCTCCGGATGGGGACTTCCGGAATCTTCTAGTTCAAGTGAATCAATTTCTTCAAGTTCAAGTGTAACGATTTCTTCGAGTAGCACGCAAACCATACCTGCTGAAACGTATGATTGCACCAAATACAGCTGCGTTACGACTGAATACCTGAACCAAACCCTCCTCGCTGACGAAAAATATGGAGAGGTTTTAGATGCTAGAGATGGTCAGGTCTATAAGACGATTCAAATTGGGGATCAAGTTTGGATGGCTCAAAACCTGAATTTGCGCTATACCCAGCCCACGTCTGCACTGGATTCGAGCAGCTTCTGTTATAACGATACTCTGGATTATTGCAATAAATTTGGGCGCCTTTACATTTGGAGTGCCGCTATGGATAGCGCGGGCGTTTATAGCTCAGCGACGAAAGGTTGCGGCTACGAAGCTTTTTGTAACAAGGATGAAAAGGTGCGGGGAATTTGCCCGGAAGGATTCCATTTGCCAAATAAAGCCGAATGGCTTACCTTGTTCGAAAATGTGGGCGGGCAAAAAGACTTGGAATTGAAAAAGCCTGCTGCATTGAGGAGTCTGTCGATGTGGCTTGAGTATTATGAGAGTATTGGGTACGGATATACGCCAAAAATAGATGAAAGAGATAATTATGGATTCTCCGCATTGCCTTCCGGTAAGGCGAATTCATCGGGCGTTTATAAAGACGTTGGGGAGCTGACTTATTTTTGGTCAAGTACAGATCGCGATAATCCCGAAGATGGAAGTTGGGAAGCTTATG
The DNA here is from genome assembly GCA_902776765.1 of Fibrobacter succinogenes. GTDB lineage: Bacteria > Fibrobacterota > Fibrobacteria > Fibrobacterales > Fibrobacteraceae > Fibrobacter > Fibrobacter succinogenes_N. The sequence continues at coordinate 11,267 of CACYRP010000066.1, forward strand.
CTGTAGGAATGTATTTCTATAGTACTGATTTCACTACGAGTCTATCGGGTAATGGTAAATACGGCAGAAGGTCAATCCGCTGCTTAAAAGATTAATTGGCAGGATGAACGTGAGCCTTTTTTAAGTTTAAAAAACTCCGCCAAATTGCTATATTTGCGGCGTAAAATATTTAGGCTAAAAGAGGTCAAAATGCTCATTCTTCGTGGTACTCCGGCTCTGTCGGATTTCCGTCTGCAAAAGCTTTCATCTGATTTTAAGGCCGCTGGGATTCCGGTCGCAAGTGTCTATGCGGAATTCCTCCATGTGGTGGATTTGTCCGCCGACCTGACCGCTTCCGAAAAGGAAACGCTCGAAAAGGTCCTTCATTACGGCCCGATGCGCGAAGTCAAGGCGCTCGAAGGCGAGCTTTTTGTGGTCTGCCCGCGTCCGGGTACGATCAGCCCGTGGAGCTCCAAGGCTACCGATATCGCTCACATTTGCGGCCTCCCGGCTATCAAGCGCATCGAACGCGCTATTGCTTACTACGTGAAGTTTGAAGGTGCTGCTCCGGTCGGCGCCCGTGAAAAGATTTCTGCAAAGATTCACGACCGCATGACTCAGGCCGTGTTTGCCGATACTGCATCTCTCGAAGTTTTGTTCAGCAAGGAAGAACCGCGTCCGCTTAACGTTGTGCCGGTGCTTACCGAAGGCCGCAACGCTCTCGTGAAGGCTGACAAGGAAATGGGCCTTGCCCTCTCCGCCGACGAAATCGATTATCTCGTCAAGAACTTCACTGAACTCAAGCGCAACCCGACCGACGTGGAACTTTACATGTTCGCACAGGCAAACTCCGAACATTGCCGCCACAAGGTCTTCGGTGCTGAATGGACCATCGATGGCGAAAAGCAGGACAAGTCGCTTTTCCAGATGATCAAGAACACTTACCAGCTCCACAATTCCAACATCTTTAGCGCCTACAAGGACAACGCCGCCGTGATGAAGGGCGCTACGGCTGGCCGTTTTTATGCCGACCCGCGTACGAACAAGTACGACTTCCACAACGAAGAAGTCGACATCTTGATGAAGGTTGAAACCCACAACCACCCGACGGCTATTTCTCCGTTCCCGGGTGCCGCTACGGGTAGTGGTGGTGAAATCCGCGACGAAGGTGCAACGGGTAAGGGTTCCAAGCCGAAGGCTGGCCTTACGGGCTTTAGCGTTTCGAACCTCAAGCTTCCAGGTGCAGTTCAGCCGTGGGAAAAAGGCTTTGGTAGCCCGTCCCGCATTGCCTCTGCTCTCGACATTATGATTGACGGCCCGCTCGGTGGTGCCGCATTCAACAACGAATACGGTCGTCCGAACATCCTCGGTTACTTCCGTACGTTC
>CACYRP010000067.1 GCA_902776765.1 Fibrobacter succinogenes
GTTCTGGTCAGCAATCTCTTTGAGACGCTTGCGACGAGCAGCCGTTTCAATACGCTTCTTTTCTTCGGAGGGCTTTTCGAAACGCTGACGCTTCTTGACATCGGAAATGATACCATTCTTTTCGCAAGACTTGGTGAAACGCTTGAGAGCGCGTTCGAAAGGTTCGTTGGACTTAACAATAACGCCGATCACGATAATCCTTTGGTTAAAAATTCAATTTTTTGATAGCCAAATATACCTAAATATTTAAAATCTGTCAAGGGTAACATTTTGTAAGCACTTTCACAAGCGCTCTTGGGTTAAAGACCATTACCCCCTTTATAGTCCATAGCGAGCATAGTAATGTCATCGAACTGCGAGGCATTCTTCGTAAACGCATCGATTTGACGTTTGACAAAGCGGCAAGTTTCCGCCGTCCCCCGTCCACCGCCCTGAGCCAGAGCTTCAAGCAGCCTTTCGTTACCGAACAACTCTTCGTGCACATTGGTCGCTTCCGTCACGCCGTCCGTATAGAGGAACAACGTATCGCCCGGTGCAAGGTCAAGCGTTTGCAACTTGTACCGCGAGTTCTCCATCGCCGCAAGAACAATCCCCGCCTTACTCTTCGCAAACCCAACCGAGCCGTCCTTGTGTCGGATTACAGGCGGATTGTGTCCCGCCGAAGCAAATTCCACATGCCCCGTTTTCAAATCGACAAAGCCCATCCACACCGTTACAAACATGTTCGCACGGTTACGCTTGGCCAGTTCGTAATTCGACTTTTCCAAAGTTTCGACCACAGATTTCAAGTTCTGCGCCATGGTCCGCAGCACAATTCGAGAAACCATCATAAAGAGCGCCGCAGGTATACCCTTTCCAGAAACATCTCCCACGACCACACACAAGCGTCCATCATCCAGCTTGAAGAAATCGTAGAAATCACCGCCAACCTCCTTCGCCGGAAGCATGAACGGGGTCAATTCATGACAAGAATCTTCCGAGCCCTCTTCTTTTTCGTCCATCGAGAGGAACCCGAGCTGGATGTCCTTTGCAAAATCGAGCTCGCTTTCAATGCGATCCAAGTCCTTCTGCTTTTCCATGTGTTCCTTGAGCGACGTGCGCATGTTCATGAACGCCCAAGCAAACTGCGCAATTTCGTCGCGTCCAGAAAGATGCGGGATCGCCACGTCAAAGTCGCCTTGCCCTAATTTTCTTGCAGCAACGGCAAGTTCTTTAAGCGGACGAGACACCCTGGACGAGATAAAGAATATCAAGACAAGCATAACAACATAACCAGCAACGCTCATCCACGCAAACATTTTTTCCAAGGAACGTTGGCTTTCCATGAATTCATGCGCGGGCCACACGATCATGAACGTCCAGCCGTTGGATTCCATCGCCTTGAAGTAAATGACGGCTTCATCGCCATCGGGCGTTGTTCCCATGAAGAGTCCCTTTTTCATGCTATGCACGGTTTTTTCGAACTCCGAGATGGTCTGCACCCCCATCCCCCAAGAGAGGTTAGAAAAGTTTTCCTTGAAAACAACTTCGTTCCTGGGGTGAGCAATTACAGTATTGTTTGCAGACAAAATGACAACGTAGCCCGAATCCGATACGGGAATCGAAGCGACAGTCTCCTTGAGAAAAGCTATCGACATATCCACGCAAAGAACACCCGCAAAAACGGTATTCCCATATTCATCCTTCTGGAAAATCGGAGCAGTGTAAATAGCTATCGGCTCCTTGATAAAGTCTCCGACAAACGGTTCCTGCCAAAGCCCTTTCTGCAAGTTCTTCGTGCTCTTGTACCAAGTCTTTTCAAGATAGTCACTGCCCTTGATCAGCTTGATTTCAGCCCCCGAATATTGGGCAAGGCGCATTACTTCCTGATGCCACTTGGACTTGGGAGCCATCCCCGGTTCGTACGCGACAACAACAGCCAGCACCTGCGGAAGCGTTTGCCGGGCATCAAAAACCGCCTGGGTCAAGAAATCATCAAGATCCTTGCCCGACAACATTTCTTTGCCAAGCACTTCGGCATACTCATCGCCAAGCCTTTTTCCTTTTTCAAATAACTTTTCAATAATGGCAACGTTCGAAAGGCTAATCTCTTCGCCCTTTTCAGTAAGGAGGGTCGAAAGTTTGCTTTGCACTTGGAAACTGAGAACCCCGAACAGCGTCGCAAACACGATGCTGAATCCAACAAGGGTCATCATGGACTGTTTAAACGCCAGTCCGTGCACATTAAAGCCCATAAAAACCTTTTCTTTTTACTACAAAAATCGTTTTTATCACAAATAGAAATATAACAGCCGTCTGTCAAAGCAAAAAATCCAGATTTACCGTGTTTTAGGGCTTAATTTCACGCCTTTTCAAGAAAAATCCCCCAAAAGAGACAACAAGTCCCATAAGCAAGCACCCAAAGAGCCCCTAAAGGGGCTTGCAGTAGTATACCGAAGCCTCGAATAACGCACACATTGTTAGTAAATTAACGTTTACAAAATATTATTTTATTACATATCACTCATTTATCCGCAATTTTTCATATAACAGTTTATATTTAAGCTTATCATTTTGTTGTTCAAAATGGTATAATAAAAAACACAGGAAAATCCACATTATTACCAAAGGGGTAAATAAATGAACACCAATATATTATTGGCGTTTTCGCTCGCTGCTGTTGCGTCAGTGCAAGCGGGAACAGAAGACAGCTATCTAGACCGTCTGTCGCCTAAGGCAAGGGAATTTGTCGAAAAGTACAAGGCGGAAAAGTCGGCCCAGAAAGCAAGCGGCAACATACAAAAGAAAAAAGTCGTCCTCAAAAACGACGTTCTTGGTCGAAAGCTCAAGAAAGGTCAAATCAAGGATTCCACAGTTTACATCGTCAAGGATGATGCTGAACCGAAAATGGAAGTCATCGTGAACGACTTGACCGTGGAAGATGCAGACATAGAACCGCTGGGTCCCGTCCACTATTCCTACGACAACAAAACCAATAAAGAAGTCTTTTGGTTGAACGGAAAGCAAATTGACAAAGCGTCTTTCTTGAAAAAAACAGAAGATTGGGAAAACCGCCGCATCAAGAAGATAAAGCCGCTCAAGAAACCGTACAGGGCTCTTTTGACACCTTCCGAAATGGTTGAAAAATTGCAATCTTCGGAAGACCTCTATATAGAAGATGAAAAGCCCGTAGCAGAACCCAACTATTATACGGGAACATTAAGCACCCGCGGTTACGGCACCTACACAATCTATTACGCAACACGCGACGAAGCGCTCCAAACCTCACAGCTCAAAAGAGCTCATAACGATGGATACAAAGGAAACGACATCGGCATTTATTTTATGGAACTTGGCTGTGCCAATTCGTCGCAAATTCCGTACCGCTCCAGATACTCATCCAAGGATTGCGGCGGCAAGACCGACCTTCACGCCACTGGAGTAACCGACGTACTTCAGCTATTTGCGCCGTCCGCCACAGTCTACGGCTACGATTCCGACCATATTTCCTCAACAGGAGGCCCCGACAATCCAATGTCGTCCTCGTTCAGCCCGAAGATTTACATCGGGACTGTATCCCTCGGTTATGCTTACGACAACAAATACACCAACAAATACGAAAGCGTCGATGCCGCATTCGACAACTACATCTACAACACCGGCGTTACAGCGTTTATCAATGCTGGAAACCTTCAGAACGACGCTGACAGGCAACCGAAGGCCACAATCCACTCCCCCGGTAAGGCAGCCAATGCCATTACCGTCGGTGCCGCGGACCCATATTTGCAATACAGTCCGACAGGATCGCTCGGTTACAATTACCTGCAATACAGCTGCCACATAAACCCAGAAACTGGAGCACCCAAGCCAGAAATAATGAACTTGGCTGGTTTCTACGATGCTGTATTCCCATCTGAATACGGCCACTCGTTCAACGGAACGAGCTCTTCCACGCCATTCTCTGCCGCCATGGCCGCAGTCTTAATGAGCAAGAACTCGTTCATTAAGGGGCATCCCGAAGTGGTCAAGCCCATATTCCTGACATCGACAGCGGGCCACGTTTTCAACAATAGAGATACCGACGGCGGTGCAGCTCCCGGTATTCCGTCATTTGATCTCATGGCATACAGCAAGGGCTATTCCGGTTACTGGCCTAAGGGCAACGACCAGTCCTTATTCAAGGACGGCAACGGAAACAGCAGGGATCTGGAAGTCACCCTCAACAACCTCGTGGCTGGCGAAAAGTACAATCTGGCAGTCGCTTACTTAACAAAGGGTAGCACAATCAAGAAGTTAAAAAAGCTGCCATTAAAATGGAGCGTCACCGTATATCAGAACAACAAGTCCATCAGCAGCTACTCAGCCAACAACTACGACCATCAATACATTCTGCAAACGTTCAAAGTACCGAAATCGGGAAGCGTCACCATCCGCATCAAGCGTAATTCCAACGCCGCCCCGGATGACAAGATTGCCTTCGGTTACCATATGACGAAAGTACCTTAACGAACCTAAATCATTAGTGCCTTTTTCATTCTAACTCACTAAGCCCCAGAAGAAATTCTGGGGCTTTCCGGTATATCGCTAAAAAAATCAAACGGCATATCTATATCCGGGAACCAATACACCGGCGATAACAGCGTATTTTTTTTAAACATTTGAGCACTAAATATATCTAAAAAATTAAAAATTCCTCGTATTTTTTTGTAAAATTTCAACTTTTTTCACAAAAATAAATCTCCATAACTTGCGAAGTATCAAAGAGTTATGTATATTCTTTGTAAGATTATTCCAATTTGCCGGAGAAAAATTTTCAATGTGGAGTTCACCCATGAAACTGCAATCGGTATCTTTACTCGGGGCAATTACCCTTTCCTGCGCCTTGCTTTCCGCCTGCGGTAGCAAGGAAGAACAACCTGCGCCTCAGGCACAGGCCAAACCCGTTGTCGAAGCACCCGCTCCAGCCCCAAAACCGGCTCCAGCACCGGAACCAGTACAAGAAGAACCGGCATTGGTCCCCATTCAATCCCTTTCAGACGCTGACGACAAGCCCACTCTCGTCGAGAGCCGTAACTTTGCACCCTCCTCCGGCGCAAGTGTCGAACAGGAATCTTCGGGTCCGTTCGTAATCCAGGTGAGCATCCAGCCTTCTAGAAGAGCCGCAAACAGCGTTGTAAGCAAGCTCTCCGACCAAGGTATCAAGGCATACGTTGCCGAAGTGGAAAATCCGGGTGAACTCGAAGGCACATTCTACCGCGTACGCGTTGGATACTTCTCCTCTATCGCAAACGCACAGCAATTCGGCAAGGAAGTTCTCGCGCCGCAGGGATACGCCGGTTGGGTGGACAACCGCAAGAACGACCGCATTGGCCAGCCCAGCGTCAGCGAAGACATGTAGTTTTTACAATAGCAACGAACTGTTAAAGGCCCCGCATCTGCGGAGCCTTTTTTGATTTTCAAGCGGTTTTCATCATCAGATGAGCATGTCTATTTCGCCGTTTTTCAGGCGGCGCTTCTGGTCTTCGCACCAGGACTTGTAATACTCCTCAAAGCCGTCAACGCCCCAACCAAACTCATCCTTGACCTTCTTGGTCACCACGACGTTTTTGCCGGAACATTCAACCTTGTACAGCGGGTCATTGGAATCTTCGGCCTCTTCCTTTTGATCATAGCATTCTTCGGCAGCATCTTCAGCGTCGGTAAACGTCATCTTTCGAACACCTACCGGCGTGCCACTTTCAAACGAAGTAGTCTCCTCAAAACCAAGGCCCTTATAGGACTGGAGGATTGTAACGGTTTTGCCGGAACGGGATACTTCGCACTTATAGCCGCCAATATCGACAATCGTGGATGAGGGATCAGTCGATGAGCCCGGATCTTTTGAAGTCGAATAGCTCTTCGCCCAGGCTTCGAAATCTTCGCAGTTTTCCCTAAAATCGGCTTCATAGTCGCGCAATTTGCCTTCGTCCACTTCTTCAACAAAAATCTTGTTGCCCGAACATGTCACCTTCATGGAACCGTCCAACCAATGGCTTGCCTCCTCTTTATTTTTTCGGCACTCGTCAGCGGCAGTCCCGTTGTCGGCATACCAGTATTCCGTTGTGATGTTAGAATAGCGCGAACCGTTATTGACGGCGGTCGAGGTATAGGACCCCACGCCGGGCAGAATCTGCTCTGTGGTTACGGAATTAGCAGTCGTAGTAACTGTGCAAGACGGCTCGCCCGCATCGACGACTTGATTGTTTGGATTTTGGTCACCACCACCAACCGGATCGCCAACAGCCTGGTTTCCTGTATCCGGCGTAGACGGGGTATTGCTAGATGTCGGGCTGCTGCCATCATCGCAAGCGGTCATGGCAAACATGAACGCCGATGCAAGAATAAGTTTTTTCATAAAATTTTCTCCACATTAATTTTTAGAGCAATGTAGCAAAGATTTTTTTGAAAAACAATCGAAATTTCGCACAAATAAACACTTAAAGGGGCAGGGTTCATCTAGAGGAGGTCCGAAAAGAACTCCGTTATCTGGTTTACGGAGTTTGGGCTATACGGGGTAAAATCTATATTTGGGATATGCCTACTAAAAAGCCAAAAGTATTCGTCGTGCATCTCGGATGCGCTAAAAACCAGGTCGATGCAGAAAATCTCGTCGGCGAAATGCTCCATGCAGGTTTTGTCACCTGCGATTCCGCAACCAAAGCAGACTACGTGCTCGTGAACACCTGCGGTTTTATCGAAGCCGCAAAAGAAGAATCCATCAACGCGATCCTTGCTCAAGCGAAGGCAAAAAAAGCAAAGCAGAAACTGATTGTGGCAGGTTGCCTCAGTGGCCGCTATGGCGAAGAGTTGATGAAGGAACTGCCCGAAGTGGACTACTGGGTCGGCACCTACAAGCCTGGCGAACTTTTGAAGAAGATGGGCATTGTCGCTCCGCAGGGTTGCGAAGCCGAGAACCTCGCCCGCATGAACTTGGGCGGATTCCCGCACCACGCTTATCTGAAAATCGCAGAAGGTTGTAACCGCCGCTGCGCCTACTGCGCCATTCCGCTCATCCGCGGAAAGCAAGATTCGCGCTCCATCGAAGATATCGTTAGCGAAGCGAAGGACCTCGAAGCGCAGGGCGTCAGGGAAATTACTTTAATTGCCCAGGATACGACTTACTTTGGACGTGAAAAGGGCAAGAAAGGCGGTACGCTCGCCCAGCTTTTACGCGCCCTGCTCGACAACACGAACATCCCGTGGATCCGTATGCTTTATTGGTACCCGATGTTCGTAGACGATGAACTTTTGGACTTGATGGCTAAAGAACCGCGCCTTGTAAAGTACGTGGACATGCCAATCCAGCATGCAAGCGACAAAATGCTCAAGCTCATGAAGCGCAATTACCGCAAGGCAGAACTCGTCGACCTTTTGCACAAGATCCGCGAACGCATTCCTGGCGTAACGCTTCGCAGCACCGTGCTCGTAGGATTCCCCGGCGAAACGCACGAAGACTTCGAAGAATTGATGGAACTGTTGCAGGACGTGCAATTTGACCACTTGGGCGGCTTCGTATTCAGCCCCGAAGAAGGCACGCCAGTGATGGAAATGGACTTGCCCGCCGTTGACGAAAGCGATGCCCGCGCAAGGCTCGAAGCCGTTACGGACTATCAGGAAGAACTTGCCGCCGAATACGCCGAAAACATGATCGGAAAGACGGTCAAGATCATCATCGACCAGGTTGCCGAAGAAAGCGAATACCACTTCTACGGCCGCACCGAAGGCAACTCGATGGAAAACGACGACATCGTGAAGGTTATCGAAGGCGATGGCGATGTAGGTGAATTCCACAACGCGCTCGTCGTGGACGCCGAACCGCACGAGTTGATAGTGAAGATTGTGGATTAATGAGTTAGTGGTTAGTGGTTGGTGGTTAGGATTTATGAATTAAGAATTAAAAATTAAAAATTAAGAGTTAAAATTTCTTTTTTAATTTTTCATCTTTAATCTTTCATTTTATTATCCTGTTTACTAGCCACTGTTTACTAACCACTAAATTTATTCCTGTTTACTAACCACTGCTTACTAACCACTTTTTTCTTCTTTCATCTTATTTACTATATTATACCCGCTTTAAAAGCACACGCCCGTGTATCACAATGGATAGTGTCCTTCCCTCCGAAGGAAGGTATTCCGGTTCGATTCCGGACATGGGTATTAAAACAAAAGAGCCCGCCAAAGTATTGAACTTGGCGGGCTAAACTTTTATGCTCTAAAATTAGCGGTTCCAGGCGCTAGTGCCTGCGGCAGCCTTGTTGCGTTCCTTTTCACGCTGACGGCGACGCTTTTCGGTATCGTCCGGGAAGAATTCCGGCAAAGCATAACCAATCGTAACGCCAAACACGATACCCTTGTCATGCATACCATCCTTGTCCATCACGCGAGAAGTATAGGTATCGACAGCTTCGGTCTGAGAATCTCTAGTTTTCTTGAAGCTCGGATTGTCCGTAGACGGATCACCCGGGAGAGGCTTCTTGCTGAGCTTTGGAGCATAGTACATACCGAAGGAGAACTGCAAGTAATACCATTCGTTCGAGAGGTATGCAATCAAGACATCGAACTGAAAGCCCTTGACCGAGATTAAGCTACGAAGACCATTTGCATCCGGTTCCTTATCATGGTCGAAATAGACCGTACCATAAGAAGCAGACAAGCCCAAGTGAATAGGAATCTTCGGGAAGAAGTAGTAGTTAAGGCCAACCTTATAGCCCGTGCCACCTTCGAGTTCCATGTAATCAAATTCGCTGTCCTTAACCTTCGGGAGCATACCGAAAGAAGCAAAAGCAGCAACATGCCAGCGGGTAATGTATTCAACACCAGCACCCAAGCCCATGCCCATGCCAGATTCACCCATGAACGGCATACGGGAACCGAGACCCACTTCGAAAATCAAGCGGTCCTTGAGCCAGTCACGGCGACGTTCAGAGTTTGCATATTCATCCAAACGCTGTTCTTCTTCGAACTTCTTACGAGAAAGAAAATCAGTTCTCTGGGCGGCAGTCATGCCAGCCGTAGACTGTTCGACACTTTCTTCTTCGTCATCGTCATCAGCAACAGGTTTCGCAGCCGCAGAAGAACTCTCGGGTGCAGACACAAAGCCATCATCAGCATCTGCAGCCGAAGCAGCGGGAGCCTCCACTGTTTTTTCGGCAACCGGAGCTGCCTTTTTCTTCATAGACGCTTTACGCCCTTTCGAGGGAGCAGCCCATGCAACCAAACTAGCCAAGCACAACAGCAACAACAATTTTTTCAGCATTAAAAAAGCCTCGGATAAATAACCACGCTTGGAATATAACTTTTTATAGAAGTTTTTTTCGAAAACTTCATGTAAAAGTTCTATTTTCGTTTGATTTTACAATTTTGTAAGTTTTTAGAGCGTCTATTCGGCCTTCGTCAGCTCGGCCTTGATGCTTCCAAGTTTGATTTCGCACTGCATGAGCACCGGAAGACGCTTTTCGTCGTCGGTAAACCAGATAAAAATGCGGCCGCTGGACTTGAAAATGCCATCGCCATCCAAAACCGGCTCAACTTTAACCGTATTGAACTCACCGAGATCCGTTTTGATTTTTTCTCGTTTATGGATAATCACCTTGAGTTCGTAGCGTTTTTCCCCACTCACAGCCGAAAAACGGGAAGTAGCCCCTTCTTTAAGAGGGAGGGTGCGCACAAGATAGAACGCCGACATAATGCTATGTTCGAGGCCGGTAATGGCCACGGACGTATCGGCAGAACGCTTTACGTAATGATTGACAGCATCCCTGAAAACTGTATCCGAAAGGAAGGCCTTCTTGGCATCGCGGTCGAAGCGTATCATCGACTTATTGTGAAACGTTCCTTCGTGAAGGGACTTGCGGAACACGTCCGTCATGAGGCCCTTATTGCGAACGAGCGTGTAAACAGTATCGTGGACTGGGTAAAACTTATTGACCGTCTTATTGGCAGTCGCAAAAGTCAGGAATTCGGTCTTGCCATCTTTGCGCGGCTTAACCTCTAGCGTCGCATAACCCGCCGTAATAAAGCCCCAACTGAGGGTGTAAGACAACTTTTCGCCCTTCATCCACGGAGCATTCATTTCGGGGAGCGTTTGCCACTTGGGGAGCGAGGCACTAGAAGAAGCTATAGAGCTAGAAGACTGCGCTTTGAAAACTTGTGCAGACGAAGACTGCGCCTTGGATGAAGCAGGAACAGTTTCAGCAAACGAAACGGACAGAAGAAGTAGGACTCCAAGCAATAAAGTTTTTTTCAAAACACAGTAAACCATAGGCACAAAACGGGCTAAAATTTAGGTTAAGGACAATATACAAAAGTCTGTAGTTAGAAGTGGTTAGTGGCTACCGGTTTGTGATTAGTAAACGAAAGAACATGATGGAAGCAAAATTTCAATAGATAAGAGAGACCTGCAGTAAGCCTGTAGCGTCATGAAAAAAGCGCAAAAAAAACGCTGGCGGAAATGCCAGCGAATAAGTTAGAGGTTTGAGGTATGAGGTCGTTCACGCCTTCGGCATTCACTTTAAGATTTTCAATCGTGCCTTCGGCACCAAACTTTAAACCTCAAAGGGCGAAAGCCCGACCCCATTACTCAAAGGGAGCGGAAGGCAACCGACCTGAAAGCGTAAAGCGACACTAGTAACTAGTAACTTCGAACTAGTAACTCTAAACTACCCTTCAATGTCTCCCAGCGACTTGCGGTAAGCGATGAGCTTTTCGCGGACAGCCGGATCTGCGATGGCGACGATGTGGGCGGCGAGGTAACCGGCATTCTTGCCGTTGCCGATGCCGACCGTGGCCACCGGGATTCCCGGGGGCATCTGCACGATAGAGTGCAGGGCATCGACGCCGTTGAGCGGGCCGCCGGCGCAGGGCAGACCGATAACGGGAAGGATGGTGTGCCCTGCGAGCACGCCCGGGAGGGCTGCAGCGAGGCCAGCAACACCGATGAGGACCTGGAGGCCTCGCCCGGCGGCTTCGCGAGCATACTTCGCAGTGGCGTTCGGGGTGCGGTGTGCAGAGAGGATGTTGAATTCCCACACGATGCCGAAGCTGTCGAGCACGGCGGTGATTTTATCTACAGTTTCCTGGTCGGACTTGCTACCCGCAACGATACCGACCTTTGCATTTTCTTTCAAATCCATTTTTTTACCTCTTATTTACCCATCTTTGCGAGACGGGCCAAGCCCTTCTTACCGATGTCCTTGCGGTAGAACTTGCCTTCGAACTGAACCTTTTCGGCGGCTTCGTAAGCGATATCCAAGGCTTCCTGGAGCGTTTCGCCATGGCCCACCACGCCGAACACGCGACCACCGTTGGTGACCAGCTTGCCATCGACCATCTTGGTACCGGCATGGAGCACCTGGGCGCCGTTCTTTTCGGCGTCTTCGATACCCGTCACGACCTTGCCCTTTTCGTAGGAGCCCGGATAGCCCGCGCTGGCGAGCACCACGATTGCGGAGCTGCCCTTCGGGGCCTTCGGGGCACCGAGTTTGGCGAGTTCACCCTTTTCGGCAGCGTCGAACAAAGCGAGCACATCGCCGTCATAGAGCGGGAGGACAATCTGGCATTCGGGGTCGCCGAGGCGGCAGTTGTATTCCACCACCTTCGGGCCCTTCGCCGTCACCATGATACCCACGTAGAGCACGCCAGTGTAAGGCTTGCCTTCGGCGGCCATGCCCTTAAGGGTCGGTTCGATAATCGTCTTCTTCACTTCGTCGAGGAGAGCGTCCGTGACTACCGGAGCCGGGCTGTAGGCGCCCATGCCACCCGTGTTCGGACCCTTGTCGTCGTCGAAGACGCGCTTGTGGTCCTGGGCAGAGGAGAGAATCACGTAGTCCTTGCCGTCGCAAACCACGAAAATGGAAGCTTCTTCGCCGTCCATGAATTCTTCAATCACGACCGTCTTGCCGGATTCGCCGAAGCCCGCCTTGTCGCCGAGCATTTCTTCCACGGCATCGTTCGCTTCCTTGTCGGTCATGCAGACAATGGCGCCCTTGCCCGCAGCGAGGCCCGACGCCTTCACCACGATCGGAGCCGGGTGTTCGGCGAGGAACTTTTTCGCGGAGGCGAGATCGGTGAAGGTCTCGAAGGCTGCCGTCGGCACGTTGTACTTCTTCATGATATCCTTGCTGAAGGCCTTGGAGCCTTCGAGCGCGGCA
>CACYRP010000068.1 GCA_902776765.1 Fibrobacter succinogenes
GAAGCCACAAAGACCTACGCAGAACTTTTGGACAAATTCCATAAGTTCCAAGATTCTTTATAAGAAAAGAGCCTCGCGATTGCGAGGCCTTTTTTAAGTTCCGCGATTCTCGATTAACGAGTCTGCCGCAGCATTATTTCAAGCTAGGTGTTTCCCAATCAATCCATTCAGACTTTTTGAAGTTGATGGTTTGAGTATTCTTGGTGTAGTCAATCTTACCCGTCTTGGCATCCTTGCCGAGCAAGAACTTGTTCATAAAGTCCTTGACTTCGTCAAACTGCCCGTTCGGAAGCTGGCAGTGACCATGACCGCCTTCCTGGCTGTAGGTGTAATTTTCCGTTGCACCGAGAGCGTCATATACTTCCTTAGAAGCTTGTCCGCAATAGTTCGACGGAACTTCGCCCAACCATTCCTGACCTGCATTGTCGAGAATGAGGAGCGCACGCGGAGCCACCATAGCCACCAACATGTGCTGGTCAAACGGGAGCGTATTTTCCTTGCCATCGTAGTTCTTGAAACTAGAAATCATCCACTTGCCTTCGGTACCGGCACTGCTCAAGCCCTGAACGAACTGCTTACCCTTCTGCTTGTTCACCTGAGCGCCCACACGCCAAAGCGATGCGCCACCGGAACCGGATTCCTGCGGAATCGTAAGTGCGATACGTTCATCGAATGCACCCACGGCAAGAGTACCCTTGCCCCAGCGAGAGCAACCCGTCATGGCGAGGTGCTTCACGTCGATACCCGCTTCCGGAGTCTTTTCGAGAGCGTCGATAATGCGGCTTACGCCCCAAGCCCATGCAATGATGGTGCCCTGACCCTGGTTATAAAGCTGGAAGAACATACCGCCACCGCTTTCGGGAGCGACGTCATCCGGGTTAAACGTAATCTGAGCGATATCAAGACCGTTCGTCGCGTTGCCGAGGCTTCCGCAACCGCCCATCATGCCACCGCCAAAACCGATCATGGCCGGCTTCGGCTTATCCTTCGTACCCGCGTTGCTGATTTTCACGGAGAACGAACCGGATTTGCCCTTGTCGGTCACCTTGATGGTGAGCTTTCCACCGGAATAGCTGCCTTCAACCTTTTCCGGGTTACGCGGCTTTGTACCGAACATGAGCTTTTCGTACATGGCACCGATTTCTTCGCGACGGCACTTCCAATCGGCCTTCGAAGAAATGCGCTTGCCATCGAGACCCATGAACGGGTCCGGAAGCTTAGCGTTGTTCACGCTAGAAGGGATATTGCCAATCTGGCATTCACTGCGGTGGTCTTCAACGAAGTCGTTTACAGGCTGCGGAGCCGTTTCGCTGCTGCTCGATACAACAGGCTTTTCAGCGCTGGAAGACGAGACCTTCGGAGGTGTTACAACAGAACTGCTAGAACGGTGGCTTCTAGAGCTCGAAGATTCCTCCCCTGCACTAATAGGAGTGGAACTTGAAGAACCCGCAACAGGCCCAACATCTCCGCTAGAAGAGCTTCCCGTAGCAACGGAATCACTTGAGCTATTTGGAGATTCAGCTCCTGCCGAACTAGAGCTAGCTCCTTCTTCGACAGAACTGGAACTCAAGCCCCCATCATCAGGAACATTGCTACTTGAGCTCCAAGCATTTTCCAAACATTCTTTTGTTGTACATTGCGCGGCAGAAGACAAATTGTCATCACCGCACGCCCATAAACCAAAGGCAACTACTGCCATTGGCACTAGATGAGAGTATTTGATCATTGTATACCAACCCCAACAACAGCCGTGGATTCGGCAAAATTGTTGTTTTGTAAATTAATCTATTTTTAAAAAAAAGAGCATAGTGTAATAACATTTTTGTTGTAACGAATACAACAGCCAAGATACAATGCAAATCCTTTTTTCAATTTCCACGGCTTTTAGACTAAAGAACTATTTTTCCATCATATTTTTGGCATATTTACGAAAAAAAGCCGCATAAGTGTTAAAATATTAGATAAATTGAGATTGATGGATCAGGCTAATTTTACAACAAACCAAGAGCACATTGTCAGTGTGCTCCTTAAAAAGAATCCGAAGTTAGACGAAGGGATTCTCAGAAAAGCTATAGCCTTTATCGCCGATGCCCATGATGGTCAATACCGCAAAAGCGGCATGCCCTACACAGAACACCCTTATGAAGTGGCCAAGATTCTTGCCGACTTAAAGCAAGACCAGGCAACGGTACTAGCAGGCTTATTGCACGACGTGGTGGAAGACACCCCGCATACCCTCAACGAAATTTCCGAACTTTTTGGCGAAGACACGGCTTTCATGGTCGATGCGGTAACGAAGATCACCGCCGTTCAGGAAGCGAGTAAGACAGCGCAAAAGGCAAGCACCTACCGTAAGCTCATTACGGCTATGGCTAAAGACCCGCGCGTCATCATGATTAAAATCGCAGACCGCATCCACAACATGCGCACCATGCGATACATGAAGCCCGAAAAGCGAAAAATTATTGCACAAGAAACACTCGACATTTACGTGCCGCTCACCCATAGGTTCGGTCTATACAAGCTGAAAACCGAACTCGAAGATTTGAGCTTTAAGTACGTAAACCCGGACGAATACCAAAAGCTTGTCGATGCGCTTATCGAGAACAAGGAAAAACGCGAAAAATACGTGCAATCCGTGATTGGCCCGCTACAAATCAAGATGGCGCTCGAAGACTTCGACTGCACCATCCAGGGCCGCACCAAGAACATCTACAGCATTTATAACAAGATGCTTGCGCGCGGTTGCGGATTCGAAGACATCTTCGATATTTTTGCCATCCGCATTATCGTGGAAACAATCCCCGAATGCTACCTCGCCCTCGGTTACGTGCACAACCTTTGGACGCCGCTTCAAAGCCGCTTCAAGGACTACATCGCGACCCCGAAGCCGAACCTTTACCAAAGCATCCACACCACTGTCATCGGTCCAGAAAACAAGATGGTCGAAGTCCAGATCCGTACAAAGGACATGGACTTAACAGCCGAAAAGGGATTCGCCGCGCACTGGGCCTACAAGATGGAAACGCAGCATGAAGGCGAAGAGCTCGCCTGGCTCGACCACATGGTAAAGTTGCAATCCGAAATTTCGGACTCCAAGGAATACCTCGACTTCTTGAAGGTGGACTTGAAACCCGAAGGCATGACGGTGTTTACCCCGAAAGGAGCTTCGATTGAACTCCCCGAAGGCGCTATCGTTTTGGACTTTGCCTTCGCCGTGCACACGGAGCTTGGCCTGCACTGCATCGGTGCTCGCATCAACGATAAAGTTGTTAGCCTCGATGAACCTGTGCCTCATGGCGCCACAATTCAAGTTCTAAAGAGCCCGAACCAGGAACCGAGCCCAGAATGGCTTAAAATGGTAAAGACCATCAAGGCCAAGCAAGAACTCCGCAAGTGGATGAAGACAAGCATCATCATCCAATCGCGCAGCCTCGGTAAAGAAATTTGGACACGCGAACTTCGCCTTCTCAAAATCGAAAAAGACAAACGCCCCAAAGACGAGGACATCCTCAAGCACTTTGGCATAATAAGCATGAACGAATTTTTCGAACGCATTGGCCAAGGCGAACTCCCACTCCAGGACATCCACCGCTTCTTGAACGGCGGAAACGACATTACAAAAGAAACGGCGGCACTGCGTTTTTATCCGGTATTCGGAAAAGACAAAGGCAATTCTCTTACCGACGAAATGCCGTTGATGATTGGCCAAGAAACCAGTCTCCTCATCCATTTCTCCAGTTGCTGCGGCCCTGTTCCTGGCGATAGAATTATCGGTGTCATGCGCCCGCAAATCGGTATCGAAGTGCACAAGAGCGACTGCCCGTGCCTCAAGGATTTTCCGGAAAGTCAACACATTCCGGTCGATTGGAGCGCAGACGTTACAAAGCCATTTACAACGCACCTCACGATTGAAACAGACAACAGAAAGAACTTGCCTCTCAGCATTTTGATGGTTTTGAAAGACGAGAACTTGGCGCTTGACCGCCTAAGCATTGCAAGTGCCCAATACTCGGGCCGTATCCGCATGGAATTCAAGGCGTTCCGCAAGGACCAGGTCGATGCCATTGTAACCAAAATAAGGCAAGTCGAAGGCGTCAGAGGGGTTGAAAAGGCATGATAACATCCCTACACCATTGCGATTACACACAAAAAAATCGCGCCTTCAACTGCCGTATGAGGAACCGCTATTACGAAGAAGTTTATTACGCTTTCCGTGCGCTGTTCCCGAACGAAATCGCAGAAGCAAAGGACTCCTCGCCCGAAGACAACAGCGCCTGGTACCAGCATTTGAGCAAGGACATCAAGCGTTACGAACGACTCTTGATGACATGCCTCGAATATGCGCAGGCCGCGATTTTCTACGGCAAGGCGGAAAATTCTTCGCTTTACTCCAAGGACAAACGCTGGGGTATTTTGCAAGAAGAAATTTTCCTCGTGCACTTTTTGCAAGAGCTGCTTTCGACAACGCGCTATGTGATTGCAAGAATTGATACAGATAAAGTATTGCAGCAATGGAGTGGGGAAATGCAAGGCATGAAATCGAGCCCTGTGGTTTACGGTTTCGTGAGCGACATTCAGGAAAAATTGAACACCATGAATGCCGGAACAATTGATGAATTTAAGGACTTGTTAAAACACGTTTTGGACCGTTTCCAAATAGCAAACACGCTATTCGGAACCGTACAAGACTTGCAGAATTTCTATTAGACGAAAGAACGGGCTTTGCCCTATAGACGAGAGACGAAAGAATGTCAGAATATATAATACTATCCATTTTCCTTTTTCTGGGCGCGTTTATCGCGGCGGCGGCAACCGTCACAGGCCTATTGCTAGGCTACCGCACCAAAAAAACAAAGAACAAGATGGCTCCGTACGAATGCGGTATGGAAACCATCGGCAATGCCAGAATTCAGTTCAAGGTGGGTTACTACCTGTTCGCCTTGCTCTTCCTCGTGTTTGACATCGAAGCGCTGTTCCTCTTCCCCGTCATGATGAACTTCAGGGAAATCATGGCAGGTCACACGGCGCTCCCGCCATCCGTCGTCATTATTGACCTCGTCATCTTTATTGCTATTCTCGTTTCCGGTCTCGCTTACGCCTGGAAGAAAGGAATTCTCAAATGGGAATAATTAATTTCGCTCCAAAAATTTTAGACCCGATTCCTGGTGGAAAATATGTAGTCAACGCAATTGACTACGTAGTCAACTGGGCTCGTGCAAATTCTATTTGGCCTCTGACGTACGGCACAAGCTGTTGCGCTATCGAAATGATGTCGAGCTCCATGGCTCGTTACGACATTGCCCGATTCGGCTCTGAAGTGTTCCGCTCGTCCCCGAGACAGGCAGACTTGTTTATTTTGGCCGGTACAATAACCCGCCGCATGGCACCTGCCATCCAGATGCTTTGGGAACAAATTCCTGGCCCCAAGTACGTGATTGCTATGGGAGCATGCACCATTAGCGGTGGCCCGTTCATCTACGACAACTATTCCGTTGTCCGTGGTGCACAGAACTTGATTCCGGTCGATGTGTTCGTTCCTGGTTGCCCGCCACGCCCCGAAGCTCTGTTCCATGGGCTTTTGACGCTCCGCGATAAGATTTTGCACGAGACATGCCGCAACCCGTGGCATGAAGGTGAACCGAAAGACGTTTCGACAATGGACCGCTATCGCGAAGCCGCGAAGACTTGGGCTGCCCTTGAAGAAATGAAAGACGAGCAGATGGCCGAAGCCCGCGCCAAGTTCAAGGAAGAAAATCCAGACTACAAGAGCGCATTCAAGCCGATTCGCGTCAAGAAACCGGATTTCCCGGAAGTGGAACGCGTGCCGTTCAAGCGCTTGGGCCTTACGCAGCAAGAACTTTTTGCAAAGCTCCGCACCAAGTTCCCGAACGTGACCGTGCATACCCGCGGCGAAGACACTCCAGAAGATGTCGTTGCCAAGCTTCCTGCGGATTGTCCGCTGGAAGTCATGCTCGAAAAAGAAGACTACTTGAACGTTGTTGAATTTGTCAAGAACGATCCTGAATTCAAGATGGATTACCTGATTGACGTGACCGCGATTGACTACGACGATCACTTCGACATGGTCACGATGCTCCGTAGTCTTGAAATCGGCCACAAGATTTTCCTTTGTGTGCAACTCAAGAAAGACTTCTCGATTGACGAAGAAAAGCGCCCGACATCGCTCCTTGCAAGTGTTCCATCCATCACGCACCTTTACCCCGGTGCCGAAGTCAAGGAACGCGAAGTTTACGACATGTTCGGCATCAAGTTTGAAGGCCACCCAGACCTTCGCCGCATCTTCCTCGACAAGGATTTTGTCGGGTTCCCGCTCCGTAAAGACTTTACCCACCCGGAAATGATCAGGAGGCCTATATGAGTCATCAGTTACCTCCGGGATTTCGCCTCGAACGCAAATCGAATACTGAAGAATTTTTTATCAACATGGGTCCGCAGCACCCAAGTACTCACGGTGCATTGCGTCTCACGCTCCGCATGGATGGTGAAACCATCGTAGAACTTGTCCCGCACTTTGGCTATATCCACCGCGGTATGGAAAAGCAAGCGGAATCGATGAGCTATTTGCAGTACATCGCCATGTCGGACCGTCAGGACTATTTGACCGCCATCCAGAACAACCTGGGTGTTGTCATCGCTCTTGAAAAAGGCATGAACGTAGGCGTTCCGCTCCGCGGCGAATACATCCGCGTGATGCTCCAAGAACTTGGACGTATTGCATCGCACTTGGTGTTCTACGGTTGCTTTGGCGGCGACCTTGGCGGACAAACATGCTTGCTCTTCGGCTTCAAGGAACGTGAAATGATTCACGACATCCTCGAAGAAGTCACTGGCTCTCGCCTTACGACAAACTTCTTTAGACCGGGCGGAAGCCGCTATGACGTTCCCGATACGTTTATTCCGCGCGTGAAAGCGTTCCTCGACCACATGGAAGATACGATGAAGGATTACGAGAGGTTCCTTTCGAAAAACATCATTGTATTGGAACGCAGTATCGGCATTGGCGTTCTTTCCAAAGAAGATGCCATTGCCTACGGTTGCTCTGGCCCTGTGCTCCGCGCGAGCGGCGTAAACTTTGACGTGCGCCGTGCAAACCCGTACAGCATTTACGACCAGTTCGACTTTGATGTTCCCGTATTCCAAAACGGCGACTGCTACGACCGCTACAAAATCCGCATTGCAGAAATTCACGAATCCATGAAGATTCTGCGCCAGTGCGTTGAAAAGTTCCCAGAAGGTCCGTGGCGTTCCAAGGAAAAGCCGGTACGCCTCCCCGTGGGCCGCTATTACAGCGAAATCGAAACCGCCAAGGGACTTTACGCCACGTACGTTGTAGCCGCAACCACCGGTGAAAAGCCGTACCGCATCCACACACGCGGCCCAAGCTTCCCGCATATTGCAGCGATTAACAAGATGGCTCAAGGTCACAAGATTTCGGACCTCGTGACCATCATGGCAACCCTTGACCCCGTGATTCCGGAAATTGACAGGTAATATATGTTTGTACCTTCAGTAACACATCCTATTGGCGATTTTGTCCGCGACTTGGTACCGCGCATTGCAGAATATCTGCCGGCAAGCATCCAGTCCGAAGACCTCAACAGCGTCGTCGCCTTTCTCATCAACGCCGTGATTTGCATTATCGCTGTTTGCGTGGTGAACATCGGCTCTGCCCCGATTCTCATTTACATGGAACGCAAGGTTTGCGCTCACGTGCAATGTCGCCTTGGCCCAATGCGTCTTGGTTGGCACG
Organism: Fibrobacter succinogenes; assembly: GCA_902776765.1. GTDB lineage: Bacteria > Fibrobacterota > Fibrobacteria > Fibrobacterales > Fibrobacteraceae > Fibrobacter > Fibrobacter succinogenes_N. The sequence continues at coordinate 7,775 of CACYRP010000068.1, forward strand.
GCACCCTCCAGACCATAGCAGACGTGATCAAGATGCTCTTCAAGGAAGTGTACGCTCCGAGTGGCGCTGACAAGCTCATGTTCTACTTGGCTCCGCTAATCGTCTTGATTGCACCGTTTATCGTCTGCGCCTTGATTCCGTTCGACAAGAACCTTGTCGTGGCCGACGTTTCCATGGGCATCCCGCTCATCATCGCGGTGAACGGCTTTGGCGTGCTCGGCATTTTGCTTGGCGGCTGGAGCAGTAACAACAAGTATTCCTTGCTCGGTGCGCTCCGCAGTGGCGCCCAGATGATCAGCTACGAAATCTCGTTTGCGATGATTCTCCTGTTCGTCGTGATGATTTCGGGTTCCACGAACCTCATGAGCATTACGATGGGCCAGGAAGGAACGATTTTTGACTGGTGGATTTTCAAGATTCCAGTCCTCGGTTTCATCGCTTTCATCTTGTTCTTTATTTCCAGTACTGCCGAAATGAACCGCGCTCCGTTCGACATTGCCGAAGCAGAACAGGAACTTACGGGCGGTTACCACACGGAATACAATGGCACTCCGTTTGCCATGTTCTACCTCGCCGAATACATCGCCCTCATCACGAACTCCGCCCTTGCGACCACATGCTTCCTCGGTGGATTTTTCCCGCCGTGCGTGGGCATTGACGCTATCGACAACGTTTTGAAGATGGTGCCTGGCGTCGTGTGGTTCTTCGCAAAGATTTACTTTATGGTCTGGTGCTACATGATGGTCCGCTGGACGTTCGTGCGCCCGCGCGTGGACCAGCTCATGGACTTTGAATGGAAATTCCTTTTGCCGGTAAACCTAGTGTTGCTCGTCGCTGGCGCAGCCTTTATCGCAATTGGTGGTTAGTTTATGCAAGAAAAGATTTCAACATTACAATATATCAAGCGCTACTTGAAGCGTTGCATTACGGGTCCGTGGAGCCTGATTTGCGGATTGTCCGTGACGCTCAAGTACTTTTTCAACCCGAAGCGCATCGTTACGGAACAATATCCCGAAAACAGAAAGACGCTCAAAATGCACGAACGCTACCGCGGCCGCCTTGAGATGATCGAAGATGCAGACGGGAACAACCGATGCACAGCCTGCGGCATGTGCGAACGCGCCTGCCCGAACGCCTCCATCAACGTGCTTGCCACAAAGAACATTGCCGGCAAGAAGGTTCTCGGGCGCTATGTCTATCACTTTGCAAGCTGCACCCAGTGCGGCCTCTGCGTAGAAGCCTGCCCGTTTGGAGCCATCCAGATGAGCCCCGCTTTCGAAGTGGCGACAACCGACCCGAACGATCTCGAAATGATTTTAAATAAGAAGGAGGGACAAGGTTAATGTTCCCAGATTTACCTTTATCATTCCCGATGGGAGGCATGGACATTGCGTTCTATGTCGTTGCACTCGTGATATTGTTGACCGCGGTTTGTTGCGTTGCCGTGAAGAACATCTTGCAGAGTGCCGTGTTCCTCATCTTTAGCTTTGTCACGACGGCTATTCTCTACATGCTCATGCATGCCGAATTCATTGCGCTTGCCCAGGTGATGGTTTACGTGGGCGGCGTCGTGATTTTCGTGGTGTTTACGATTCTCCTCACAAGCCACTTGGGAGAAGACGCCTTCTCGACAAAGATGCCGCGAATTTTCACGGCGTTCGTACTCTCCATCGCGTTTGTATTCGTGATGGTCAAGTGCGTTTTACCGACTCCGGATTTGGCAAGCGGCATCGTGAACTCCCCCGCCGACTATTCTTCACTCCAGAACTTCGCCTTGCGCTTGCTTGGTAACGATCCCAACGGATTCATCATCCCGTTTGAAATCGTGAGCGTGCTCCTCCTGATGACGCTCATCTGCGCTATCACAATCGCCCGCCGCACCAAGGAAGATGCCGAAGAGGAGGTTTCTAAATGAACCTTTTGAATTGTTTGATTCTCGCCTTTTTGCTGTTCGGGATTGGCGTTTGGGGCCTCATGCGCCGCCGCCATCTCATTGGCATGCTCATTTCCATTGAGCTTATGCTGAATGCGGCAAACATCAACTTTATCAGTTTCGCCTACTTTACCGCACATGATGCAACTGCAGGCGCTTTGTTCAGTATCTTTGTCATTGCTGTGACGGCTTGCGAAATGGCAATCGCCCTTGCGATTATCGTGACCATGTACCGCCGCCACAAGAGTCTTGACGTTGACCAGTTGAGGGATCTCCATGATTAATGATATCACTCTCGGCTATTTGATCCTTCTGTTCCCGCTCCTCACGTTCGTCGTGAACGGGCTTTTCCTCGGAAACAAGTGCGCAAAAGCAGCCGCAGTTTTCGCGGTTCTCTGCAACGGCCTTGCCTTTGCCGCCGCAGGCACTCTCGCCTTCCACTACTTCAGTTCGGACTTCGCTCCGCAAAAGGCGATTCTCTTCGACCACACGTTCATCCCCTTCATCGGGGATTTGGTCGCAAGAATCGGCATGCTCGTAGACCCGCTCTCCGTGATGATGCTCGTGGTGGTGACGTTCATCAGCTTCATGGTGAACATCTACAGCATTGGCTACATGCGCGAAGACCGCGCCGCCGGGCGTTTCTTTGCACTGCTCTCGCTGTTCAGCTTTAGCATGCTCGGCCTCGTCGTCGCCACAAACCTTTTCCAGATGTTCATCTTCTGGGAACTGGTGGGCGTTTCGAGTTACTTGCTCATCGGTTTCTGGTACCACAAGCCAAGCGCCGTGAGCGCCTCCAAGCAGGCATTCATCCTCACCCGCTTTGCCGATAGCTTTTTCTTGCTCGGCATTGTGCTTGTGAGCTACGTCGTCGGAAGTTTCGACTTTTCAACGCTCAATTCGCTCAGCCTGGTTGATTTCCAAAAGCAGTTCATCAACCTTGGCCTTGTGACTGTTCCGAAGTCCGAAGCACTCGTTCTCGGTTCCATCTTGATTTTCACCGGTGGCTGGGGCAAATCCGCCATGTTCCCGATGCATATTTGGCTCCCGAATGCGATGGAAGGTCCTACACCTGTTAGCTCTATCATTCACAGTGCAACGATGGTGGTCGCAGGCGTTTATTTGGTCGCTCGCCTGTTCCCGTTCTTTGCCATTTGCGATAACGCCCTCACGCTCATCATGTGGGTGGGCGCATTCACGATGGTCTTTGCAGCGGTTATCGCCTGTACGCAAAAAGACATCAAGCGCATCCTCGCCTACTCCACGCTTTCGCAGCTCGGTTACATGATGTTTGCGCTTGGCGCTTGCAAGATTGGTCAGGTTGTCGCCGTTACCGGTTGGACGGCTTCCACATTCCACATCTTTACGCACGCATTCTTCAAGTGCAGCTTGTTCCTTATCGCCGGTAGCTTAATCCATCAGGTCGGCACGAACGATCTCGATGCCATGGGCGGTCTCGGCAAGAAGATGAAGCTCACTTACGCTTGCACGCTTATTTCGATTCTCGCTATTTCGGGCATTCCGCCGTTCTCCGGATTCTTCTCCAAGGACGAAATCATCCTTGCGGCATTCCAAGGGCACCATTACGTTGTCTTCGGGCTTGCGCTTCTCACAAGTGGCCTCACGACATTCTACATGTTCCGTCTGTTCTTCCTCGCCTTCCACGGCGCTCCGCGTCACGAAGGCGTCAAGGCAGGCCATGTGCACGAAGATTTTGCGATGACACTCCCGATTGCCATTCTTGCGATACCCGCACTTGCAAGCGGATTTGCCGCCCAGCCCCTTTTCGAAAAGTTCTTTGTGCCGGGCCAATTGCATGTGCCGCAACTCATGAGGCTTGAACACGCCGAATGGATTCCATATGTGGCCGTTGGCATTGCAGTCGTTGCACTCGTTATCGCTTGGGTGCTTTACGCAAGCCCGTGGGCTAAAGTCCAACGCGCCCTTGACGAAACAAATCGCAGCGGCATTTACAAAGTCATTTACCACAAGTTCTACTTCGATGAAATGTACTACGCCGTTGTCCGCCAGTTCATCTTTGGCGGTATCGCCCGCGTTGCCCGCGCATTCAACGATTACGTGATTGAAGGACTTCTCGCCTTTACGGTTTGGTTTGTCCACAAACTCGGTGACTTGGTCCGTTTTGCCCAGGCCGGCTACTTGCCGTTCTACTTGGGCACTTTGATTGTTGGCGTTCTCCTTTGGCGATTCTTCGGCCAGCTTCCCCTGTAAGGCGCACCCATGAATACAATACTTTTTAACTCCATTTGGGTCCTCCCCCTCTTAACGGTTCTCGCCTGCGTACTGAT
>CACYRP010000069.1 GCA_902776765.1 Fibrobacter succinogenes
GATGAACATTCTTGCGTACTTGCGCAAGCTTTTTGCGGGGCTAGACCCGAATTACGGCCGCAATCCGTCAAGTCTCGAAATGATTCCGCTCATTACCATCGCGCGTTCCGTGCGCCGCGAAATGGACAACATGTATGGAATGGTGCGTTTCAACAAAGCTCCCGATGGAATGTACATCGCCGAAATTGAACCCAAGTACGATATTCTCGAAATGATTATCGGGCATTTCCGCTGCCGTTACCCGAATGGTACATGGGCAATTATCGACGTCAAGCGAGGTTTTGGCGTGTACTACGAGAACTACAGAACACATTTTGTAACAGTTCCAGATCCAAGTTACATATCGGCGCATGCACCACCCGATGAATTCACGCGCATGTGGAAGTCTTACTACGATACGATGGCCATCAAGGAGCGGCTCAACCCGCGCCTCCTTCGACGTTGCCTGCCCGTTCGCTACTGGAAGCATCTTCCAGAGCGTTCCCTTCCGAGTTCATCGCTTGGAACCACGGGGGAGGCGAGGTTGCGGCTTCCGTCTTCTGTAGCCAAGTCCAACTCCGTAGCTTCATTAATGCTTAAATAGCTGTTGTGGCATAAAAATTGCTAAATCCACACAGAATCGAGCGCTGAATTTTTTATATATGCGAAAAAAATTTGGCTCTAAAAAAACATTTAGTTGTATATTTATAATGGATTAATGAATTTATGGAGAAAATAAAAGATATGAACGGCTCTTCTGTTAAACCGGGCTTTTTCGTTCAAGATTCTTTTCTGTATAGCAAGGACAACGAAAAGGTTGTTCTTCGTGGTGTTAACCACATGTTTATTTGGACTGATCGCGAAGGCAAGACTATCCCCGAGATTGCAAAGACTGGCGCAAACTGTGTAAGAATTGTTTGGAATACCCGCGGCCGCATTAGCGACCTCGACAACATCATTTCGCTTTGTATTGCAAACAGCATGATTCCAATCCCGGAAATCCACGACACGACCGGAAACTGGGATCGTTTGAGCGATGCTCTGGAATTTTGGCTCCGCGAAGAAACGCTCCAGATGATTTACAATCATCAGGAATACTTGATTTTGAACATCGGTAACGAACCGGGCGACAAAGCCCAAAGCGCCGATGAATTTTTCAATGCCTACAACATCATCGTGACCAAGCTCCGCGCCTCCGGTGTGCGAGTTCCAATCATGATCGATGCCGATGAATGGGGCCAAAACGAAAAGAACCTTTTGAACGTCGGTCCGAAACTTTTGCAGGCAGACCCAGAACACAATTTGATTTTCTCGATTCACATGTGGTGGCCGACCGAACGCCATAATCCGGTGGCAAGCGGTTACGAAACCGTCAAAGACCGCATCAAGGGAACCCTTGAAGAATCGCTTAAGCGCAAAATTCCGCTGATTGTCGGCGAATTTGCTCCTGTTGCCGCAGGCGGCGTGAGAGAAATCCCGTACAAGTACATCATGTCGGAATGCGAACGCTTGAACATCGGCTGGCTCGCATGGAGCTGGGGTCCGGGTAACTTCGACAGCCCTGAAATGGACATGACGGTGCACGGCTCCTACAATACGCTAGTGGGCTGGGGCAAGGAAATTGCCGTCGATAGCTCTCTTGGTATCCAGAACACAAGCGTTATCCCGAATTTCATCCAGAACAAGGACTTTACGACCGGCTCCCAGGGAACCGGCACGAACATCATTGAAAATGGCGACTTTAGCGCCGAAGAACCTCTCAGCGGTTGGACAACCGACTTCTGGGGAGGCAAGGGCGAAGTCACCGTCAAGGATGGAGTCGTTCATTTCGACATTAAAAAGAGCGGCAAGGATTCCTGGAATCTCCAGTTCAAGCAACATTTTGCGCTCCACAAAGGCGTTACATACATTTTCAGCATGCGTGCCAAGGCCGACAAACCGCGTACACTCAACGTGAACATCAAGAAGGACTGCGAAAATTACACGCCGTATGCTAACGGTCGTATCCTCGACTTGAGCACTAGCTGGCAGAACTTCAGCTGGAAATTCACGATGAAGGAAGAAACCGATGTCGATGCAGTACTCATCTTCGATATGGGCGGCGTGCCGACATCCTGGAGTCTCGCCGATGTTTCGCTAGTTCATGCCCGCAGCGTTGCTGACCGCCTCAACAGAACGTTCCAGCGTAACGTGCAAAAGAACTCTGGCTACTTCAACGCACCGAACGGTCCGTGGGAATTGCACCTATACTCGACCAACGGCACCTTGCTCGACATTCTCGACAAGGGCAAGGGTGGGGAAGGCATGCGCCAGTATCCCAAGATTGAACGCAGCGGCATCATGGTCATTAAGGACCTTGGCTAATTAATTTCCGCAAAAATTAAAAACGCGCAATCCTTCTGGACTGCGCGTTTTTTTTGTTTATCAATCGCTAGAAAACATCATCATCGTCTGGAACAACACCGGATTCTTGAATTTTGTCGCACACCGCAATTAATGACGGAGCTACCAACGGAACCGAATTATCCGGAACAAAGCCGGAAAGGTTTTCCGTAATAATATTCCCATTACAGTTCACAACAGTTCCATCATCATCCTCGGCGGCCTCGGCCCTCAACTTAGCGCATTCCTGATCAATCACGCTTTGCGGAACATGTGGGGCAAATTCAGTAACACCCGACAATGTGAAAATGCGTTTTTGGTATGTTGCTTCAATAGCCATCGTAATAGAATCAGGAACGACAATTACCATTTTAAAGGCTTCATCCGTATCTTGCAAAACATTGCATGAAGCTTTGCCATTTTCTGTTGGCGGAGAAATCACGATCGAGGAACTCGAAAGAAACGAAATCGAACTAGAGGACATCGCTGCAGAACTTGAAGAATCGGTGATTTTATACAATTTCATCAAATCACAGAGTTCTTTGCCGGACTCCATAACTTCATCTATAGTTCGACCATTTGCAGAATCCTTATACCTGACTGTTATAGAACGTCCTTTACAGGCTACAGTGGCTTTTAAGGCTGCGGCTCCTTCGTTGCTTTCGGCACATAAAGCAGCAATCATTTCTTCAGACACCGAAGCATCATAAGTGGTGGTCATATCCAAATCAACATCAGAGCCAACAAGTGTCATCTTCATGGTCATCTTTTCATAATTAGCGACCGTCATGTCCAAGACCGCAGTGTTATCCGACACCTTTTTTATGGAACATTCATATTGGGAAAATGACAGATTCCCGGGGTCCGCACCTTCTTCAGGATCTACGTAGATAAGCGATGAAGAACTTGAAGTAAAATCTTGCGAAGATGAAGAATTTACGGCATTGACAAATGGAGATGCGCCATCGTCTGTTGAGCAAGCTGCAAACACCAACGCAGCAACCGCGGATGTAGACAATAACTTTTTAACCATAAAATTTCCTTTTTCTATTAATCAACCCTTTGCGATTTTCAGACCGTCGCTGAACGCCTTGCCAACCTTTTCGCCAACAATGCGATAGGCATGCGCCGCGGAGTCGTAAGAAATCGGCTCGACCTTCCCGAGATCCACCTTGCCGTCTGCGCCAAGCACTCTCTCATCGGCGCTGGTGTTCACGACTCTACCCACGATGTAGGTACTGCCGTCAAAATCTGGGCTGCATTCCTTGAGTTCGCATTCAAGCGTCAGTGGAAATTCCTCGAACATCGGAGCATCGACATGGGCACTCTTAATCACATGGACGCCCGCCTTTTCGACCTTGTTAGGCATTTTCTTGCCGCTGACAACGCCAAAGAAATCCGAAATTGTTTCTGTCTGGCGCGTGCCAAAACTTACCGTAAAGGCCTTACGTGCCTTGATATTCTCGGTCGTCTTGTGGTCCGTGCCCAGGCAAATCGAAATCTCGTCTTCTTCGCGCTGGCCGCCCCAGGCCGCGTTCATGGCATTGGGGGAGCCGTCTTCATTGTACGTTGCAATGATAAGCACGGGTAGGGGAGTGATGATTGCTTTTTTGCCAAAATCTTTACGCATATAAACCTCTTAACGAATAGCTTCCCGACATTCATTTTGAGCGCTCTTCAAAGCATCTTCAAAACTGATATCGGCAGGTGAAACTTCTTTAATATTTATAGAATGATCGCCACAAACAATTTGCGCATTCTTTTCTTGAGCTTCTCGCTTGTTTTCATCACATTCCTGTTGAACGTATGCAGCTAGCACTTCAGGAGCATAAGAGGCGTCGTATTCGATATTCGCTAAATTACCAGCAATCTTAGTCGTTGTCGTCAACGTAACGTTTTCAGTCACAACTTCCATAATAAACGTATCATCCGAAATGGCATTAGCAGAACAGCTAAGCACTTGGGAACCCGAAGCCGACGTGGAATTATCAGAACCACAACCAGAAAGAACAAGAGCTGCCGTAGCAGAAACCAAAAATGCTTTGTTGAGCATAAAACTCCTTCTAAAGTTTACTTGCATAAAATATAAAACTTGAAAAAAAATAAGTTTTATTTTCCAAACTAATATTGCAATAATTTACAACAGTCATAAACTCAAAATACCATATAAATGGAATTTTTTGTACATTGTCCTTAACAAATTTATGAAAATCCTTAAAATTTTACCCATAATCGCCATAGCGCTCCTCGCGGCGTGCAAATCAACTGTACCACAGTCTGAAAGTTTGCTCGAAGAACACGTTTCGTCGGCGGGTGAGATCAGTTCGAGTTCAATAACGGAGCTTACTCTAGAAAGTAGTTCGAGTTTCAGCTCTAGTTCTAGCGCAATAGTACTTCCTATAGCATGGGATACTTTAACTTTAGACGATGATATCGATTTCGGCGATACTTGTATTATGTCGGGGAGTCTTTTCTGTTGGAATTATGATGAACTTCTAAAAGATTCACTATTGAATTTCAGAATCGCGGAACATTCGTTATTATCTTACTTATATCATGCACTGCATCAAGGTGCTTATGTCTATTTTCAAGAAAGTTGCGGTGGCACTTTTTTGATTTCAGCGTGCGAAGTTTTATATAAAGACAATAAGCTCCAATTAAACGCGTCATCTGCTGGAAGTGTGGTGACAATTTCTGTGACAATAACGAAAGGTCTCGCAACAATACAAGAAAAAATCAACTATTCACAAAAAGAGTTTTTTGATAGAATCTGTAGTTATCACAAAGAAGACCCCAAAATAGAGCATGTTGAATGCATTGAAAATACAATAACGTTTACCATAAAAAATAATTTTAGCGATAACGATTTAAAAATCCTTGCTAATGAACTCGACAAAGAAGCTTGCGACGCCTGGCATATGGATCAAACACGTTCACAATGTTATTTCGGTAATGGTGAAAATTAAAAAATTGGGATAACATGAAAATCCTTAAAATTTTACCCATAATCGCCATAGCGCTCCTCGCGGCCTGCAAATCGACTGTACCGCAATCCCAAAGCCTGCTTGAAGAACACGTTTCGTCGGCGGGGGAGATCAGTTCGAGTTCTGATGAGATTGCAAAACCGAAGTATGCCAACCCGAAAGATTCTGTAGAGTGATTTGAACAAGCTATGGATTCAATGATATATGCAGCTTTGCATTTTATTGCAAAGGATAATAACTATAATCCTTGTGGATGTTCGCAAGGCGTTCAATCCTGTAGTGTCCTATTTAATGGAAATTTATTAGATTATTCCTCAGAACTCAAATCTAATGGAATTAACGATCAACTCCAGTTAAACGTTTTATCTGTATTAAAAAATGTGAAAACATCGCTAACCATAAGTAAAGAAACAGCGTTTGTTCGTGAAGAATTTTCAGATTACTATAAAGATACCAAACTCGCTGAATTTTGCGTTTTTCACAAAAATGATCCGAAAGTGAAAAATGTAGAGTGCATTGATAAGGTTATAACATTTTCTTTAAATGATAATTATTGCGATATCGATTTAAAAACTCTAGCAAAAGAACTGTATAGCAATTGCGATTTATGGCAAAGTCGAGTATGTGCAAGATGCGGCTCAAATCACATGCGCAACCAACATTATGAAGAAGAAGATTTAAAAGATTTAGAATAATAGGGGAGAACAGCGCTCTTCAAAGGTGTTTTTATGAAATATTTTAAGATGGTTTTATTTGCTTTGTGCGCGTTGCTTGCGGCCTGCAAATCCACGGATTCTGTAGCAGAAAAAATCATAGACATTTGTTTTGACGATTCTCAAAAAACATTTGCTGATAGCAGTTGTTTTGACCCCCAAAATTCATCTTGCACTGTCGAATTTCAAGAAAATTTGGTTCGATTGATCAAAAAGACGGCCTATGAGCACAGCAGAACACTCTCCACTTGGGTTACAATTACAAATGGGGGAGTTGCCGTAAACGAAGAGTTTATGTTCTTCGGAAACGCCAAGTTGACCGAACTATGCTCCAATTACAAAAATGATTCCACCAAAAGAAATGTTGAATGCATAAGCAATATTATTTCATACTCAATAGACAAACAATTCTCCGATGATGATTTGAAAAATATTGCCGACCAGCTCTATGTTTATTGCAAAGAGTACATATTTTCACCCCAAAAACAGTGCAGCTATATTCAAAACAGGCAGAACAAAACTGAGGACGATGGAATTCCTGACTTAAATTTAGAAATTGACTTTTTTGAATAATTAGAATATGAAACTCCTTAAAATTATACCCATAATCGTTATTGCACTCCTAGCGGCGTGCAAATCAACCGTGCCACAGTCCGAAAGCCTGCTCGAAGAACACGTCTCGACAGCACAAGAAAATAGATCAAGCTCTGCGGAGATGTCTGTAAAAAGCGAAAAAGATTCTACAGTTATTTTTGACCGTATAAAAAACTATGTCATTGATTCAGTTAAAACTGACATGACTACAAACTTCACCGTTGAAGAATGTATTTGTTGTCATTGTGCGCCATCTACTTATTTATGGGGTGAAGTTCAATACGACAGTACGCAAATCCATTTAGACATGACAAGCAGTGATCTGAAATATCAATTTATCTTGAATATTGAAAAAGGAATTGCAATTGCTAGAAAAAAATACACCGATTACGACAAAGAAAAAATAAATGAATTGTGCTTCCAACACAAAAGCGATTCAACAAAGAAAAACGTCGATTGCGTTGACAATACTATAACATTCACGTTCAAAGACAATTTTAGCGGTTATGACTTAAGTCAACTAGGTCGAAATCTTCTATATGAATGTGATTTAATAACATCAAGACCTTCTTACAGATGCGCCGGGTGGGTAAAGTTTCCTTGCGAACGTATGGAGCGCAATAAAGAAACGCCTCCTTTAGAAGACGATTTATAATAGTTAGAATATGAGATAAGGAACCGATAATTACCGCAACAGTTTAGTTTACATAATCCGCATTATCGGAAATCATTAAACAAAAGGAGAGGCAGGCTAGTTTCACATTTAAACGTTTTCTACGATTTGTCCATTGGCATAAAATTTGCTAACTTTGGCACGGAAATTAGTCGAAAATGTAAAACACCCGCCCGTCGGGCAAATTTAAAGGAATTTTATTATCATGGCTGAAGAAAAGAATCCGGAACAGAACGCAGAACCGACCGCAGAAGAACGTGCCCAACTTGAAAAAGATGTGCTCAAGGCCGCCCAGGATGCAATGAATCTGGAAGCCGATGGTTCGGCAAGCTCACCAACCGGTAATAATGAGGCTGCTGAAGAAGCTCCGAAGTCCGATGACGAAGCCGCCGATGCAAAGGCAGACGACACCGCTAATGCCAAGGCTGAAGAACAGCCTGCTGCACCGTCTGCCGAAGAAGTTCTTAAACAGCAGCTCGCCGAATCCAACGATCGCTTCGTTCGCTTGATGGCTGAATTCGAGAACTTCCGCCGCCGTAACGCCAAGGAACAGCTCGAACTCATCGAAACCGCGAACGGCAAGCTCCTCGAAAAACTCTCCGAAGTCCAGGATAATTTCGAACGCGCTTTCGCCAGCGAAAACAAGGCCAAGGATCTCGAAGCCTTCGAAAAAGGCATGCAGATGATTTACAACCAGTTTGCCAAGGTTCTCACGGATGCAGGCCTCGAACAAATCGACCCGACGGGCAAGGAATTCGACCCGAACCTCCACGAAGCACTGATGCAGCAGCCCAGCGAAACTATCCCGGAAGGTCACGTTGTCACCGTATTCCAGAAGGGTTACAAGCTCAAGAACAAAATCTTGAAGACTGCAAAAGTCATCGTATCCTCTGGAAAGTAACGCCCATTCGACAAGCTCAGGGCAGGCTTCGCGTCATCCTGAGAGACAGACGAAGCCCGTAGTCCAAGGAGCTCCCCCGCTTTTCTGCCCGCCACACCCCGTGCGCGGGCTTTTCTTATCTCCCCTATCTTTGATAAATTGACAATAGAGATTTGAACGAGCGATTATCCGCAAACATTTTCCGTTATATCTTTATCCTTGAGTGTAGAAATCAACAAGGATGGAGATCAAGATGTTTGGTAAAATCTTAACCGTTTCAGCGGTATTGGCTTGTGCTGCTTTTGCGCAGCATCCTATAATCACAACGAAATACACGGCGGACCCTGCCCCATACGTGCACGGCGACACGTTGTACCTTTACACGACCCACGACGACGACAACGCCGACGGGTTCATGATGTACGACTGGCTTTTGTACACCTCCACCGACATGGTCAACTGGACGGATCACGGCTCGGTCGCATCCCTCGGCGATTTCAAGTGGTACAATTCCAACAACGGCGCATGGGCGGAACAGGTCATCGAGCGCGACGGCAAATGGTACATGTACTGCCCCATCCACGGTCACGGCATCTCGGTGCTCGTATCGGACAGCCCTTACGGCCCCTTCAAGGACCCGCTGAACGGCCAACTTGTGTGGCAACGCGAACACTGGAACGACATCGACCCCACCGTTTGGATTGACGACGACGGTCAAGCTTACATGTACTGGGGCAACCCGGAACTCTACATGGTCAAGCTGAAAAAGGACATGATCCACACGGAAGGTTCCATCGTGACCTACCCCAAAATCAAGGATTACCAAGAAGGCCCGTGGTTCTACAAACGTGGCAAGTATTATTATATGGCGTTCGCCTCCACTTGCTGCTCCGAAGGCATCGGGTACGCCATGAGCGACTCCCCCACTGGTCCGTGGAATTACAAGGGCGATATCATGCCACATTCCCCGAAAAGCCGTGGCAACCACCCGGGCATCATCGACTACAAGGGAAAATCTTACGTTTTCGGCCTGAATTACCTGCTCTGGGCGGAATACCAAGCAAAAATCGGACAGGCCTACAAGCATGCGGAACGCCGCTCAGTCTCCGTAGCCGAGATGCACTATAATGCCGACGGCACCATCCAGAAAATCGACTTCTGGCCCGAAAATGGCGTGGCGCAAGTGGAAGATTTTGACCCGTACAAGCGCGTCGAAGCTGAAACCATGTCGTGGAGCGAAGGCGTCAAGAGCCGTAACGCCAAGGACGTAGGCAACGTAATCCTCACGAACATCGGCAACGGCGACTACACGAAGATTAGCGGCGTGGAATTCGGCGACGCAGGTGCAGAAAGTTTCTCGGCATCCGTTCTGAACGTCAAGAAGGCGTCGAGCATCACCGTCCGTCTGGACAAGGTGAACGGCGAAATTGTTGGCAAGGCGGAATTTTCCGCAGACGGCCTCGTAACAGTTCCGCTCACAGGTGCTGTTGGCAAGCACGACGTATTCTTTGTATTTGAAGGCGACTTCGAAGCGGACTACTGGGAATTCGAGGATAGCAAAACAGCCATTCCGCAGAGCCCCTTCTGCAAAGCTAAACTCACCAACCCCGATGCTAAATGCGACGTTCCGGTTATAGGTGCAAGCGTTGAAGGCCCCGCAAACTTCATTGACTTTGAAAACTACGACTTGGGCGGTGCCGGCAAAGCCTACTACGACATGGACACCAAGAATCAGGGCGAAGAATACCGCGAAGATCGCGTGGACATCGTGAAGAACGGCGACGGATTTGCCGTGGGCTACACGCAGAAGGGTGAATGGCTGGAATACACCGTGAACGTCGAAACTAACGGAACCCTCCCCTTCGAACTCAGCTACGCCAGCGGCATGGACAATGCGAGTGTGCAGTTCTTTATGGACAACGAGCCGATTACCGACACGCTCACGCTCGCAGGCACCGGCGAATTTGACACCTACGAGACCTTTAAAGGCAAAACCACCAAGGAACTCTCCAAAGGCGAGCACATATTCAAGGTGGTGATGACGAGCGACTATGTGAACCTCGACTGGATTGCCTTCGGTAAAATTGAAGGCGATATTATGGACAAACGCAAAGGAACCACAGGTATCATGCCGAAAATTGCCTCTGGAACCGCGAGCGCATTCGCAAAAACCGCAGGCGAATATAAAGTCTTTGACCTGATGGGAAACGAACTCGGCAAAATCCGCCTTAACGCAGGAGCTTCGTTGATAGAAATCAAGAACGGACTCAAAACGGCCGGCTTTGGGCGCGGAGTCTACGTCGTCCGGAATCCTGCTGGAAAGCCCCTGAAATTGCAAGTCGGGGAATAAGCCCTACCTCCCCCACATTTAAAGTCCCCGACCTCACTCACGAGGCCGGGGATTTTTAGTGTCAAAGTTTAATGCATTTTCTGTGGCGAATTAACTACATGCACAGAATGTCCAACATCTGTCGCGGCGTGACGACAATCGGATTTGCAGGAAAATGCTTGACGTTCCCCGTTACAAGATGCGTTTCGGCGGTTTTGCCATGAGAAAGCGCAATGGAATAAAAGACAATGTCCTTGGGATCGGGCATGGCTTCTGCAACAGTTTCCAAAGCATTTTCCATAACACCCAAGGATTCTATCTGGGATATGGTTTCTGAAATCAACTCTGAAGAAAAACCGAATTTCGGCCTATTCAAAACATTGCGATACTCATTCAGAATTTCATCATTGTATACAGGAACAACAAATCCATTGAAAACTGCCTGCAATACGACTCCAGGAACAGAGTTCCATTTCAGCAAAGCGGAAACAATGACATTTGTGTCAATGACCGCATAAAACTTCATCGGCCGCTCCTGGCAGCATCAATTTCGGCATTGATTTCGTCTAGAGTCATATCGGCGGCCCCAGCTCTTTCTGCCTCGGCAGAAAGCTGGCGCATTACCATCGACATACGGCTCGCAACTGGACTTGCATTGTAGAAAACGCGCCTGTCGGCGGCATAGGCGGGAGCCTTTGTGGATGAAACCTCGAAGGGAATCCTCTTCTCGCGCACAACGGCACGAGCGAAGACATTTATCGCCGTGGTCATCGACATGCCAAACTCTTCACAAAGCTTATCAAAGTCTTTTTTCAGGTTTTCATCCATTCTGATGCTAAAGGTGGTTTGCGACATAAAAGTAACCTCTTTTCTCTAAATATATATAAAAACACACCGAAATGCAACCTAAATAATGAGCTCGGCGAATTAGAGTCAATGGAGAACGATTAATTGCTCATCGACATCCTTTCGTGCAAAGGTCATTACGAAGATGTTTGACAATTAAAGGGGGATGCCTCCCCCTGGCTCGCACTTCGTTGCTCCCCACCCTCTCTCCTAAGGGCTCTGCCCCTAAGACCCCGAACGACTCCGTTCGGCCATGTGATTGTGTGCGCTTGCAGCGTGAAATCTTTAAAGGTATTGATGTCTGCTAGTTGTTGCACGATGGGTCGGTGGTCCGACTTGATGACACTTTCAAAATCAGCGACAAAACGGCATCCGTCGTTGAATTCGACGGATATCTTATAATCGCCAATATATTTCGCATCAATCACGTGAAGCATAGTCTAGACAAGAGGATCGATTTAATTCATCAATCCCTTGATGTATTCTTCCGCATCGCTCCCTAGTGCTCCGTTTTTGATTTCGGAGATGGCTTTGGAGAGTTCTGCGTATATATCGTTCCAGGGGGTAACGCGGCCGCTCAACATATCGTTGTAGCCCTTCTCGAGTTCCGCATCTAAGCATTCTTTCGACCATGTGGCGGCATTTTCGATTTTGTTCATGTCATTTAACATACATCTTTGCCTGCATAAAAGCAATACATTTCAAGTTAGACTTGATCCGGCTTATTCCTTCAATGAATGATATTCGCCCCTATTTCCTTAACTATTTTGATAAGAACATCCTTTTCGGGACCTGAAAATTTAGAGATGGCAAAAACTTTTTCCTTCCAATACTCAAAATCTTGTTGTGGTAGTTTTTTTTCATTAAAAATCTTTATTATATCATCTTTCCAACTCGCAATATTAAATATGATTTTGGGGACCTTTATTCCTGCAAGTTCTTGCCTACCTCCTGCAGAGAAAGTATCTCTAAAAGACGGGTTTATTATTCCTTGCGTTTGAAGAAGCCATTTTGACGCATCGTTATAATTTCCTTCAATAATATTCGGAAATATAATTAACAAGTATGCTCGAAGAAAATGTTGTTCATCTCTTGTGAGTTGATTCCAAAATTGCATTTCAAGCCCCACCATCTTGTTTGCAAACTTTTGGTCTTCTAATTCTATTGTATTAATTTGGTTTGAATTTGGAGAATACCACCAAAAATCATCATCTACTTTTCGCTGCTTTAAATTATTTTTTCGTTGTTCAACAATGAAATCTTTGAATGCATCAAATGGGTTTTTCATTTGACGAATTTCTTCATATGTTTTTCCCAACTTACTAAACAGGGAATCTTGCTTTGAAGCGTCCATGTCAAGCATGTAACGGGGACTATGTGTAACAGCTACATTTTCAACACATTCTTCAAAAGGTTTGTACCTTATTTTAAACGGATCTTGTTTTGCACAAAAAATGTGAATACGGCTAACATCGGGAATTCTCGTTGATTCCATTATGCTTCCGCCCATCACCTTCCAAGAATTATTGCGGGTACTGATGGTTTTTACTTCTATTCCCAAAGATTGTTTTTCATTTATGCGTGCGACAATATCTGGAAATTTGTGGCCACTTATGTATTCAATTTTCCACGGAATATGTAAATCTTTTGTTGATTCTAATAAAGCTATATGAACATCTTCTTCAAAGGATTTCCAAAAATCTTTTTTTTGAGAAACACTTGGTCGCGACTCTAATTTCTCTTTTGTAAGACTTAATAAGTTGTCAAAAGATTCCTTTAAACTAGCCTCTTTGATGTTTATATTTTCGCCAATAGCAAAAGTGTTCATATTTATTCTCCAAACAAATCATTCCAAAGAGATTCGAGTCTTTTCCCGATTGCGTAACCTAGCAAAGGCGGAACCGCATTTCCAATGACCTTATAGGCATCAGATGAATTGACTTTATTGGTTCCGTCGTTAAAGACGAATTCATAATCATCGGGGAACGTCTGAATTCTTGCGCATTCACGAACACTTAAGCGACGCTCCTGCAATCCTTTGTTCAATTCAGACAAAATCTTTCCGCCATGTTCTTCGCTCAACCTGCGATATTCAATATTGCCATGATGTTCGCTTCGGATTGTCGGACCGACACCATCCATATCGATTTCGGAGCTGCCCTGCATTTTGCCATAGTATTTCGCTTTTGAATAAGCTTTTTGTGCGGCATCGGAACTTTCGTCAGGCTCTTTTAATCCTACGAAAGCGTCTTTGCAAGTTACAATCTTTTGAAGTCCTTCTCCATCTCCATGAGTTTTTATAGGATAGGGGTAATACTGCGATTGTTCGGATTTCTGTTCTATGTCGGCAAGAATTTTGGGATTGGCGTATTTTCTTGAAATGCCTATGAAAACAACACGTTCTCGACTTTGTGGAACGCCGTATTCCCAAGCTTTCAAAACTTGGGCGTCAACAACGCAATAACCCTTGTCAATGTTTCGAAAATCTGTTTCAATAATCTTCTTGGCGTCGCCCAATGAAACAAGCCCTTTCACATTTTCTGCAATGAAAATTTTCGGCTTGACGATTTCAATGACCTGTTTCATCCAAAGGTATAAAGTACCTCTAGACTCATTTTCAGCGTGTTCTTCGTTCACACCATTGTGACTTTTGGCTGAATCAAATCCGAGTCTTTTTCCGGCAACTGAGAAATCCTGACAAGGGAAGCCACCAGTAACTACGTCAATTTTTTGGGGGAATTCAAATTCGCCCGATTTGCTTTTCTTGACAAGATCTACAATAGATTCTAGTCGGTAAATCCCTTCGATTTCCTTTCTATCACCGAAAAAATGGTTCCACGCTTTTTGCGCACAAGGTAAAATGTCGTTCGCAAAAACAGTCTCAAAACGGTTCTTTTTCAACCGGATGAAATTCTTATTAACGACATCTTCAATCCAATCTGGATGAATCTTTTCGTTGACAGATTTCTTGAGAGTGACAAAACCACCCTCTAGTCCAAGATCAAGTCCTCCACAACCGGAGAACAAAGAAAGCACACGAAGTGCATTCTTGCCAGAAGCCATAACGCCTCGATGTTCCAACGGAACAGGTGAAATGTTCTGTTTTCACTTCTGTTCACGAAACATCGGTATGCTTCGACAAGAAAAACGCCCAAATAGAACTCACCCCATAGAGATGAGTTCCATTGGTCCAATTCTTGTTGCGTTAAAAAATTTGGTCGTATTTTAAGGACGCAAGAACGGGAGCAAAAACGCATGTCTTTGCTCTTCCCTCGATATTCGATAAAACAAAAAAGCGTGGTATCGAATACCTGTTCGTCCTTAGGCAACGACCAAGAAGCCCTACGCAAAACAAGCAAACGACCCACGCCCTAATTCGGGTGTGCGTTGTAAGCCTTATTCTTATTGCGTAAAACTTTGGTCGTGTTTTAAGGACGCGAGAATAAGAGCAAAAAACTCAAAATGTCAAAGCAAATATACATAATTAGGAGAGAAAAGAGGATGCCCGCTTATGCAGGCATGACAATTCGGGGTTTTACAGAAACCCCTGCGGCTCAGCCATGACAATTCGCGCAAGCACGATTGTCACGGCATTCGCCTTTTGGGGTTTTTAAGGGGCAGAGCCCCTTAGGCGAAGGGGTGACGGAAGACCCGGCTATGGATTGCTTCGTCACTACGTTCCTCGCAATGACGTGCTAGGCAAGGGGAGCCTGATTGCTTAGACATTGCCGGGGCTGCAATCAGGGGGATTCTTCCCCCTCCCCTATTCAAGACATCACTGGATCCTTCCTCCCAAATGAAGTACGAGACATTATAGTTCCTATCGCCTTCGGCTCTAGGATGACAGGTCGTCAGGATGACGTCTTGGGGCGTTCTTTTTTGAAACAGGCCCATTTTTGCCCGATTTTAGCCTTAAAAACGTTTCAGAACGAAACAAAAAGGGCGCTTTTCGGGGTTGGCACGGCTTTTGCTAATGTATCGGCGTAAAAAACTCCCCACTCAAACAAAAACACTGGGGATCAAGAATTTAAAATAGGAGATAAAATCATGGGTAAGATTATTGGTATTGACTTGGGTACGACAAACAGCTGCGTTGCCGTGATGGAAGGTGGCAAGCCGGTCGTCATCGCCAATGCAGAAGGTTTCCGCACTACGCCGTCTATTGTCGCATTTGGCAAGAACGGTGAACGTCTTGTGGGCCATGTTGCAAAGCGCCAGGCAATCACGAACCCGGAAAAGACGATTTATTCTATCAAGCGTTTCATGGGCCGCACAGCTGGCGAATGCTCCACTGCCGAAAAGAACATGCCCTACAAGCTCGTAGGCACGGGTTCTGATCCGGTCCGCGTGCAGATTGACGACAAGCAGTTTGCTCCTCCTGAGATTTCTGCAGCCGTTCTCCAGACCATGAAGAAGATTGCCGAAGATTACCTCGGCCAGTCTGTTTCTCAGGCCGTGATTACGGTTCCGGCTTACTTTAACGACTCTCAGCGTCAGGCTACAAAGGATGCTGGTAAGATTGCTGGCCTCGAAGTTCTCCGTATCGTGAACGAACCGACGGCAGCAGCTCTTGCTTACGGTCTTGACTCCAAGAAGAGCGAAAAGGTTGCTGTGTATGACCTCGGTGGTGGTACGTTTGATATTTCCATCCTCGAAATTGACGATGGTATGTTCAGCGTGAAGGCCACCAACGGTGATACGATGCTCGGCGGTGACAACTTCGACGAAGTCATCATCGACTGGATCAACGACGAATTCAAGAAAGAAAATCCTGGCATTGACCTGAAGAAGGACAAGATGGCACTCCAGCGTTTGAAGGATGCTGCTGAAAAGGCTAAGATTGACCTTTCTGCTACGACTTCTACGAACATCAACCTTCCGTTCATCACTGCTGATGCTTCTGGTCCGAAACACTTGGACCTCACCCTCAGCCGTGCAAAGTTCGACCAGCTCACCGCTCACCTCGTGGAACGTTCTATGGAACCGTGCCGCAAGGCTATCAAGGACTCCGGTCTTTCCTTGAGCGAAATTGACGAAGTGATTCTCGTTGGTGGTTCTACCCGTATTCCGGCCGTTCAGGAAGCTGTGCGCAAGTTCTTCGGTAAGGAACCGAACAAGACTGTGAACCCGGATGAAGTTGTGGCAATCGGTGCTGCAGTTCAGGGCGCTGTGCTTAGCGGCGACTCCTCCGTGAAGGACGTGCTCCTCCTCGACGTGACCCCGCTTTCTTTGGGTATCGAAACTCTCGGTGGCGTGATGACCAAGCTCATTGACCGTAACACCACGATTCCGACCAAGAAGAGCCAGGTGTTCTCCACTGCCGAAGACAACCAGCCGGCTGTGACCATTCACGTGCTCCAGGGCGAACGCGAATTTGCCCGCGACAACCGTACGCTTGGCAAGTTCGACTTGACCGATCTTCCGAAGAAGCCGCGTGGCGTGCCGCAGATCGAAGTGACCTTCGATATCGACGCAAACGGCATTGTGCATGTGTCTGCTAAGGACAAGGAAACCGGTAAGGAACAGTCCATCAAGATTACTTCTTCTAGCGGTTTGTCTGAAGACGAAATCAACAAGATGGTGAAGGATGCCGAAGCCAACGCTGCCAAGGACAAGGAACAGCGCGAACTGGTGGATATCAAGAACCAGGCCGAACAGATGGCATACCAGGCTGAAGGCCAGCTCAAGGAATTTGGTGACAAGCTCCCGGCTGACACCAAGAGCCAGCTGCAGGCTGCTATCGACGATATCAAGGCCAAGAAGGACAACGGCACCAAGGAAGAAATCAAGGCCGCTATGGACAAGCTCCAGGGCATGATCAGCTCCATGGCTCAGGCCGCCGGTGCAAACCAGGCTCAGCCGGGTCCGCAGCCGGGTGCTTCTGAACAGCCGAAGAACGACAAGAAGGGCGATGGCCCGGAAGTCGTTGACGCGGAAGTGGTTGACTAATTAGTAGGAAGTAGACGGTAGGAAGTAGGAAGTGTCATCCTGAGCGTGGTTCGACAAGCTCACCAACCTTTAATAAGGTCCCTGAGCCTGCCGAAGGGCGAAGGATCTAAAAACATTAATTTATACATCCTCCATCTGCAACTTACAAAATAGGATTCGCTCTCTTTTAGGGAGCAATCCTTTTTGTGTAAATAAGGGTATCTGTTTATTAGTATGAATTAGGACGTTTGCAGTTACTAAAGGACAACAAAGCTTTTCCCTGTCTACTGTCTACTTCCTACTGTCTACTAAATGCCAAAGGCATATTATGGCTGAAAAAAGAGATTATTACGAAGTTTTGGGCGTCGGCAAGGACGCAAGTGCTGATGAAATCAAGCACGCTTATAAGAAGCTTGCTATCAAGTACCATCCGGACAAGAACCCGGGCGACAAGGAAGCTGAAGAAAAGTTCAAGGAAGCTGCCGAAGCTTACGACGTGCTCTCTAATCCTGAAAAGCGCAAGAACTACGACCAGTTCGGCTTTAACGCTCCTGGTGGCGGTTTTGGCGGTGGCGGATTCGGCGGCGCAGGCTTCGACCTCAACGATATCTTCAGCCAATTTGGCGATATCTTTGGTGGCGGGTTCGGCTTTGGTGGCGGTGGACGTCGTGGTGGCGGTCGCAAGGCTGGGCCTCCGCGTGGTAACGACTTGCAGATCAAGGTGGCACTCAGCTACAAGGAAATTTTCGAAGGCTGCACCAAGAAGGTTCGCTTAAAACGCTATACACCGTGTACGGAATGTAACGGCAAGGGCGGTACGAACGTCAAGACTTGCGATACCTGCCATGGCACGGGTCGTGTACGTCGTGTGTCCGGCGGATTTTTCCAAATGGTTTCCGAAAGCGTCTGCCCCACTTGCGGTGGCATGGGCGAAGTGATTGCTAATCCTTGCTCTCATTGCCACGGCGAAGGTCGTGTGCAAGAAAGCGAAGAAATCTCCATCAAGATTCCGGCAGGCGTGAGCGAAGGCCAGTACTTGAACCTGCGTGGCGAAGGCAACTGCGGTCCGCGCGGTGGCGCTTGCGGCGACTTGCTTGTGGTGATTGCCGAAAAGCCGGACGATTTCTTCAGCCGTGAAGGCGACGATTTGCATTGCGAAGTCAAGGTGCCGGTGCACAAGCTGGTGCTTGGCGGAACACAGCGCATCCCGACCATCAGCGGTGACGAAATCCAAATCAAGATTGCCGCAGGCACTCAAGCCGGTAGCGTTCTCCGTCTGCGCGATCAGGGCTTGTGGCCGCTCAAAAAACAGGGCGACCGCGGAAGCCTCTACGTGCAAATTGGCGTAGATATTCCGAAGGACATCTCCCGCGAAGAGAAGGAGCTTTACCAGAAGCTTGCCGAACTCCGCAAGGACAAGGAAACCGCTCAAGAAGAAAGTTTCCTTGAGAAGATGAAGAATCTGTTCAAGTAAGACGAAAGAACGGCCCTACGGGCCTACAGACGAAAGAAGAAAGAAGCGCGGCACTTCGTGCCTTTGAAGTGTGAGGTTGTTCGCAGTTTACGCACTCATTGAAAAATTATCCCGAGCAGCGATGTCCGGGATTTTTATATATTTTACGCAAGTAATTTATATTGGATATATGGATGGAAAGGAGTACGGAATGAGAAAATTTGATGCAAAGGCGAAATGTCTTTCTCGACCAGTCATCCTCGAAGCGAAGCGTAGGGGATCCATACGATTTTTCCTTACATTTCTTCCCAGTCATCCTCGAAGCGAAGCGTAGGGGATCCATACGATTTTTCCTTACATTTCTTCTTTCCATAGCCCTTGCCGCCTGTGGCGGCGACAGCGGAACGTCTGCAAACGATGATGATTCGTCTTCAAGTAGTGTCACCCTGAGCGGAACGTCAGTGGAGTCGAATGGGTCTAAGGCTTCTAGCTCTAGCAAAAAGGCCGAGTCTAGTTCCAGTCAAAAGATTGCTTCATCCTCGTCTTCCGTCATTCTGAGCAGCAGTCGTCATTCCGGGCAAGACCCGGAATCCAGTAGCAGTAAAAAAGATGGTGGGTCGTCGTCATCTATTAAGGCTTTGTCGTCCTCCTCTTCTTCAAAATTCCAAAACGGTTGGAGCTGGGATATACCTTTGGAAGATAGGTTGAATTCCAAAATCAATTACGGGTCGATGACTGATTCCCGTGACGGGCAAACATATAAAACGATCAAGATTGGGAACCAGTTGTGGATGGCTCAAAATCTCAATTATGCAGACAGCAATAAAACCACAAGCCTGAAAGGTAGTAGCTGGTGCTATGGAGACAAAGACGAAAACTGCAAGGTTGCGGGGCGTCTTTACACATGGGCGGCGGCAATGGATAGTGTAGGTTTATTCAATAAATACGGTGAAAGTTGTGGATATGGCGTAACCTGTTGGCCCATTTACCCAGTACAGGGAATTTGTCCAGACGGCTGGAGACTTCCTTCGAAGAGAGATTGGGAAATCTTGGATTCTATTGCTGATGGAAAACTAAGATCACAAACGGGATGGGAAAAAATCAATGGATCGGATAGTATAGGTTTTTCTGCATTGCCGGTAGGTATCCGCGATAAAGACGGCTTTTACTATGCTGGTGAAGACACCTATTTCTGGAGTTCTTCTGTATTCAATAGTAGCGGCAATCCCTATATAATGAATTTAAATGACTTCTATGAATCAGCTAGTCTTACCGATGGCAAAAAATATGAAGGTCGTTCTATTCGGTGTCTTGAAAATTCAGATTTAGAATTATTAGCTAGTGAATATGTTCCTTTTGATCATAAAAAAACTCTCGCTAATGTTAGCAAAGTTGGTGAAGGTGCGTACAAGCAGTTTACTGATCCGCGTAATGGTCGCAGTTATTATTATATCACGATAACATCGACACGCAAAGAAACGATGGGAAAATCCGTAACTGTAATGGCTGAAAATTTGAACATCGGCGAAATGGTGCATGGGAAAAAAGATCAATCCGATGATTCTAAAATTGAAAAATACTGCTATGCCAACGATACCACAAAGTGTGATGAATTTGGCGGATTATATCAATGGGCGGAAATGATGCAACTGCCGAGCCGTTGCAATACGGAAAGCTGTTCTGATCTAATTCAAGAAAATCATCGAGGTATATGCCCTGAAGGGTGGAGGCTTTTCACGTGGGATGATTATGAAATTGTCCGTGGATATGATGATAAATTTGATGATGGAATAAAAGGTTTGCGTTCAACATATGGGTTCCGTGGAACGAATCAAAGTAAGAAAAGATTGCTTGGTTTCGTCCTGAAGAATATGAGCTTGATAAAGAAATTAGAGCCCATCATGGTCTTGTTAGTGCTTCAGGTAGTTCTCCTCAAGAAGAACATCGTGAATTGAAAACAAAAGGATTTTCTGTTCGTTGTACCAAGCTAGAATAGTCTCCTTATAAAAATTTAAAGGCGGATTGTATCCGCCATCATTGCGTTATTTCGGCATTGTGCTGGAATTTCCTAACAAAAGTTTAATAAAAAAACGGCGTACGTTTGTACGCCAAAGGCAATCAAGGCGAATGATGCAGAAATAAACTTGTTTATTTCTATATCTGAGCCGCAAAGCATTGCACGAAGTGCAAAGGCAATATCTATGTCAAAAGAGCGTGCAAAACGAGAGTCGCGAACGACTGCTAGCAGGCGTTCATGACCGAATGCAGCCGCGGACGCCGTAGGCGTCAAATGAATAATAACTCCCGTAAAAACTCCGAAAATTCTAAAAACGCTTCTAAAAAAACAACTCGTTCGAGGAAAAGTTCTAAAAAGAACTTTAAAATGGACGTCTCCGGCGTCTATGGTTGCGCTCGACCATAAGAATGGGCAAGCCCGTTCTTGCGGCACTCGCTTGCTCATTACTGAAAATTTCGAACCTCGTTGAGGCGCAAGCGCCTCCCTTTACAGCTCGGAAATGAAAACAAACAAGTTTGTTTTCGCTTCACTCGCCTTGCTGGTAGTGATGGATGCTTCTGCGGGTTATGACATAGATAAAATTGAAGAATATGTAAACCAATTTGATTCGATTACGGTATCGACTGAAGAAAATTCTTTATCTTCATTAAGTTCTTTTACTGAGTTTGATGCTCCAAGTATAGAAACTTCCGAGATTGTTAATCGTCCAATGGCTTTGCTCCGTGCACCGGCTGCAGAGCCTTTACTGAATAATGAGGATTATTGATGTTGTTGACCAAGTGCGTTTAAATTTGCTTTGCTCGAATCCGTATCTGTTGAATCTGGAATATAAACCATTCCCCCGAGCGGTTCAAAGGCGCTTATTTCAGACTCTGACGATGATGATTCCGGCGTTTTCGAAGGAAGAGGGGTGTTATATGGAGAATCTGCGATATTTCCACCAATCACATTGGCAACACCATCGCTATCATTTTTTTGAGAAGCATCCGCCTTTTTCTGGGTAGATGCGCATGCCGAAATCGAGAACACGGCTGATACCCCCAAAAGGGCGGCAAGCATGGCCTTGGTCTTGGGAGCGAATTCGCCAATGCTTTCGATTTTTTTGCGCTCGATTTTCATCACATTAATTAAAGATAAATTATCGGGAACCCTTCGCGGTATTCTTTGATAATGTACGGATGCGTTTTGGCGTATTCGAAAATCTTATCGCCGAGGCCATTCTTGACAAGTTCTATCAGCTCGGGACGGGGCGTTGCGCCGATAGCCGGGCATGTGGGAGTGAGCGCGATGACGAGTTCGCTGTCTTTATTCATGATGCGGAGCGGCCAGATGGAACAGTCGAAAGGTTTATCTTTGGGCTTCAGGATGCAGCCGCGATTTGGGTCCAAGAACGAGCAGGGAACTTCTTCTTCGGGGTCGTCGGTGCGGTAGCCGCCAAGAATTATTTGACCGTCGCGAAACTCCCCCACCACGCCGTATTCATTGGGTTTGCTCAGTTTTTCCACGACTTCGGGCGGGAACAGCGGCGTTTCCCAAAGGCTCTGCCGACGGAAGGAGCAGCAGAACTTGCATGCGGCACAGGATTCGCGGGAAAGAATTTTAGAAAGCATCACAGTCCTTTACGCTTTATGGATCGTTAAATTTAAACAGTTTGGATTCTATCGGGGCATTGCCCCTCCAGAATGGCTGCAAAAAAGTTCAGAAAGACACATTAACAATCCTTTAATCTTTATGAAATTCTATAGTTTGCGGCTCCGTGACGCCATTGCGGAGAGTTTTCTACAACAATACAGTGCGATTTGTCCAAAATAATCGTCGGGTAGTACGAGAGTTTCGCCTTACGCAGTCCTTCGATACCAATATCTTCCTCGCGGTTGATTAGTTTCGCGCCGGCAGTCACTAGGCGCTCGGCAAACAGCTTGTTAATAACGGCATAGCCGCCATTGATTGCATATTCATCGATGACTTTTTCAAAATGAATATCCCAAACGCCGGGCGCAATTTCTGAAGCCATGGTCATGCCGACGGGTTTGCCTTCGACATATAGGATTGCGCCACGCATCTGGAGAGCATCGAAGTTTTCCAGCGCTTCCTTGATGGCACAGTATTCTGCCATGCGCGATTTTTCGTCTTCGGAGCGTTCGGCCCAGGCTGCCTCACGGCAATCACAAACGCATTCACAATCGTTTTCGTTTGAGCGGGCCAGCGTTTCAAAATTAAGCCATTTCTTTTCGACTTCATGCGCTTCAGCAATATTTTCAGCCGTAATAGCGCGCAATTCGTAATTCGAATAAGTTCGATTAAATCTTGAAATATGATTGCGCTTTTTCTTGTACTGATTTCCTGGGAGTGTTGCAAGATTTTCGGCCGAATAGATATAGTCGCTATCGTTTCGGTTATTTTCGAAATGGAGTACAGGTTCGGCGCGGTTCGACACTGCCTTCTCAAAATACTCCCGCAAAATCTGCGCACGCGGCTCGTCAACAAGGCAAAATTCCAACGGACGCCCCGATGCATGTGCATCTTGGATAATCAGCTCCAATGCTTTCTGCAGATCGCCGACTCCGAGTGGGAACGCATAACCCCGACGGCTCCCCTGTCCGTTATAATAGCGAAAGAGAAATCCATCTTGCAGGGCTATCAAGGTGTCATATTTTTTTCGTAACAGGTAGATATTCGCAAAGGCGGCATCGCTCCCAATGTAGCTCGAATCAGCAACAGCACATGTCGCAGCAAACATATCCAAAAGTTCTGGCGTCTTGAAATCCATAATCTCAGTTATAAGCTCCCTCTATAAAATTAATATATAATCAATTTGCTTTTTTTCGCTAATTTTATTGATTTTTATTGAAATAATGAAGGTTGCCGGTAACATTTTTGACGGGTCCAAGTGTTACATAAATGAAAGTTTTTAGGAGACCCCATGAAAAAATTTGTCATTTTAAACGCTAGCCCCCGCCCCAATAGCAATATCAACCAAATGTTGAATATCATACGCAATGAACTGCTGGCGAATGGCGACATAGTAAATTATGTGGATGTTTGCAAATTGCAATTCCGCCCTTGCGTAGGTTGCATGAAATGCCGCAGCACACACGACTGCGTTATGCCCGACGACGATGCCAAAACGATTTTGCGACTCGTTCAGCAATGCGATGGCTTGATTGTCGGTTCTCCATGCTATTGGGGAAACATGACCGGCCAACTGAAAATGTTATTCGACAGATGGGTTTACGGCTTTATGGACCATAGCGAACAAGGTGTTCCTCGTGCACTTTTGAGCGGCAAAAAAGCAGTTCTTGTCACGACATGTTCCACACGATGGCCATTCAACTTGATTTTCAAACAATCACTAGGAACAGTACGCGCCCTCAAGGAAGTTCTTTGTTGGAGCGGATTCAAGATTAGCGGTGTGATTCAAAAAAGCGGCACGCTCAATGGCGAAACCCTCACTTCACGAGAAAACGCGAAGTGCCGAAAAATCGCGAATAAATTGCATTGCGCCGCTTAAGTGCGAGTTACCTGAATACATCAAAAATGCTCGACTTGATCGAGCATGACTATGTATTTACATTTTGTCACCCTCGCGAAGGCGAGGGTCTTCTAGCATTTATCTGAAAATTTTCTGATAAATTTTTTTACCAGCGCTGCTGATTTTTACAACGTAAGGTTTCTGCGAGAACTGTTCCACCGGAATCGTTGCTGTTCCATCAATTTGCCTACGCATTAGGAGTGTTCCTTGCATGTCGTAAATTGAAAGTTGCACGAAACCATGCGGAGCAGAAATCTGCAAGTCGCCCCCGATTTTCGAGACCGCCACCTTCCCCACCGCCATTTGCGGATTGAGGGCTACCCTGCCGGTGTCCGGTTTTTCAGGCTCTACATACGGGTGCTCCGGGTCATCAACGATAACCTTCACATCAACAGTACTTTCGCAGCCATACGGGTTTACATATGTTCCCGTGTAGATACCGCTGCTTTGCCATTGCAAATTCTTGAAGCGGACTTCGCGACCCAAGTAATAGAAGTCGTTCGGGCCTTTCCACGTCCAACGTCCACCATCGTAAGGGTGCGGGCCAATTACAAGCGAATCACCAGGATTCACCTTGACTTCGGTCGTCTCATTCCAACCGCCGTTGTGAATCTTGGCATACGGAATGATTGTACTAGCTTCGCACGAGCCGCCGGTGGCATTTTCAATGACCATAGTCACGATAGACTGCGCTTTGGCAGTCACAGTAACGGATTTGCCCGAAACATCAATATCCGAATCCGCCTTGAGTGCTGCGGGGAGCGTAAAGCGGTGAACCTTGGCTTTATTGCCGATGGATTCAAATTTACTCAAGTCAAAGGTATATTTTGCATCGCTAGAGCCCGTGTTTAGCACCACAAGCACAAGCGAACTGTCTTCGCGGATGGCAGCAAGCGTATTGCTGTTGTCGCTATCGATAAAGCGTGAACCCGGTCGAATCACACGGCTGAAAGCGGCGTGCATATAGAAGCGCGGAGCGTAAGAAAACGACTGTTTTTTGTGATCGGCCACGATGGTGCGCCAATTTTCAGCAGGGTCCGAAAGTTGCCAATCGACCCAAGCGCTCGCATGCATATCGCGGAGGTCATGCAAAATAACATCCGCCATCCAGAGCGTAATGTCGAGGTTGCCACTGCGGTGGAGCGGCCCCGATTCGGACTGCCATACACGTTTATCGGCAGCAAAGGCTGCGTTGTAAAGCTTTCCGCGAGAATCGTAGCCCGAATAGCTATGCGTGTTGACTTGGAACATGTACGAACGAGCTTCGGTGCTGTAGCTGTTAAACCGGTTCAGCGCATCGCCAATGTTCGATTCATCCGCCGCGCTGACAGAAGTCTCCGGGAATAGCCCCTTTTTCTTGAGAGCCTTACCGAGTTCCACAATCATTTCAGATTGCTTGTTCTTAAAGCCGCAGCCTTCCTGATTGCCATTGGCAGTCCACCAACCGGCACTCGGTTCGTTAAACGGTTCAATCGTGCGGAACGTGATGCCCCATTCCTGCTTAAAGTGCTTGGCCACTTCCGAAAGGTAATCTGCAAAATCGTCGAAGTAATCCGACTTGAGGTTATCCGCGCCGTTCACGCCACCCGAAACGCAACCGCTGTTCGTCATCCACCACGGCGGAGAGTTCGAAAACGCCTCGAAAATAGGATTTTTGATTCTTTTAGCGAGCCCGAAAAGCACATTGCGTTGGTGCGGGTCGGCAGTCCAATCGTAGTCGCCTTTTTCAGTTGGCTTATAACCGGGAACAGCAGCGCCCCCATCGCCCTTGGTCAAGTGATTGTGCCCCGGCTGGTCGCCACCACCGATATTATAGCGGAAAATATTGTAACCGAGACCGGAATCTGGATCCGCAATAACGTCTAAAAGTTTTGAGTAATTCGATTCGCTCCAAGCGCCAACGAGCTCAGCCCACCAGCAAAGGCTTGTGCCCCAGCCTTCAAATAGCTGGTATCTTTTGCCCGGGTCCACAACGACCTTCGTCTGCGCATGAGCGGCACTACAAGCCACGCCTATCGCAACCAACCCAATCCAACTTTTTTTCACTTACCTAACCTCATTTTTAAGTTCTGCGATGTTGAAAGATAAAGCTTTGATTCCTAAGTCCCAACAATCCTCAAAAAAAGCTTTAAACTTTCCGCACCACAAATAAAAAATCAATTATTTTGCGAAAAAACGGACACATAAAATACGTAAAGTTATGGAATAAATGTCCATTTACAAAAAAAGCCCCGCATGTGCGAGGCCCAAATACAAATAACGATTCGTGAACTAGCCTTAGACTTGCTGTTGCAAGTTATTCTTCGGCGTCCTTGTCGATGACTTCGGCTGCAGAATCACCGTGCAGCGCCACAAGACGGACTCCGTCCAAAGTTAAATACGGATCGTAAGTATCGATAATTTTTGTATGCCCGACGATGGTTCTACCCCAACCGCCTGTTGCAAAAACAGGAACATCTTTCTTACCCATTTCTTGCTTGATTTTCGCAACGAGCGTTTCGAGTTCAGCCATGAACCCGAATAAGAGGCCTGCGCGGATGGCATCGTCAGTGTTGTTGGCGATAAGATTTTTTGGCCATTCAATGCTGACCGGCAAAAGGCGGGCTGCTTTTTCTGTAAGCACATCGAGGCTTGCGCTAATGCCTGGAATTATGATACCGCCAGCAAAACCGCCGTTTTTCATCACATCAAACGTTGTGGCCGTGCCCATGTCGATAACAATAGCATCCGTCAAGCCGCGTTCCTTGAGCGCAATAATATTGCAAAGACGGTCTGCACCAAGCGTACTCGGGTTCGGGTATGCAATGGGGCAATTGAGGCAGTTCGTGGAACTCACCACTTGCACAGGGCGCTTGAGGAGCGTCTGCAAAGCCTTGACCCACGGGCGCTCCAGCGAAGGCACCACCGTCGAAAGCCCTACATGCGTCACCGATTCCGGCTTGATTTTCGAAAAATGAATGAGACCGCCTACGCGATTCATCACCTCGTCCGAAGTGGTTTCCTTGCGAGTCGTGAGTCTCCAATGATCAACAACCTTGTCACCCTTGAAAATTCCGAGAACAGTATGGGAGTTCCCCACATCAACAACGAACGACAAAGTCGATTTTGAATTCTTTTTCATCACGATAAAAGATAGTAATAATTAGGTTACAGGTTATAGGTGTTAGGTCTTAGGAAAAGAATCATGCGCTTCGTGCATTGGTATAGGGTGGCAGAGCCACGATTATTAGCCTAAAACCTATTACCTACCCCCTAATACCTAAAAACGCTGCTTTCAGTTCACGTGTTGCTTTTTCTGGATCTGTGGCCTTCATAATTGCAGAAACGGCGCAAATGCCAGAAATTCCGGAGCCCTTGAGCACACCGATATTATCCTTATTGAGCCCACCAATAGCATTCACCTTGATAGGCACGGCTTTTACAATCGCCTTGAGCGTATCGACACTCGTAAGGATTGTAACCACCTTGGTCGTCGTCGGGTAAATCGCACCAACTCCCAGATAATCGGCCCCCTGCTCATAAGCTTCAAGCGCTTGCGGAACAGTCTTGGTCGTCGCACCAATTATTTTATCTGCACCCATCAGCTGGCGGGCTACTGCGACCGGCATATCCGTCTGCCCCACATGCACGCCTTCGGCGCCAATAGCGAGAGCGACATCAACGCGGTCATCGATAATCAGCGGGATTCCATAACGTTTGGTGACTTCGTGGGTTGCAGTTGCAAGTTCCATGTATTCACGTGTCGAGCGGTTCTTTTCGCGGAGCTGGATGAGTGTTGCCCCTCCCTTACATGCAGCCTCAACCGTTGGCAAAAAACGATCCTCAGGTACACTTGTACTATCGGTAATAAAATAGAGCGTCGTATCAAGATTTTTCATGTTTTAAAGGTAGAAAATATTACTCTGCTTTGGAATAGAGCACTTTAAAGTTTAAAAATTGTGAAAATTTGCACAAAATTTACATTTTTATCACAATTATCTTCCCAAAATATGCATAGTTATATATCTTTTAAATAAAAAGGATTAAAATCCTAAAAACGGAGCGATATTATGAAAACTGTAAATTCAAAGAGGGGTATCACCCTCATGGAGCTTATGGTGGTCCTCGCTATTATGAGTATTCTTTCCACCGTGGCAATGCCGAAGATGTTTGGTGCCGGTGAAAAAGCTCGTGAAAAAATCGACCTGATGAAACTGTATGACCTCAGAAACTCAATCAATTTAGCGCTTATTGAAGATAGCGATGCCATGTCGCACTACGACCCGACCCAAAAGCAGAGTGCCGATAAGAAGAAAGACCTTTTGAAAAAACTGAATGCCGGTCTTTCCTCAAAACAAGGAGCAACACTATTCGTAATCGAGTTGCATGGTAAGCTTTCTATAAACGTTCAGGGAAGCCACAATAGCGCTAATAACAGCAACAATATTAGCGAAATGATTGGCGAAGACGGAACATTCTATACAGCCTTGAAAGAAGCTAACTTCGATGGTGTCGCCGATATTATCGCAGACAGACTTAAAGGGGTTGGTAATTACAAAAATGGAGGGGATACGTACACCTCTATTCCATGGCAAAAAAGCACCGGTGAAACCTACTACCGAACAGCTCCTAAAAGAACGCTATTCCAAAGCAAAGCCCTTAATGCCGGAAAAGTAAATGACAACACTCGTTATACGTTAAGTATCCGTTGGTCTGACGTAGATAATCCCGGCTATTCCGTAGAAGTATTCATTATTCCTCACCAAGGCGAGTGGAACTCGGCATATATGTCTGATTATGGAACTTGCTTCTCGACCTACGGCCGCAAAGGTTGTGCAAAGAGAAAGAAATAATCTAGATATTAGCCAACTATAGAAAAGCCCCGGAATTTCCGAGGCTTTTTCTAATACCTAGATGGCGGATCATGCCCGCCATGACGTTGGCTTGTAATTTATTTGCCGAAGCAATAAAAACAAGCAACTAGACATACAAGTAGTCGTTCAGCACGGGTTGCATGCCTTCGCTACTCATGTCAGCATACATCTTGTCGATGCTGCGACCGTCATTGATTTCGAACTGTTCATCGCCGCCTTCCCCGTCGTCGTGACCGCTGTATTTGCTTTCGTGGTCGCCGATACCGGTCGAGACGCCTGCGGAAATTTTCGTGGCGGCGATTTTCACGATGCCATTGCGGAATTCCTTGCTTTCGCGGCTCGAAACCGTGATGCCTACAAACGGGAGGAAAATGCGGTACGCACAAAGCACTTGGCAAAGTTCCTTTTCGTGAACGTCAAGCGGGCTGATTTTTTCGTTGTTCACAATCGGACGGAGGCGCGGGCAGCTGAGGCTCATTTCGGCATGCGGATACTTCTTTTGCAAGTAATACACATGCAGAGCGCTTGCGAGGGCGTCACGGCGGAAATCAGAAAGCCCAAGAAGTGCCGAGAATCCGCAACCGCGCATGCCACCCATGAGGGCGCGTTCCTGAGAATCGAAGCGGTACGGGAACACGCGCTTGTGGCCCAGCAAATGAAGCTGTTCGTAACGCTTGCGATCGTATGTTTCCTGGAACACAGTCACATAATCGACGCCGCATTCGTGCAAGTACTTGTATTCATCGACATTCACCGGATAGACTTCGACGCCCACGAGCTTGAAGTACTTGCGGGCAAGTTTGCAAGCTTCACCGATGTATTCGACACTGCTTTTGGCGCGGCTTTCGCCCGTGAGCAACAATACTTCTTCCATGCCGCTGTCGGCGATGACCTTCATCTCGTGCTCAATTTGCTCCATGTTCAGCTGCATACGCTTGATGTGATTGTAGCAGTTGAATCCGCAATAGACGCAATAGTTTTCGCAGTAGTTCGCAATATAAAGAGGCGTGAAAAGATAGACATTGTTGCCGAAATGACGACCCGTCTCAATCTTTGCCTTGGCTGCCATCTGTTCAAGGAACGGAGCTGCCGCTGGTGAAAGCAAAGCCTTGAAATCTTCGATGGAGCAAGTGTCATGCTGCAGGGCAAACTGCACATCGCGAGCGGTGTACTTGGATGCATCGTAGCTTTCGAATGCATCAAGAACCTTGTCGCGGATATCGGAATGAATCACTTCCATTCCCGGCAAGTATTCCATAATGTCCGTACGGACAGACGGATCTGTTTCAATCCGGTGCTTGCGTTCCAGAGCCGCCGGCGAGAGATTCCCAGAATCAAAAAAATAATTGTTGTCTTTGCGTTCTGTAGTCATTGCTTTAGTCGTTGGTCAATAGTCAATGGTCAATGTTAGGTTATAGGTTGTAGGCTATAGGGGTTAGGTTAGATAGGCACCTTCGGTGCAATTATTTCCCTAAAACCTAAGACCTAAAACCTAAGTCCTAAAATCAGTCCCTCAAGAATCCTGTAAGCGGATCGGATGCAGATGCGCCACGGGAAAGCACACGGCCAAGCCCGGCGAGGTAAGCCTTACGGCCCGCTTCAATCGCAAGCTTGAATGCCGATGCCATCTGCTGGAGATCGCCTGCCGTTGCAAGCGCGGTA
Source organism: Fibrobacter succinogenes (assembly GCA_902776765.1). GTDB lineage: Bacteria > Fibrobacterota > Fibrobacteria > Fibrobacterales > Fibrobacteraceae > Fibrobacter > Fibrobacter succinogenes_N. The sequence continues at coordinate 30,826 of CACYRP010000069.1, forward strand.
TTTGCCATAATGGCGGCAGCGCCCATTTCCATGGCAGCACAAGCTTCGGACGGTTTGCCGATGCCTGCATCCACGATAATCGGGAGTTCGATTTCGTCAATCAAAATCTGGATAAAGTCTTTAGTGCAAAGACCCTTGTTCGAACCGATCGGCGATGCAAGCGGCATCACGGCGGCAGCACCCGCATTCACGAGATCGCGAGCCACGTTCAAATCCGGGTACATGTACGGCATCACCACAAAGCCTTCCTTCGCAAGCGTTTCAGTCGCCTTGATGGTTTCGGCATTGTCCGGGAGCAAGTACTTGGTATCGCGCATGATTTCGATTTTCACAAAGTCGCCGCAACCGAGTTCGCGGGAAAGTCTTGCAATGCGGACAGCTTCTTCGGCATTGCGAGCGCCCGACGTGTTCGGCAAAAGCGTGACGTTTTTCGGGATGTAGTCGAGGATGTTTTCGTGTTCCTTCGTGTTTGCACGGCGAACGGCAAGCGTTACAATTTGAGCGCCTGCATCCTTGACCGCAGCTTCAATGAGCTTGAGGGAATACTTTCCAGAACCGAGAATAAAACGAGAATCAAATTCATGACCGCCAATAACAAGTTTGTCAGAATTCATTTGCATGTCCTTTATGTTAAACTTCTAGACCGGCAATAATCCGGATAATCGTGAGCGCCTCATGCGCTGCGCAAATCTGCACGCGTGGAGCAAGGAGCGCAAGTCCTTGAGTCACGTCGCTCTTGCCATCGCCACAGAGGTAAAAATGTTTTGAAATCTTGCGCGTCTTGATGGAATTTGCATCGTCCGTGCCTGCCATTCCAGAGGCGGCAACGAGATACTTTTGCGGATACTTTTCAAGAACCGCGTTTACAAGCATCGATTTTGCTTCGGGATTGTCGAACGCTTCGCATACAACGTCTGCATTAGCCACGAACTTGTCGATGTTTTCTTCCGTGATTTTTTCGTCGTATGCTTCAAGCTCTGTGTACGGTGCTATTTCTTTCAAATTTTCGACGAGCGCAAACGCTTTAGGCTCTCCAACCTGAGATGCCTTGTACTGCTGGCGCTGCAAGTTCGTCACGTCAACACGGTCAAAATCCACGAGAATGAGCTTCTTGACGCCCGCGCGAGCGAGATTGATGGCGACGTTAGAGCCTAGTCCACCCACGCCACAGATGGCAACTGAGGCCTGTTCCAGTTTCTGAACGATATCTTCACCTTGCTTTTGTACGAGTGCGCGTCTGAACTCTTCCCTGCTCGGGATTTTACCGCAGGTCATCACCCGCCTCCAACAAAGTTCACAACTTCAACGACATCCCCCGCTTCGAGGACGACCTCGGCATATTTTGCTTTGGGGACGATTTCCAAATTGCGTTCAACGGCGATGCGCTTTGTGTCGTAATTTGCAGATGCCAAATATTCGGCAATGGTCATGCCTGCCACTGCAACATCTTCACCGTTGATTTTGACTGGATTTGAGTTCAATGGAACCTCCCTACGTTGGCATTATCCAAATCAGGTTCGGTCGAAGTTTTCAACTTCCTCTCAGCC
>CACYRP010000070.1 GCA_902776765.1 Fibrobacter succinogenes
TGCACAGCGCCGCGTCGAAAGCCAGAGCTTCGATATCCGTAAGCACTTGCTCGACTACGATAACGTGATGAACGAACAGCGCAAGGTGATTTACGGGCTCCGCCGCCGCATCTTGAACGGCGAAGACATCCGTGACGAAATCATGAACCGCATTGAAGACGCTTGCGATATCAAGGTTTCCGCTTACATTCCGGCTAAGAGCTATCCGGAACAGTGGAAGCTCGAAGACTTGCATGCAGACTTGCAGCGCACGCTCGGCATGGAATACAGCTTGACGCTTGAAGAAGCTGTAAAGAAGACTCCGGAACAGGTGCTCGATGAAATCATCGACCTCTGCAAGGTGCGTTACGACAAGCTCACGAAGATTATTCCGGATGCAGACTTCCGCAATATCGAACGCCGCTTCCTCCTCATGACCATTGACCAAGTTTGGAAGGAACACTTGTATGCTATGGACCAGTTGAAGGATGCTATCCGCTTCCATGGATACGCCCAGAAGGATCCGTTGATGGTCTATAAGAATGACGGCTTCAAGATGTTCGAAAGCTGCCTCGAAAAGATTGCAACGCTCACGGCTCTCCGCATTTTGAATATCCGCATTACGCTCCCGAACGGTGTGACGGTATCTCCGGACCAGCTCCAGCTCAAGAGCCAGGAACAGATTGACGCCGAACGCAAGGCCGCTGATGGTTCGACAAGCTCACCAACCGATAAGGTCCCTGAGCCTGCCGAAGGGACATCCGCTGATGCACAGCCGTCTCAGGAAGCTTCCGAACAGTTGAGTGCCGAAGGTGCAAAGGCCGCCGGTCTCGCTGGTCAGGCTGCATCTTCTGAATCGAATGCACTCTCTGAAGATCAGGCCAATGGTCAGCCGATGCCGCAAAGCGCGCTTCCGGGCACCCGCCCGAACCGTGTGAACCCGGCCCTCGCTGCCGCGGTGAAGCGCGCCCAACAGCAGGCCGGTGCAAAGCTCGGTCGCAATGACCTCTGCTGGTGCGGTTCTGGCCTCAAGTACAAGAAGTGCCACGGCAAGGACGTTGACTAGTAAACAGTGATTAGTGGTTAGTAAACAGGATAATGAAATTAAGAATGAAGAATGGCATTTAACTTTTAATTTTTTCATTCCTAGCCACTGACTACTGTTTACTGCCTACTGCACCGGAGGCGCCCTAACCACTAACTACTACTAGCCACTGCGAAAGCTCATGAAAACAGCGAAGAAATTTTTCAGCCTCGAAGGTATTGATGGTTCCGGCAAGTCAACGCAAATTGACTTGCTGGTTTCTGCACTCGAATCCGAAGGTTACAAGGTTGTGCGCTTGCGTGAACCTGGTGGCGCGAAAATTTCTGAGCGTATTCGCGAACTGCTCTTGGACCCTGCGTTCAAGGGCATCATGGCTGACGATACCGAACTTTTGCTGTACAATGCGGCCCGCGCCCAGGTGATTCACGAAATCATCCAGCCTGCGCTTGATGCAGGGAACGTTGTTATCGCCGACCGTTTTGCATGGAGCACGTTTGCGTACCAGGGGTACGCTCGCGGGCTCGGTGCAGACAAAGTACAACGGCTCACGGAACTCACCTGCGGTGGTTGCTTCCCGGAACTCACAATTGTTCTGGACTTGACCGTCGAGGCAAGCCGCAAGCGCATGGCAAATCGCGGTGGGACGCTTGACCGCCTCGAAAGCGAAAAAGCTGAATTCTTTGAACGTGTTCGCGAAGGCTATTTGGCTGCCGGCCGCGATTATAGCGATGTCGTAAGCATCGTCAATTCGGACCGCCCCCTCAATGAAGTCCATCGCGAAGTCCTTTCACTCATCCAGGAAAAACTGAAATGATATTCTTTTTTATTCTCATTTTTGGCGTACTTTTCCTGTTCATGAATGTGAGGAATGTGGCGCCAGGAGTCAAGGGGAGCATTATCGCCGGTGCGACAGTTATCATTCTCCCCGTCTGTTTTCTACTTAGAACAAGTTATTTTGCCTCGCTTTGCATGTCGTTCTTTGCGGTATGGCTCTGCGAAGCCTTGATGTTTTATATTCTTTGGTGGATCGTCCGGGGCATTCGCCGTGCTATCGTCAAGAAGCCGATTGACCAGCGTCTTGTCATTTCGGTATCGAGACTTTTGCTTTTTGTCTCTGTGCTCCTTACTATCATATTCCGCATTGTGGGGGCAAGTAGCAACGAGAACTTCCATGTCCGCAGTTTCAAGGTGGCGATTCCGACGGAAAAGGAATTTACGGCGGTCTTCTTTAGCGACCTTCACATCGACCCGCTTTTCAAGCGCGAAAAGATGGAACGTATCGTTCACGTGAGCGATAGCCTCCACCCAGATCTGGTGCTGTTTGGCGGAGACTTCTCGGATGTTGTGGATTCGACGCTTTCTGCTTGGGAATACGACTTTCTTGTGCAAAAGCTTGCGGCAACCGCCAAGGTGGCGGCTATTGCTATCGATGGAAACCACGAGGGTTTTCTTGAACGTGAAGGCCATGATTATAAAAAGTGGATGCAGGACAACGGCTTTGTCGTTTTGGAAGATTCTACGATTTGTACCTCGTTTGCCTGCATTACCGGTCGCATAGACCACAGTGTAGCTAAAATGCGCGATGTCGAACGCAAACCGCTTTTTGATCTCCGCCCGGCAATGGCAGAATCAAAACTTCCCTGGTTGCTCTTGGATCACCAGCCGCGTGGCATCGAAGAAGACCACCCGGGTCGTCGCCCTGACTTTGCGATGTCCGGGCACACGCATAACGGCCAGTTCTTCCCAGGAACTGTCATTATTAACTGGGTTTGGCGCCTTGCATATGGTCTTGGAGAATTGGATCAGGTCAAATGGCTAGTCTCTAGCGGTATTGATTCATGGGGACCGCCGGTCCGTGTCGGTAGCGATACCGAAATTTGGTTCCTCCGTTTTGTGCCTGACAGACTTTAATGTCATTCAGTGTCAAAATACATTAACTATATTTGAAAGAACTATGACTCTTTGTTTAGAATCGGATCAGTTAGAAACCGTACAGAGAATACTTGGGCTCCATTTTGAGGGCTTTGAAGTCTGGGCGTACGGAACGCGTGTGACGGGTGTGGATTTGACCCCGGATACGGATTTGGAATTGGCAGTCATTTCGGACTCCCCCATTGCCCTCGATGATATGACTTCGGTGGAAAAGGCGTTTGTCGAAAGCGGACTCCCGTTCCGTGTTGATGTTATCGACTGGTCCAAGCTCCCCGAATCTCTTCAAAAGCAAATCAAGAAAGAACATTTTGTAATACAGGAGGCCGCCGATAGCTTCCAGTAAGACGGCGAGGTTTAATATGAATCGCTTGTTTCCTCTATTTGTAGCTGCTATGCTTTCGACTTCGGTTTTTGCACAGGATGAAGTCGAAAAGGTAAAGTCGGTGGTCAAGAATGGCCGCTGCTCGGATGCAATTGCTCCGTTGCAAAAGATTTATAGCTCTTCGTTCCGCAAACTCGATGGCGAAAAGGCTTCCGTCATGCTTGCCGAATGCTACTTGCGCACCGGCAAGAAGGACGAAGCTCATGATGTGGCATCCCGTTTCTTGGAATACCATGTGAAGTCCGCTTACCGCGAACGTATGGAACTTGCCCGCGCCGTTGTCGATGTGGAAAAAGGCTCCGTGTTCGATGGCGTCGAAGCGATGCTCCGTGTGCTTTCTTATTCGACCAACCCGGCAGCAAGGTCTCGCGCGAAGGATGTCGCCATCCAGACGTTGGCCGCTTCGCTCCTTACGGCAGACCAACTCCAGTCCTTGCTCGAAAAGTATCCTGTCGATCGCGAAGTGATGGGCTGGATGCAACTCCAGATTGGCCGTGAATGCCAGAACGCCAAGCGTTACCGCGCTGCAAGGTATTGGTACAAGAAGGTTCTCAAGACGAGCTCCTCCGAGAATTTGCAGAAGACCGCCAAGAAGGGAATCAGCGCTCTTGAAGGTCTCGGTGCAGGTCTCCCGACTGTCCTCGTTCTAGCTCCGCTTTCGGGCGATTATGCCGAATTCGGTGCCGCCGCTGTTCAAGGGTCTCTCCTCGCCTACGAACAGGCCGGACTCAAGGACAAGGTGAATATCATTTTCCAGGATACGCATGCCGATGCTGCCATCGCTCTCATGCGCACACAGCGCGCCGTCAATCAGGATAGCATCATCGCTATTGTCGGCCCGATCATGAGTGCTCCGGCAACGTCCGTGGCTGCATGGCTTGGTGCGAACTACCAGCATGTGCCGATGCTTACCCCGACTGCAACGGATGCTGGCATTGCAAAACTTGGCCCGAACATTTTCCAAGTGAACATCACCATGGACAACCTCGCCCAGACCATTGCTGACTTTGCCATCAAGTGCCTCGATATCCGCGAGTTTGGTGTGATGAGCCCGCTTGGCGAATTCGGTACCGCAATGTCCGAAAGCTTTACCAAGGCTGTTGAACGCCGTGGCGGTGCTGTTGTCGGTTTCCGCAATTACGAAGAAGGCCGTCCGGACTACAAGACGGAATTCAATCTTCTCCGCGATGTCCGCTTTAGTCAGGTGAACCGCCGCCGCAATATTGCGAAGGGCTTGAGCGACCTCAATACCGTGAATCCGAGAGATCGCAAGCTTTACCTTGCCGATTCAACTAGCGATTTCCCAGGCCTCTTTATCCCGGCAACAAACCCGGCCGATGCTGGCGCCATGGTGAGCCAGGCCGCATTCAACAAGGTCTCTGGTACATATCTTGGAACGTCCGGCTGGTATGGTCGTGAACTCTTGATCCAGGGTAAGCGCCTTGTGGAAGGTTCTTATTTCAGTGTGCCGGGCCTCGATATGAACAAGGGTAATATCGCTTACACGAACTTCGTGAAGGACTTCACTGCCCGCTGGGGTGTTGAACCGGGTGAAGACAAAGTAAGTGGTCTTAGCTACGATGCCGCAAATATTATCTTTAGCGCATTGGCTGCCGTTTCGGGCCAGGATGATGACATGACGCATTACATCAATGCGACAAAGGACTTCAAGGGTATTTACGGTGATATCAAGTTCCGTCGCGGTGCAAATTCCAACACGAAAATTGTGACCGTAAACAAAGGCAAGTTCGAAGTCGTCACGGCCTGCGAAAAGCAGGACACTGCCGAAAAGAACGCCAAGTCCAAGAAAAAGAAGTAATAGGCCTCGCGCGCAGTCGCCTTTGGCCCGTCCCTGATTAGTCATCTCGGCCTGTCCTCGGCTAGTCATCCTCGACCCATCCCTGGCTTGTCATCCTCGACCGAAGGGAGGGGATCCATTATTTCCCGTTTTGCAATCGTGCATTTAAAAAGAACCCTGTGGCAAAACCACAGGGTCTTTTACTAGGAGGAGAATTATAATTTTAGCAGTACGCGGCAATGCATGCTGCCACAAAATCCGCCGATTCACCTTGCTGGTAGTAGGCATATAGGTTCGAGTCGTCCATGATGTCTTCGAGATTTACGCCGCTCGTAGAAGTCAGTTCATCTTTAATCCGTTCCTTGAAGGTCTGGAATCCCGTATGGAACAGATAGTAAAGAGCCGTGGTCTGCGTTTTCTGGAGCATCTTCATGGAAACCTCCGTTTTATTGTTTTAGCCTACTCTCATTTTCATCCTTCTTGAAAATCTCTCATTCCAACTCGTATAACTTCCCGTGCCACAACAACTTAGAATCCAAAAAAGTGTCTAATTTTGTTGATAAGATGTTCATTTCTTATTCGTATCTATTGTATTTATATATTTTTTTACATTTGGAAACAAGCCTTCGCCATATTCCAAAGTGGAATGTGGTGCGCTACATCAAAAGTTTCTAAATTGTCGCTAATGATAAAAAGATTCATCGTACCGCTTTTAATGGTCGCCGGTTTTTCGTTTGCCGACGAGCATTCTTTTGCACTTTCTCCGGCGCAAAACGAACTTGCCGAAAAAATTACGCAAAAGACGATGGAACTTAACTATGTCGAAGCGTTCAACTTGGCCCGCAAGCTCCGCCTCGAAAACGATGGCGTTGGCTGCGTGTTCCAGAACATCATCCGCGTGAGCATGTACGACGACAAGGGCGATACCACGTCGCTCAAGGTTGCCGCCAAGAACCTCGAAACCTGCAAGACCGAAGGCCTGTGGGATGCGCTCCGCAATTTCGAGATTGGCTATGTGCTCACGGAAACGGGACACTCCGTCAAGGGCGCCATGCAGACCCGCTCGGCCGCAAATCAGTTTGAAGATGCCAAGGATTTTGAATCGAAGGCTTTTTATTCGATCTATGCCTATTACGTCGACAATAGCTTTGGCTGGCTCCCGTTCAAGTCGGACAATCGCGAATCGTACCTCAAGATTCTCGATTCCGGTTCTTTGCGCTCGGCGCGATTCTGGCCGCTGTTCTTGACACCGCTCATCTGGATGCACTATGACCGCAAGGATTTCAAGACGGGGCTTTCGCTTGCCGAACGCGGACTCAAGAAAGCACCGAATCATCCGGTGATGCTCCAAATCAAGGCCGACATGCTTTACAGGCTAAATCGCTATGACGAAGCTGCCGCCATCTACGAAAAGAGCGCTGCCGATTATCTCGAACGCACCGGAAAAACCATTCGCTATTGGTGCTCCATCTTGAATCTCATCCGCATCTATCACGATGCCGGCGATGAAACCAAGGCTGACGAACAACGTAAAAAGCTCGACGATCCGGATTACCAAAAGCAAAAGAAATGGATGCCGGGTTCGCTCCTCGACGACCTCAACGATCGCAAGTTGATTTAGGTCTGAAGTAGGCCTTAGAAAATCAAACTTGTTTAGGACAGTAGTGAAGTTGAAAAAATCCCCTCCAAGTGGAGGAGATAACTACAAATACCATTTAGTGCGAGAACGTCGTGTCGGACTCTGTTCTGGCATTTTTAGTATTTGATTATTTTAGATGGTGAATCTTTAAGAAATTTACCAGCAGCGTTTCTATTGTGTTTTTTGAGGCAGGAGCTTTTGCTTGTCCTGGTTTGTAAGGGGTAATTTGGGTTGGACGAAAATTGAAAAAAAATCTCCCATGAATTTCATGTGTGAATTTATGCATAATGCTATTTATTTTGGTTGTAAAATAGTAACTTTATTCATTAAATGGGCTTTTACAGTACGATAATAATGGCAATGGTGTTGTTGAGTATGCTTTTATGATTTATGCTGGAGAATCATCAAGTGGGTCCAATTTGAGGATATGGCCTCACGTTGGCCATTTGAGTAAAGATAGCGGCAATCAATCAAAAAAGGTAAGGGAACATTTGTACATAGATCGGTATGCATGCGCTAATGAAATTGACGAACATGCGTATAAAAGAGATAAATCAACGCGTGTTTTAAGTGGGGTAGGATGAAAGAAATGTCTAGCAGTTCAACTGGTGTGATATTTATAGCGATTTCGGAAACACGTCCTGTTTCGGCATCTTCTATAGCTGTATCTAAAACTTCACCGCAGCAAGCAAGTGTCATCTCGCAAAATGGATCGGTTCACATCACTACACCGTTGCCGGGTGCAAAGATAGTCAGAATGTTTTCGCTTAACGGTCAGCTTTTGTTTGAAACATCTATGGATGGCTCTGAATTGCAATTCCAATGGCCAAAGCATTTAGGCAAACAAAAGGGCGTCTTGTCTGTTATGCAAGGGAATGCGAACTTTTTTATGGGAGTTGTTGATGGAAAATAACGAAGTTTTCATTCCTTAACCACTAATATTTTTTTACAAAAAACTTTAGGACAATCTCGACAAAAAAGCGTGTTAATAAGGTAGAAGCTCATTAACATATCGGGAGGTTTTTATGTCGAGCAAGTTGTCTGTGTTGCGGGTTGGCTTTTTCTTGGATGGCTACACGCTAAAAAAGGTAAACGAGTATTATCTCAAGTACCATCGTTACCATTCTCGTATCGATTTAAGAGCGTTAAAAGGGTGGGTAAGGGATTACGCTGTAAGGCTTTTGGGCAGGGAGGCATGCCCGGTAGAGGTCGAGGGGCATTACTACCACCCGTATGTCCGGAGTACCGATGTCGCTGAATCGTCCGTTGGGAATGGCATGGACCGCTTCGAAAAACAGCTTATGCTTGCGGGGTTTGATGTTCATTACAATTTGCCCACACAGGCTAATAGAATGGGGCCGAACATGCAGCTTGTCGAGGATGCGTACCTTTATGCGTATTACCACAAGATCGATGTTCTTGTGTTGCTGAGTACACAGGGGCAGTATTCGACGTTGCCGGAGCGGCTCAAGCGAGAAGGCGTGCCCATGCTTTTGCTGGGCTGGAATTTCGAGTACGTAAAGGGTGATACGCCGATTTGCTGGAAAACGGATTCGTGTTTGCGTGAACTGAGCGGTTATTACGTTGCTATGGAAGATGTGGCCGAAAAGTATCCGCCTAAGCATGGTGTTGCAAGGAATTTGTTCATGTTGCCTTACAGCCATCATCCGTCGCATTCGAGTGTATGGCGAACCTATTTGAAAAAGATTGTGGATTCGATTGATGAACCTAAATGCAATTACGAAAAAGCAAGATACGAAAAAAGCCCTGCAGTGGCAGGGCTCGTCTAAAAGCTAGGTCGTTATTAAAGCTTGTCTTGCTGCTTCTTGGCCCAGGGGCTCAGGAATGTCCAAGTGAAGCGGAGACCGACGAACCAGGTGTCGCCATCGTTGTCGGTATTGAAGCTCTCGGTGTCGAGGTTTGCTCCTTCGACGTTGAGTTCGTTGTAACGTATTACGCGGTAACCGCCATAGAGGCCAACGGAGAACTGGTCGAATTGTAAGCGAGCTTCGAGTTCTGCATTGAGCGAGGCGGCGATGGTGCTATAGTAGCGGTCGCGCATGATGGTTTCTTCCGAGGACGACGTGTTAGTGACGATGTAGTTCGACGTGAAGTGAATGTTCATCATGTTGAAACCGATACCCACAGCCGGAATCAGGTTGAAGAATTCGTCTTCGCCGAGAATCTTCCAACCGAACATCCAGTCAGCGCCATAGTTGAACCAGCGTGCGTCGTAGAGAGGGAAGTTGGAGTACTTCGCATTCTCGTCCATGCCTTGTGCGCTTTTGGCCGGCCTTTCAGAAATCTGCGTTAAGGCAAAGTTGATGTCGAACCAAGTCAGGAATTGCTTGTATTGTGCACCAATATTAAAATGGAGGGCGGGATAGAATTGGTTGAACTTGCTGTATTTGGGGTTGGTGGCGAATCGGTAGACAGTGGAGTCTCCTTTGTGTCTGAGTGTACCTCCGTTAAGTCCTGCGAAGGCAATTTTATTGACGTAATCGTGGAATGATTCGGTCATGCCGCGGAAGTCGGCGCCAAAGGAAACAAAGCCACGGATGTGGTCCTTGTCGTAGAATCCTTCTTCGGCTGCAGATGAAGAAGTGGCAAATGCAAGAATGCTAAGTACCGCAGCCGCGCATAAAGAGGCTATTTTTGTTTTCATACAGGCTCTCTCCTAATAGGGAATCTCATAAAAGAGATATGAAGTCAAACAATAAAATACATTATCTTACGGTTTTGTGCATGAAAATTTACGAAGGAATATTGAAAAACGGCAAAATAGGGCGTTTTTTGCATTTATTTTTGCCGATTTTGTGTTTTTGCAGTACTCTGACGGGAGTTTTTTTTGTAGTTGGCTGCAACAGCGACAGGCAAGAGTCGAAGGTGGCTGCTTGTAGCGATTCCGTGCAGTTTGAGCCGGTGGGAAGTGATTATTTCTCGATTGGCAAGCTATGCGGGGTGGATGTCGCCGTTGTGCGCTCCGTGGTCGGGAAGGATACGCTTGTTCACAAGTACGTGATGATGGATTCTGTGGCTGCTGGTTTGGGGACGGATCTGCGCCGTCGGGGGTTCCCGGAAGAATGGCAGTCCGCGTTCGTGCTGCGAGTCCCGCTCAAGCGCGTGGTGGCGCTTTCGACTGCGCAGGTCGGATATATGCTTAGGCTTGGGCTTCGTGACAACATTATTGGCGTCTCGGATGGGCAGTACATTGTGGATAGTATTTTGTACGAACGCGCTAAACAGAAATCTGTTGCAAGTATCGGTTACGATGCGGGCGCTTTGGAAAAGCTCATGGCGTTAAGTCCGGATTTGGTTCTTGACTTTACTACGGGCGGCGATTACGACAACTACGAACAAATTGCAAGGACGAGCCTGCCGTTGATGCTGACGTCGGAGTGGCAGGAAAGCAGCGCGCTTGCTAAGCTCGAATGGATTAAGTTGTACGGAATTCTCTTCGGGATTCGTCCGCTCGCCGATTCGATTTACGAACAAGAGAAGAATAAGTACGAAACGCTAAAAGCCTTGATTGCAAATTCAGCATCTCGCAACGGGGACGTTGCGGGGGTGCCCCCCGCTAGAGGGGGTAGCGAAAGACGTAAGGAGATCCCCGCCTGCGCGGGGATGACAAACGGCTGTAGCGAGGGGGAGACTTCCCCCGGTAATAATTCAGAAAAAAAACTCTCGTCTCTCGTCTCTCGTCACTCGTCTAAACAATGCCCTCGCGTTTTGGCAGGCATGTCTTACGGTGGTGTTTGGCATGCTTCTGGCGGCAACAGTTTTACGGCGAACTTGGTTCGCGATGCGGGCGGCTGCTACTTGTGGGCTTCCGATACTTCCCGTGAGCTTACGTTCTCGTTCGAGCAGGTTTATGCGCTAGCCGATAGCGTGGACATGTGGGTGAATCCGTCTGCATTTGGTACTGTCGATGAAATCCTCTCGCTTGAGCCTCGTGTGAAAAATATCAAGGCTTTCAGGGAGAAAAAAATTTTCCAGAATGACGGGCGCAAGGGGCCTGGGGGTGGTAACGATTTTTACGAAGGAGCCATCACTCGGCCGGCGGAACTCCTCTGGAATCTTACAAAATGCATAAAAGGCGCTGTTCCGGGTGTAAATTCGATCGATACTAGTTACAAATGGTACAGAAATATCTATAATTTTTAACGTATGATGTCACACGCAGGTATTGGAGATTGGATAGCCGCTCAATATGATCTTGGTGTACCGTTCTTGCAACAGGTGCCAAGAGAGTATGCGGACTTTTTACTGTTGAATGCTCAAATTCGCGAATACGACGCCGGGGAGATTATTCTTCAGGGCGGAGTTGATGGCGAATTCTTTTGCGTTTTGCAGAGTGGATGCGCCACGATTTGCGGTCAGATTCTGCCAGATGGTCACTATAGCGCGCTTGCGACTTTGGAAAGCGGTTCTTGCTTTGGTGAAACGTCCATTCTGTGTAATGAGCCCTCCGATAATACGATTGTTGCCGCGGAAGACGGCTGCACGGTGCTCCACATCCCTAAGGCGGAGTTCTTAAAGTTCTTGGAGAAAAATCCGAGTGTCATGGTTTACCTTTACAAGGTGATGGCAAACCGACTCCGTGCAAAGAACGAGGCTTTTGACGAGTTCGAACGTTTGTCGCTTTTGGCTTCGGCGAAAGTGCTTCCGTTTATAGATTTTGCGCAAACGATGGAAAAGAGCTATATCACTGGTACGGTCATTTTCGAATGTGCCGGGGAACACGGCTTTATCGCCTTCCAGGATGGAAGAATTTGCTGTGCCAAGTGCGGCAAGCTTGCAGGGCCGGATGCTCTTGAAAAGATGCTTTCGTGGGGCGACGACACGTTATTCAAGCTAGACACGCATGTGATGCCCGATGTTGTAAACATCAACCAGATGACGGATACGACAAGCCTCATCCTTGATGCGCTTAGAAATATTGATGAAAAACAAAGTGCCCGTAAATAGGGCCAAATCGCTGCCCGCTCGTAGGGCAAAGGAAAAAAGATGAATTACGCAGACGCAGGAGTTTCCTTGGCACGTGCCGATGAGGCAATGGTCGGTGTCAAGAAGTCCGTCCGGTCCGAACCACATTCAACCAGGGCGTTCTCGGCGACGTGGGCAACTTCGGAGGCCTGTTCACTTTGAACCACCTCGGCATGAAGGACCCTGTCCTCGTGAGTTCTGTTGATGGTGTCGGTACCAAGCTCAAGGTCGATATCGAAATGGGCACGCACGAACTGCCGGGCCAGGACATCGTGAACCACTGCTGCGATGATATTCTTGTTCAGGGCGCACGTCCGCTGTTCTTCCTTGACTACGTGGCTACGGGCCGTCTGGAACCGGGCGTCATGGACAAGTTGGTTGCCGGTATGGCAAAGGCTTGCCGCGAAAACGATCTCGTCTTGATCGGTGGCGAAACTGCTGAAATGCCGGGCTTCTATGGTCCGGGTGACTACGATATTTCCGGTACAATCGTGGGTGTCGTGGAACGCGAAAACATCATCGACGGGAAGAAAATCAAGCCGGGTACGATCATTCTCGGCCTTCCATCTACGGGTCTCCATACAAACGGTTATTCTCTTGCTCGTAAGGTTCTCTTTGACGTGGCTGGCTACAAGGTTGATACCTTGGTCGATGGCATGGACAAGACGATTGGTGAAGCTCTTGCAACTCCGCACCGCAGCTACTACCCGAGCCTCATTGACCTCTGCAACAAGAAGAAGATTCAGGGCCTTGCACACATTACGGGTTCTGGCTACCAGGGCAACATCCCGCGTATCCTTCCGGACAACGTTGACGTGATTATCGACCGCACCACGTGGGATCCTCCGATGATCTTCAAGCTCATCCAGCAGGCTGGCTCTGTCGAAAAGGACGAAATGTACTCTACGTTCAACATGGGCATGGGTATGCTCTTGTTCATTGACCCGGCTGACAAGGCTGAAGTCGTCGCTCATCTCGAAGCCAAGGGTGAAAAGTGGACGCAGATCGGTGAAGTTGTCGCCGGCACCAAGCAGGTGAAGTTCCGCGACTAGGAGTTAGGTAATAGGTATTAGGCTATAGGTTAATTATCGCGACTTCGTCGTCTAATATGGATGCGCGGAGCGCATGATACTTTTCCTAAATCCTATAACCTACAACCTGTCCCCTTTAAAAGGCTTGCGCGTAATGCGCGGCCTTTTTCTTTTATTAATTCTCTTTCAAAAAACTTTTTTTTGTGCCTTTTGCTCTAATAAAATCTAATTTTAGAGGAAGTGTGTAAAAAGGAAAATTATGAAAAAACGTTTATTGAGCTCTTTGCTTGCTGTGGGCGCTGTTTCAATGTTTGGCGCTTGTTCAGAGGATACTCCTACTCCATTTACGCCGATTGCGGCTTCTTCTTCAAGTCATGTTTGGAGTGGTGATGGCGGTGAAGGTGGTTCTGGTGTAGGTGGCGGGGACTCTAGCTCTTCTGTAGAGCCGGGTTCCAGTGTTTCTGCAAATTCGAGTTCTTCTGTGATTGCTCCGCCGAGCTCCAGCTCTAGCGTGGCTCCTTCTGTGTCGAGCTCTTCTGCCAATCCGACATCTAGCGAAACTCCGGCATCGTCTGCCGCAGAAAGCTCTAGCAGTTCTGAACCACAGTTGGATGCAAGCGGATTCCCGACTCTCGAATCTTACGGCCCGCCTCCGGCTGAATACACGAAGAATATTTTGAGCAACGGTAACAAGGGCTGGAATAGCCGTTACTGGGACGCCTGTAAGCCGCACTGTTCCTGGATTAGCGATGGCCAAGAAGGCAAGACCGATACGACCACGCAGGCTTCGTACGAAGCAGGCATGACGACTGCCCGTAACTGCAATATCCATGACGTGGAAGTTCCGACCTTTACGCTTGGCCATGCTGTTCAGCAGTACTGGTATGGTTTCGAAGGTACGAACAACGCTTGTGGCAACGCCAAGGAAAAGGGTGTGTTCACTTGTACGGACATGGCGCCTATTGCCGTGAACGACTCGCTCTCTTACGCTTACGTTGCAGGCCCTGGCTCCCAGACGACTTGCGGCAAGTGCTTCCATTTGCAGTACGATGGTAGCTTCAAGGATGCAAGTGCAAACAACGCGGCCAAGGAAACTCACAAGGCTCTCAAGGGCAAGCACATTGTCGTGATGACGTCCAACATCGGTCACGACGTGGAAGTTGGCCAGTTCGACTTGATGGTGCCGGGTGGTGGCGTGGGCGCATTCGACGCTCTCTCTACGCAGGTCAATGGTCAGAACATCAACTGGGGCGCTGGCTTTGGTGGCTTCCTCACGGAATGCCAGAGCAAGCACGGTTACGACAACAAACTTGAAGTTTATCAAGAATGTGTGAGGGACATGTGCGATGCCGCTTTCGGTAACGCAGGCTTCCCCAACTTGCTGCGTGGTTGCCACTGGTTTGCTGATTGGTACATGGCCGCCGACAATCCGACCTATCACTGGGAAGAAGTCGAATGCCCGCAGTACCTCATTGACCATTACATGACAAGAATCAACAAGACCAAGGATAACCGCTATAAGTGGCATGATGACTGGTCTACTTACAAGGATGGCGATCCGCTCGAAGAGCAGGAATGCTTGACGGACGAATTCCCGAAGGGCTGTAAGCCGAACTAATTGAACTCGGCATCTTCGCATTTGGCTCGTCATTCTCGACTTGATCGAGGATTTGGTCAAAAAAAGCGAACGAAACGTCCCAATCGCAATTGAAAACGCCCCAGAAGCGCCCGCTTCCGGGCGTTTTTTTATGCTGTGCAAGGACGCTGAGCTTGCCGAAGCGCCCTCGCGGTTACCTCTGCATGTCACCCCGGCCTGAGCCTGTCCTGGGCGTAGTCGAAGGACGCGCCGTAATCCGACGGCCTGAACCCCCAGCTGTTGTCCCCGTAGGTCAGCGCGTAGGTTGTGTTCAGCCGCCGGTCCCGGTCCTGGGAAACCAGCGCAAGGCCATCCTCATAGGTCTGCCCCGACAGGTTCACCCCGTTCACGTATACGTTGTCCAAAAAGCGCTCCACCGACGAGGCCCGCAGGTCGCCCACCGTCCGGGCGATGCCGATGCCCAGCGCCACCAGTACGATCACCGCGACGCCCAGCACCAGCCCCAGGCGCAGCCTCGGGGAGATGCCCCGCCGGGCCCTTCGGGGCTGGCCCTGGCGCGGGTTCACCGGCCCACGGCCATAGCCGCCGCGGCTCGGAGCCGGAGCCCGGCCCGCTGCCGACGTTCGGCCCGCAGCCGACGTTCGACCCGCTGTCGACGTTCGACCCGCTGATATCCGGCGGTCGTAGTCCCCCCGCCGGTCATAATCCCGGTTCCGGCCCGCTGTCGACGTTCGACTCGCTGTCGACGTTCGACCCGCTGACGTCCGGCGGTCATAGTCCCCCCGCCGGTCATAATCCCGGTTCCGGCTCGCTGACGTGTCGCGACCGTAGGCGCTTCGACCCGCTGTCGACGTTCGACCCGCGCCCCCTCCCGGGCGATAGCCGTTTTCCATATATCTTCCGTTGGTCAATTCCAACGCTCCCAATCAAAGTCCATGAATCCGTTTGATATACCTTTGCCGCAGCCCTTGCCGCGGTGATTGCAACTTATATAATAACTGCCCAGCCCAGGAAGAAGCAGTAGCCGTAGCGACGCCTCCAATTTGGCGGCACGAAAGCTGCCGCACCCGATGATTTGCATAGCCAAGGCTGAACAGTCGCCTTAATTCTATTATATCACATCCCCCCCACCGGTTTAAGTCACATTCGCCATCGTATTTGTAAAAAA
>CACYRP010000071.1 GCA_902776765.1 Fibrobacter succinogenes
CTTGCTGTACCTTGCGTACAAGAGTTTTGGTGTGAAAGTCGGAACCGTGGAGATCGATGGTGATGCGATAGAATCCAACAACGTTCCGTCTGCGCGCAAGCTTTACCTCCGCGGAGTCATCATGAACATGACGAACCCGAAGGTGATTCTCTTTATTCTTTCGCTTATTCCGCCTGCGGTGCGTTTGGATCGCCAAATCCACCCGAGTCTGCAAATGGCAATCTTTGGTGCCGAATTTATCGTGGCGACGATGATTGTTTTTGGAAGCATCGCTCTTTTAGCTGGAACAGTCAAAAAGTACCTTTTGACTTCTCCCAAGGCAAACCGTAACCTCAACTGGTTCAGCGGCTGCGTTTTTGTGCTTTTGGCAATTGCGTTGTTTGTCATCTAAAAAAGTCAGCCCGTTTGGGCTGACCTTCGGGTAGATTTTTAATAAAATAATTTTTAATTTTGTAGCTGTTCCTGAATCAGCTTCAAGAGCTTTGTGATGGTTTCTTCGGGGCTTTCTTTGGAGCTTCCGCCTGCGGCGCGAACGTGACCGCCTCCACCAAAATTCTTGGCGATAGCGTTAACATCGACTATATAGTTGCTACGCAAGCTTATTTTGTTTTCTCCGTTTACAGGATACAGGAATATCGCGACTTCAGTGCCGCTCACTTCGCGTAACGTATCGATGACATTGCTCAATTCAATCGGGGTCACGGAGTAGCGTTCCATGTCTGCGGGGGTGAGGTAGCTGTAAACGACTTTCCCGTTCAGCGCAAGCTTGCTGGTCATCATCACGTATCCAGTCACAAGCGTCTGGATGTATGTTCTTGTGTAATACGTTTCGTTGATGATTCTCGTGAAGTCGATGCCCTTATCGAGTAAATTACCGATAGCATCCATCGTCCTTTGCCCGGTGCTGCTGAACTTGAACGCGCCTGTGTCGTGCACGATTCCTAAATAAAGGCATTCGGCGGTGTCCTTGCTGATTTTTTCAAGGTCGAGCATGTAGTACAGTACTTCGCATGCGGAGCTTGCCTTGGCATCGACATAGTTTTCGGTGCAGAGGTTCAGCGGGTTGCTGATGTGGTGGTCGATGTTGCAAGTCTTGCGAGCAGTCTTGATGCAGGGTTCGCCGTTGGCGCCGATGCGGTCAAAAGAAGGCGTGTCTATAAGGAATGCCAAATCAAATGTTCCGCATTCTTCATCGTATATTTCGTTGGTGTTATTGGAATTGGCGAGAATCTTGTAGTTCTCGGGGAATCTTTCCAAGAATAGGTTGACCTGGATTGCCGGGTAGTTATCCTTGACGTAATTGTAAAGTCCAAGTGTGGAGCCTAAACAGTCTCCGTCGGGGCGCACATGCCCGAAAATGGCGACGCTCTTCACGTCTGTAAGTAAATCGTCAATTATCATATCAAAGAATATATGTAAGATTTTGTGGCTAGTCAATAGTTAAATGCTGTTACCGTTTGATAATGTGACGGAGCTTTTATTGATTGAACGACTAAAGACTATGGGCTTGTAATCTTCGACTGTTGGCTGCTGACGAATAACTAAATTTGCCTCATGAAACTTCTTTTTACTGACTTAGATGGCACGCTTCTTGATGATGCTAAGAATATTAGCGATGCCGATATGACTGCAATTCATGCGATGATTGACGCGGGTCACAAATTTGTGATGACAACGGGCCGACCGCTCACGAGTGTTAAACGAATTGCCGAAAAGTATGGTTTTTTAAAGCCGGGCTATTTTCTTGTGAGTTTTAACGGCGGGCTCATTTACGATTGCGGTACGGGCGAGTCTATTCTGACGCGTCGCATCTCGGTCGAGCAAGTGAAGTTCATTATGGACGAGGCGCACAAGCGTGGCATGCATGCCCACACGTATGCAGGCGATTTGGTTGTTTCGGAATACGAAACCGAGCAACTCAAGACCTATTGCCGTTTGATGCAAATGGATTATGTTGTTGTAAATGACATCCGTAATTATTATGGTGGGGTTCATTGCAATGATGGTCCAATCAATGTGGTGGTCAAGCCGCCAATCAAGGTGAATGTGATTACCCCGTTTGAACATTCGAGCCTCGTGGATTTTCGTGCCGACATGCGAACTGTGACCGCAGGTAAGCTGTTCGATGTGTTCAGCAAACCTGAGATGCTGGAGTTCTCGCACATGCTTTCGAATAAAGGTGCTGCCGTGCGTTACATGGCGGACTTCTATCACGAGCCGATTGAAAATACGATTGCCGTGGGCGACGAAGAAAACGATTGTCCGATGATTGAGGCTGCTGGCGTTGGTGTCGCGATGGCGAATGCGTCACCGGCGGCGAAAGCCGTTGCAGATTACGTGACAGAGCGCGATAACAACCACTCGGGAATCACCGAAGTTATTGAGAAATTTGTTTTGTAGGGCTGTGAGCTATGGGGTCGGGGCAAAGCCCCTTTGGGGTCGCTTCGCTTTGGGCTGTGAGGTCGCCTTGCTTTGCAAGGCTTTGAGCGTTTCTAATTACAATAATCTCAAAGGGAGCCGTCGGCGACCGAGCTCATACCTCATACCTACATTACTTTCTTAAGTCTTGCAATTATCTCTTCCACGTCCGTGAATGCGCAGAAGGGGAGGCTCACGACATGTTCCGCAGCTCGATCGGCATGTATATTTGTGTTTTCTAATAATTCATCGACGATGTTTGGCGGGAGTGTATTGATGATACCGGGAGGACCATATAATGCTCCTGCGATATAGTCCGTTTGATATTTTGCAAAGCAAGGCTGCTCATGCAGCGGCATCGGGTAGTGGATGCAGTAGGGGATTTGAGCTTGCTCCAACTGCTTTAAAAATATCTCGCGATTATCGGCTAGCACGGTGTACTGCGCGTATGTGCTGGTGTTGCCGTCTGCTATTTTTTGCGGTATGATTTTTGCGGCTGCTCCTTTGCCTGAACTGCTCGAATTTGCGCGATTATTGTATTTTGCAAAAAATTCGTCGTACTTGCGGGCGTTCGCGCAGCGCATTTCTAGTTCTTCGTTCAAGTGACGGAGCTTTACTCGTAAAATAGCGGCTTGTATGGCGTCGAGCCTGCTGTTCATGCCGCAGATTTCGTGGACGTACCGAGTGTTGCTGCCGTGGTTCGCTATCAGGCGGATTTTTTGCGCGAGATTGTCGTCCTGCGTGAAGAGTGCTCCGCCGTCGCCGTAGCAGCCGAGCGGTTTTGCGGGGTAAAAGCTCGTGATGGAAATATCCCCGAACGTGCAGGCGTTTTGTCCGCATTGCGTTGCTCCGAACGCTTGGGCGGAATCTTCGATAAGCCAAAGTCTGTGTTTTTTAGCGATTTCCTTGATTTCGCGGTAGGGGGCGCACTGGCCAAACAGGTTGACCGCGATGATTCCGCGAGTCTTTTCGCTAATTCGCGCTTCGATGCTTTTGGCGCTGATTTGGAGCGTTTCCGGGTCGATGTCCGC
The DNA here is from genome assembly GCA_902776765.1 of Fibrobacter succinogenes. GTDB lineage: Bacteria > Fibrobacterota > Fibrobacteria > Fibrobacterales > Fibrobacteraceae > Fibrobacter > Fibrobacter succinogenes_N. Next base: position 3,450 of record CACYRP010000071.1, read on the forward strand.
AAATTTCGGGATGCCGCCGAGCCTCATGACGCATTCGGCGGGGGCGATAAAGGTAAAGTCCGGGACGATGACTTCGTCTTCTGGTTCAAGCCCAAGGGCGAGGAGTGCAATCGTCAAGGCATCTGTTCCGCTACTGCAGGTAATAACGTGTTTTGCGCCGGTATATTGACCGAGTTCTGCTTCCAGAGCTTCCACCACCGGTCCACCGATGTAGCACCCGCTGTCGAGAACTTCTTGTTCAGCCTGTGAAAACTCGGATTTATAAGCTTCGCGCTGCGCACGTACATTGATAAACGGAATCATGCGTAGAAATTTAGAATTTAGTTAATGGTCATTGGTCGACGGTTGTTGGTCAATGGTTGTTAGAGAACTGGTGTCATGTATGAGGTGTGATGCCATTCCTAACCACTAACCACTGATCACTAACCACTGTTTACTAACTCATACCTCACCGCTCACGACTCTCTAACCTTTCGTCTATCGTCTATAGCCGCGAAGCGGCGTTCTTTCGTCTATTCACACCCCTTGACATTATCAAAACTTTTACTATCTTTGTGCTAACATTTTTTAAGTAGGTTTTCACCCGGAGATTTTAAGGTGCCTCAACACAAGTCTTGCAAAAAGCGTTTGCTCCAGGCCGAAAAGGCCAACGCAATGAACCGTTCCACTCGTAGCGCTATCCGTGCTAGCCTCAAGGTTATCCGCACTGCTGCTACGAAAGCTGCTGCCCTCGAAGAAATGCCGAAGCTCTTCAGCATGCTCGACAAGGCTGCCGTTTCTCACCGCGCTGGTTTCTGCGCCAACCGTGCTGCCAACTACAAGGCCAAGGTTGCTAAGGTCATCAACGGCCTTGCTTAATTAAAGTCTTTTTACAGATTTTAAAAGAAATGAACCGATATACATAAGTATATCGGTCTGTTTTCTTATTTGCGACTTGCAAAAATTTTATGGGAAAATGATGGTCAGGGGCATTTTTTTTTTCGATTTTTAGACGAAATTTTGTGATTTTAGTTAAAAAAAGCCCCAAAATAAAAATTTTTTTTTGATTACGAAACTTTTTTACTAGATTAAGTAGTGGGATTCAAGGAATTATAATGTCGTCTATTAATTTTGCTACAAGAGAGATTAGTTGTAAGGTCGTTTACTATGGGCCTGGTTTGAGTGGTAAAACCACAAATCTTCAGGTGATTCATCAGAAAATGCCTCAAGACAAGCGTACCGACATGGTTTCGCTTGCAACAGAAGGTGATAGAACCTTGTTCTTTGACTTTTTGCCATTGAACTTGGGCGACATCAAGGGCTTCAAGACGCGTTTCCAGCTTTACACAGTTCCTGGTCAGGTTTACTATAACAGTACGCGTAAGCTCGTTCTTCGTGGTGTGGATGGAATTGTTTTTGTTGCTGACTCTCAGCGTTCCCGTCAGGCTGAAAATTTGGAAAGCCTCCAGAACTTGCGCCAGAACTTGCAGGATTACGGCATGAATCTGGACGATATTCCGTTCGTGCTGCAGTATAACAAGCGCGATATGGAAAACGTCTTTACTTTGGACGAGATGAACGAACAGCTCAATCCGGACAAGAAAATCCAGTTCTTCCCGGCGACGGCTCACAATGGTAAGGGTGTTGTAACGACGCTTAAGACGATTGCAATGCTCGTCATCGAAAAGTTCAACGTAAAGCAGGGCTTTTTGCGTAAGGCTGCGGGGAATGCCGCTCCTGCCGCAGCTCCGACCGCCAGTGACGCTCCGGCCGCAACTGCTGATGCGGGTACTCCGCAGAATGAAGCTGCTGCTGCAACAACTCCGCAACAGCCGACTTCGCCGTTCCGCATGCCTTCGTTTGCCGCAAAACCGCAAACGAATGCTGCCAACTCCGGCGGTGCTGGTTCGGGATTGTTCCAAAAGGGTGCTATGTCGTCGCCGTTTGCACGTCCGCGTGTTGCGACGGCTGTTCCTAGAATGCCTACGTTTGGTCGTCCGGTTGAAAAACAGGCCCAGTCGGATGATGATGATGAAATTGTCTTGCGTCCGTACAAGCCGAAAGAAAGGTAAAAGTTTTTGATTGTGGTTTAAAATATGAGCGATTATACAATTTATTCTGATGATGCTAACAAAGTGCGTCGCTTGATGACTGCTTATCAGGCCAGTGTCAAGTGCGAATATGTTGTTCTTTGCCATCGTGATGGAAATATCATTGCCGATGTGGGTTCTTTAGGTTCCGATTTGGACGCAACACCTCTTGCCGTCTTGAGTATCGCTGCCTTCGACTCTTCTCGTCAAATTGGTATTATGCTTGGTGGCGAAAAGTTCCAGTCCGTTTCTTTTGCGGGCGAAAACCATTCTGTTTATATTTCTCCTGTCGATCAGTCGCTTTTGCTCGTTCAAGTCTTTAAGGGTGGAAAACTCCCGAACCGTATTGAAGACTTTAACCGCCTGCTAGTCGAAAAATTGGAGGACGCCGTTCCTGCATTTACGCAGAATACGAGCAGTCTTGTCCGCTAGGGGGATTTGTGGCTGGACGGTTTCCGCCACTGAGAAACTTAAGAAAGACTACTGTTATCGCAATAGCCTTCTTTTTAGGTTTCTTTATTCATCGTGTCGTCACGATTTTTGTCGATGACGAAGTGCGTTTTACAGATAATTCTGATATTGAGCTTTCGCCTGCGAACAGCGTTGTTTGCAGGCATATCGTGAATGGGGAGCCCTTCGGTTCCGATAGCGTTTTTGAAGAAAATACGAGACTTTACGTCTTTTCGTCTATTACAAATTCAGCACGTTATCAGGAAGATACGCTTTTCCACATTTGGTTCTTGGGAATTGATACGATTTTCGTGGAACCATGTAACCTTACGGGGGATGTTTGCAGTTCAATGCTCGCTTCTGATTTGGTCGAGCTTGGCGAATGGAGTGTCGATTTAGTGGCGGGCCGCAAATTGCTTGCCAGTAGGCAGTTCCGTGTTGTGACCCCTTCCCGGTAGTCTTGTATGCGGTCTATTCCTTGTCTGGGCATGCTGCTTGTCAGTCTAGCCTTTGCGTTGGATGTGGATTCGCTCCCAGTTTGGGATCCTTCTTTTCTTGAAAAAAATGTTGAATTGCCGCCTGCGGGGAGTGCTGAGGCGGATTCTCCGGTGTTGGGAGCGCAGGATTCATCGCATGCCGAAATAGAGACGCATGGTTATAAAACGATGCAAGTGACTGTGGGTGATGGGGGCACGCAAGTGGATCAGGAACTGCGGCTTTCAATTCAGGGGCGCCTTTCGGACAGTGTTTACATTGATGCTCTTTTGTCGGATGTGGACCGCAAGGCGGGCGACCAGACGACGGCAACGCTACAGGAAGTGGACCAAATTTATTTCAGGGTCGAGTCTCCGTTTGCAGTGCTCCATTTGGGCGATTTTACGTGGGATGATAATTCCATGGGACTTTCGTCGTTTAGTCGTTCTTCGCTTGGGGCTATGGCGACTTTGCGTTATCGAGGTTCGTCTGTAAATGGCGAGATTAGCGGTGCGTGGGGAACGGATGAAGTGTCGCGTTATTCTCGCTCGTTTAGCGGTGTGCAAGGGCAACGCGAGGGATATTATCTCGATGAATCAGCCGGGTTCATTTCGGTGGTGCCGAATTCCGAAAAAGTTTGGTTGAATAGCGTGGTGCTTGTTCGCAATCGCGATTACGAAGTGAATTATGCTGGCGGTCTCCTGAATTTTAAGAATGGAATTATTCCGGGAACCGATGATGTTATTTCGGTGGAATACGATGCGTATTTGAACGATGATATTTATACGGCGTATGCTGTTCGCGGTAGCTTGCGAATGGAAAATTTGTTATTTGATGTGTCTGGATTCCATTTGGAAAATGACGTGGAACGCATGCGGAAAAGTACACTTGACAGTGCTGATTACGAGCTCTTGAAAAATGACCGTGGTGGAGAACTCACTGAAAGTTCATCGTTCCAACAACTGCACCGCCCGAAAATGTCGGAACGTTTGGGGGCTAGGCTTCGCTTGCAGGCGCAGCACCGCTTTTATGCAGATGTGGAACTAGGGCTTAACCGCATGGATTCAAACACGGTTTCGAAAAATGTGGGCGGGCCCAGCGGTCGCGCGTTCAGGTGGTATGTGACATCGGATTCGACGCAGAATTTGCAGGCTTTCCCGGTGGCGCTTTCGGTTTATGGCAACTATGTTCAAGAGGGTTTCGCCATTTCTGAATTTAGCGGGAGCGATAGGGATTGGGATGCGTATGCATTACGCAATGAATGGGATTTGGATAGCGCTCTTTTGAAAGGAGACTTGCGCCATGATGAACTTGCGCTTCGATTCCGGTTGGGCAAAGATTGGTTTGGAACGGCAAAGTGGGGCTACCGCCGAGGCGATGATGAAAAGTGGAATTCATCGTGGTCACAATTGTCCGTGGAGCATCGCAATTTAGATGCGATGAGTGAATTTACGGCATCGTATGTTTCGAGTACGCAAGAGATCGAGCAAAAGCGTTATCGGGGAACGTTCTCGTCGGAATTTTTGCGTGGTTTCTTTAGACCTTTCGGCAGTGGCGATGTTCGCTATTCTGTGGTCGATTCGCTAGGGAATAAGTCTGAGCGCGGGTATGCAAAGACTGCGGTTGGAGCAACACTCAATGACGATTTGTGGAATGTAAAGGAATCGGTCGGGACGCTTACCGTGCGCAAGCATAATATGACGGGGCGCGCTGATAAGCCGAATGAAAAAGGCTGGCGCGATTCCGTAAATTCTGTGACGTGGACGCAATCGGCAGAAGCTAATTTTCGCAAATTCAATTTATCGCATTTGTTGCAGTATTCGCGTGCGGTGACGGATTCTTTGGGCGCTGCGGATTCGTGGGTCGGCGATTTGAATACAAACTTTGGCGATGACGATATGGGCGTGCAGGGCTCTGTTGCTTACCGCTTTGGAATGACTTCGGAACAGACTTACACTGCAATTTATAAAGCTGTAGCAAAAGGAACTGGCGATGTGCGCTACGATAGCCTTACGGGCTCGTTTATCGAAGGTGTTGATAATGGAGACTTTGTCTATGAAGGGATGGGCCGCAATGATTCCGTTGGTGCGGTGCTTTCTTCGAATGCAATCTTTGAAGCTACGCTAGAATGGAATCCGGGAGTCTCGCTGGGGATAACGCATGGTTTTTTACGCAATATTACGCTAAGTGCAGCTTATCATTCCGAAGCAGAAGATACGACGGGGAAAAAGATTTATTTCCCGCCTGTTGTTCCGGCGGAGCTAAAGTCCGTGACGGCGGGAACAGTCTCGTGGGAAGCGAACCTTGCATGGGAACATCCGTCGGGTGTTTCGGCGCTGTACAATCCCAGTGCCGTTTACGAAAAGAAAATGTCTTCGATAGGGTATTATCAGGATATGTTTGACCATAAACTTTCGGCAGGTTTGAAAATTAACGAAAATCATTACATTGGCATAGAGAACACGTTTGAATCCGTCAGTTTAACAGCTCTTCAAAAATTGGATTGGAATATTTGGGAAATTTCAGGACGGTATACTTGGAATTTGCCTGCGGGATTTAGTTTGATGCCGAAAGTGCGCTACAGAGAAGGTTCTGGCGAAGATGATATGAAGTCAACGTTCGGTGCGCTCCTTTGGGAAGAAGAATTGCGTGTAGGTTATGAAAAAGAAGGCTTTGTAGATGCCCATATTTCGTTTGCGTCCATACAAATGAATAAACGTGATGGTGATATCCCGTACCAGATGATGTCTGGCTTTGGCGATGGCGTTACTTACAGGCTCGAAACCGGAGTTTTGGTCGAAGTGAATAATTTCTTGTCTCTTTCGTTCCGTTATATTTTGCGCTTTGGCGATGCCGAAGAAAATGTTTTCCAAAAATTGTCGAGCGAGGCGAAGGCGTTTTTTTAATGAAAAATTAAAAATGAAAAGTTAAGAATGAAGATTTAAAAATGAAAAAAGTTCTCGCTGTGGTATTATTGTTTTTCTTTGTCGATATCGCGTTCGCTTTTGGCGAATGTCGCATTGAGCGCGTGGAATGGGTGGGCGATCACAGCGATTTTGAAGAACTTTCGATGAACTTGGCTGTAGGGATGCCTTGCGATTCTTGGCATGGAACTAAGCAAAAGCTTTTGCGTTATTACGAAGACCATGGATTCTTGGGCGCTAAGCTAGATGTGAATGTCGATAGCGCGGGTGTGATGTATTGCAAGTTTGAACGTGGAAGCGCATGGGTGTGGGCGGGGCCTGAAAATTTAGATTCTGGTGCAACGGATGTTGAAGTCTTTAGGCAATTGACCGGTCTTGAAATTGGTGGTGCTGTTTCGCTCACGGATTTGGAACGTTCAGAAAATCGACTTTCGCGGTTGGGCTATTATGAAAAGACGACGGACGTTCGCTTGTTTCGAGATCCTGTGCGTCATCGCGTGATTCCGGCGTATTCCATGCGTGCACTTCCGATTTCTGTGGCTGAAGGTTACCTCACGTATTCGAGCGATGAGAACGTTTGGGAAGGTAAAGTGAACCTTGCGCTGTTCAATATCTTGGGGACGGGGCGCGATTTGCAATTGGATGGTTATTCGCAAAAAGATTCTCGCCGGATAGAAGGCTCGTATCGCGAACGGTTTATCTTTGGCACTTCGTGGGATGTTGTTGTGCGCGGTTTTTTCGAAGACGATTCGCTGTCGCGCAATTCGCAGTTAGAAATTGGTGTGTCGCGGAACATTGGTTTTAGCTTTGATATCGCGGCGTTCGTGGGCATTGGCAATGACGAAAAAAGTTCGTCGTTTGAGCTTTCGTATGTTTCGTTTGACCGCCGCATGTTGCCTCGCCGTGGAACTTCGTTGGATGTGTCGCTGGCGTGGATGATGGACCGCCCAGATTCACTGGATAGCTACTTGCGTTTGGAATCTTCGTTCATGCATTATATACCGTTGTACAAAAATTTCATTATGCGGTATTCGGCTGCAGCAGGGACGCTGCTTCCGTCGAGTGGTGCTTTTGCGCGTGAGGATTTGTTTGCGTTAGGTGGGATTAATTCGTTCAAGGGAATGATGTATGGCTTTGTGCGGACTCGCGCGTTTGGATTTTCACAAGCGGCGATTCTTTGGCAAGATGGCTACGATTTGTCGATTGAATTGTTTTACCAGCCGGGACTTTATAGGCGCATGAAGCCGTTCCACGGATGGGCTCGCGAACATGACTACGGCATCGGCTTTACGCAGTACCGCAAATCGTGGAGCTTTAGCATTTATTATGCCCTCCGCAACGGTTGCGATTATCTAGACGGCGTGCTCGGCTTTGGCGTGAAAACGCTGTTTTAAGTGATTAGTAAACAGTGGTTAGTAAACAGGGACGCAGTCATCCTCGCTACGCGAGGAACCATACATATTTCGCAAACAGAACTGTAATCCTCTTCGAGGATGACGTTCTAATCACTAACCACTGCGACAGCTACAATCTCGGTACTCTCACCTTGTCGCCTGCATTCAGGTGTTCCAGCATGACGCCTGCATTCACGGACTGGAGTGCCGAAAGTACATAAAAGCGGGGGAGGTTTTGCGTACCTGCTCCGTATGTCCTGCGTAAAAGCTTGAACAAGTCTTCGCCATCGTTTACGGTGACGACCTTGTAAAGGCTCTTGTTCGATGGATCGGACTGGAGTGCCGCGAGCGCGTTTGTAAACTTTCCGATGAAATTTTCGGCATTGTTGCTTGGCTTGGCGACTTCGGAGCTTGGTTTACCCGGTTTAGCCGGTTTGCCTTGCTTATTCGCGCTCGGCTTTTTAGTGTTCTTGGAACCCGTAACCGAGGGCGGAAGTTGGAAGGTGGGCGCCTTGAATGCGTTCATTTTCAGCTTGACATCAGCCGAATCTTTGCCTTTCTTGATGGGTTCGAGTTTCAAAATGGAGTCCAACGAGGCAATATAATTGCTGTCCGGCCATTCTTCGAGGACCATTTTTTTGTTAATCTCGATGATTTTAATGGTCGGATGGTCGTTTTCGCATGCGAGCAAAAGCAATGAACAGAGCAACAATAAAGATTTCATGCTATAAAAATACTAAAAATGAGGCTTCCGCTTGCCAAAATCGCGAAAAACAATTAAATTTTAGCTCTCAACAATTACTTCACAGGAAGTTTTATAATGAAAGAAGGTATCCACCCTAATTATCAACCGGTCGTGTTCGTCGATGCGAATACG
>CACYRP010000072.1 GCA_902776765.1 Fibrobacter succinogenes
CATCCACCTTTACATCCAGGTGAAGGACGGCAAGGAAATCATGCCGCGCACCATCATGATCGGTGGTAAGTCCGCTCCGGGTTACTGGATGGCTAAGCAAATCATCCGTCTTGCTAACGCTGTCGCAAGCATCATCGATGCAGATCCGGCATGCAAGGGCAAGCTCAAGATGGTGTTCCTCGAAAACTACCGCGTGTCTTTCGCCGAAAAGATCATCCCGGCAGCAGACCTTTCCGAACAAATTTCTACCGCCGGTACCGAAGCTTCGGGTACAGGTAACATGAAGTTCGCTTTGAACGGAGCTCTCACCATCGGTACGCTCGACGGTGCTAACGTGGAAATGAAGGAAGAAGTTGGCGACGACAACATCTTCATCTTCGGCCTCACTGTTGAAGAAGTGACGGACCTCCTCGCCAAGGGTTACCGCCCGCGCGACTTCTACGAACATGACGACGATCTCCGCCGCGTGATTGACCTCATCGCTTCTGGCTTCTTCAGCCCGGATCATCCGGAAACCTTCAAGCACATCGCCGAAAAGCTCCTCTCGCATGACCCGTACATGCTCTGCGCTGACTTCCGCAGCTATGTTGACATGCAGAAGAAGGTTGCCGAAGCATACCAGGACAAGAAGCACTGGGCAGAAATGGCAATCCTCAACGTCGCTCGCATGGGCAAGTTCAGTTCTGACCGTACCATCAAGCAGTACGCCGAAGAAATTTGGAATGCCAAGCCGTGCAGCATTACGCTGTAAGCTTAGACGAAAGAACGGACCTGCGGTCCTACAGACGAAAGTAGACGCAGGTTAAAACGTTATTACAGAAGAGTTCGCGATGAAAGTCGCGGACTTTTTTAGTGACGAATAATTGTTTCGTTTAGGATGACGCTGTAGAAATTGTCGCGAGCTTTACAGCATCGGCAGCGCTTTGCGCGGCACGCCTTCCCCATTCAGAGCAAGCACCCGCCATTAGCTTCAAGAAAAATTTATGTTCATTTTCAAGCGAATCCGAAATATGAACAACATCTCCATTTTCGCTATGAGGTGCAAGACTTACAGAATAATCAAAAGCGGGCATCCCCACTCCGCGAGCTAATTTTACAGACACAGTCCGCACATCAACTTCACTATTTCTATCAACGATAAAGCTCAGCTCAGTTCCTGCAAGAGTTCCCTTTACAACATCAATTTGCATTTGTGCACGGTCGCCATTTTTATAAAGTTCGAACTTCGATACTTTCAAATTTTCATAGGAGAACATTGAAAGGCAAAGGCTCAAGTCATGCACAAGTAAATCTAGCGCCACATTCACATCACGACAACGCGCAGAATACTTGTGTTCACGGCGAAATTCTAGACGCATAGGAGTTTCCACAGAATCAACAGCACCACGAGCGCCCAAATTCAGCGATTTGAATTCAGCCTTCAAATGCTTACGGAAATTCAAGAACACAGAATTAAAACATTCGGATTGCGCCACAAAAAGAACAATATTATTACGAGTTGCCAAATCAACCAATTCTTGAGCACACGCACCGGATGCTGCTAATGGTTTTTCCACAAACACCGAAACTTTGCGTTCTAAACAGAGTTTTGCATATGAGTAATGAGTCGTCGCAGGAGAAGCGATAACAGCAAAGTCAATTTTTTCTTTGGAAATAAATTCATCAATCAAGGACGATTTAATTTTTCCATCGCGGTCCAAATCATCTAAATCAAAAATTTTCAAAAAACGAACACCAGCTTTTTCAAAAAAAATACGGTGGCGTTCACCCATAGTGCCATTACCAAACAAAACAGCTTTAAGTTCTCTAATCATAAAACTAACCGTCCTAAGCCTAACAATTACACATTACGTTCAGCAGACTTTGTATTTTTTTCCATGTACATTCGCTTATCCGAAATGTCCATAGCCTGCATCAAGCTCATCGAAGCGGATTGAACTTCGCAAAAGCCAAACGAAACACAAATAGGATTACCTTTCAAAAGCAACGCTTTCGAAACTTCATTCATATTATCAATATATTTTTTGCACTCTTCTTGAGTCGTATTCGGGACAACGGCAAAGAACTCATCCCCACCCATACGGAATATCACGGCCTTTTCAGGGAGTCCCACGCGGAAAAGCGAAGCCGTAAGCCTAATCAATTCATCGCCAATCGTATGGCCATAAGTATCATTGACCGCCTTCAAGCCATCACAATCTGCAGAAATTACGCACAAAGGATATATATTCGGCTTCATGAAATTGGTAATCCATTCATCCAAATAATGCCGATTATACAATCCCGTCAACATATCGGTATGAGCGTACTTTTCCAGTTTTTTTTCGAGCAAAACCTTTTCAGTCACATCATTGATAAGTCCAACAACGCCAATAATATTCCCGTCATCATCACGCACCGGATTCTTAATCAATTCAAGATATTCTGTCACGCCATCTTGATTAATTTCGATAACGTAACTTACGCCCTTACCCGTGCGGATAATTTCGCGGTCCTGCTCCATCGCAAGTTTCGCATTCTCTTTATCCTTGCGAATTTCCAAATCCGTTTTGCCAGCAATATCCCAAGAAGGGTCTTCCGCCCCCTGAAGATGACGCCAATAATGCGTCGAAAAAACATAGCGACACTCGGTATCCTTAAAGAAGATATTAGAAGGAATCTCTTTCAAGATTCTCTTAAACAAGTCATAATCTATTTTCATCAAATTCATGGCCTGCTCCTTCTTCACCAAGTCTCCTATCAATTTAATTTAGTATTCAGTATAGACTATTGCAACCGGTACCGCTAAAGATTTATATTTGAAAATGGAATATTAAAGGGTATTTGCACCGCTATTGAGGTTTTTATGGACATTAAAAAAACAAATGCTGCGCGTATTTTAGATCGTCAAAAGATTTCATACGAACTTATCCCTTACAAGGTCGATGAAACCGATCTTGGCGCACAACATGTCGCCGATAGTTTGGGTGAAGACATCAACCAAGTTTTTAAAACGATTCTTGTGCATGGGGATAAAATCGGTTACCTCATTTGTGTGGTGCCAGGGAACCTCGAAGTGGACTTGAAAGGTGCCGCCAAGGTAAGCGGCAACAAGAAAATCGACACAGTCCCGCTCAAAGACTTGACTCCGCTAACAGGCTACATCCGTGGCGGTTGCAGCCCGCTCGGGCTCAAGAAGAACTTCCCCATTTTCATTCATGAAACGGCAATGAACTTTCCGTATATTTACGTGAGTGCGGGAGAGCGCGGGCTTCAGTTGAAAGTTGCGCCAGCAGATTTAGTCAAGGCGACACGAGCAACAGTTGGTGTGATTGCACGCGTCCACCCGGAAGATCCGGACGCAAAATAATTTACAACAAAGGAAGGTTTGGTTTATGGTTTGTGAGTTTAAATACATTCGCGCAATCGTTGCGGTCGGGATAGCCGCATTAGCTGCTAGTTTGGTAGCGTGTTCAGGAGATAAAATCAGTGATCCCACCGACGAGTCATCATCCTCGACCGAGAATCTATCAAGTAGTTCTTCATGGAGCCTATCATCTAGCGACTCCAGAGTGGCTGTGTCAAGTAGTTCTTCAAAGATTACTTCGAGCTCTAGCAATGACGTGAAACGCAGTTCGTCATCCGTCATTTTGAGTAGCGACAGCCGCGAAGAATCTAGTGCCGTTTCATCATCCTCGACCATTCTTTCATCCTCGGCTACAGTAGAGAATCAATCTAGCAGTTCCGCGGAACTTTCGCCAGAGTTTTTCTGGAACGATGAATTCGATGGCGACTCCATTGACAATAGCAAATGGACATACGACATAGGCACAGGAGCAAGCGGCTGGGGCAACAACGAATGGGAATATTATACCGATCGCAAAGAAAACGCCTACATCAAGGACGGCATCTTGCACATCCGTGCGCAAAAAGAAGACTATAAAGGTTCCAAATACACCTCGGCACGAATGCTTACCAAAGGCAAATTCTCCTTCAAGTACGGCACAGTAGAAGCGCGAATTGCACTCCCAACCGGCAAGGGAATCTGGCCAGCCTTCTGGATGCTCGGCGAAAACATCGACACCGTCGGTTGGCCTGCCTGCGGCGAAATCGACATCATCGAAGCCGTCAACAGCGAGAACATTGTCTATGGCACAAACCATTGGGCAAACGGTTCCGAATACGCCACCTACGGCAACAACACCGGTAAATACCGCGAACAAAAGTATAAACTAGACATCACGCAGTTCCACACATATAAATTCACTTGGGACGAAAAATACATTCGCATGTTCGTGGATGATTTCATGTACCACGAAATTCTAATCGAAAACAACACCGGCGACACCGAAGAATTTCACAAGCCATTCTTCTTTTTGCTAAACGTTGCCGTTGCTGGCAACTGGCCCGGCTTTGAAGTCGATGATTCGCAGTTTCCGAATGAAATGCTAGTGGATTATATAAGAGTAAGAAGTAGAACAAATTCACAAGGCGAGTAAAGAGTCAATGTATACATTGACATTTTCGAGCCGAGCATTTGGTACAAGAGCCGAAGGCGATTGTACAAGTAGGAAGTTAGAAGTAAGAGTAAGATGTAAGACAAATGCGTAAGGCAACAGTGATTAGTGGTTAGGGATTCGGCGGGCAGCATGTCATTCCCGCTCGCGGGAATCCATACCACTACTTAAATTGCACTTGCTTTATTTCGTGCGGAGCCTTTAAACCGTTATTTTTTATGCAATAGGCATAGCGGTAGCCGTCGCGCAAGTCGATTTCACGGAACGCGTATTCAGAACGCTCGCCATCGTGATAAAGTGAAATATTTTCATTTTCATCAATACTCAAGGCAAACATATCCGGCATAAGCGACATGCCACGCCCTGTGACTTTCATATAGCATTCTTTGAGCGTCCAGAGTCTGTAAAACGCTTCCGATTGCGCTTCGAGCGATTCAAAACTTTTAATCCATGCAGATTCTTCAGGCTTAAAAAAGCGCTCGGCAAGGCGCCCACGGTCACCCTTTATAATTTCGACATCGCACCCCACCTCAAACGGTGAAATCACAGCCATTACTCGTTCGCCAGAGTGAGACAAATTAAAATGCACTTCAGGACAACTCGCTAAAAACGGCTTTCCATTCTCCCCATACCCGATATGTTCATCGGCGCCATCAAGCCCAACCTCTTTGCATGCCAACTGGAGCAAAAGCCCAACCCCCAACGACTGCACCTTACCCTTATCAAACTTAAAAGACATAGCTTTTCTTTGGCGATATTCGGGAATTTTTTTAAAAAAACTTTCAAAAACGGAAGCATCCTTCAAAATTGAAACATCGGCAATGTAAATTCGGGTCGTTTCGAGCACAAAAAAAATATAAAAATCTAACGCTCCCTCTTTTAATTATATAGTTTAAATAAGCACTACATAGCAAGGAGAAAATCATGTCGAAATATAAATGCGAAACTTGCGGCTACGTTTACGACCCTGCCGTTGGCGACCCGGATAATGGAATCGCTCCAGGCACAGCGTTCGAAGACCTACCAGAAGATTGGGTCTGCCCCATTTGCGGAGTCGGCAAAGAAGAATTCGCAAAAGAAGAATAATCAAAAATTTTATACGTTGATGCGCCGGGTCCAAAAAATATCCCGGCTTTTTTGACCAGCACAAAGCTTTACATTTTCTTTATCCATTAAATTGGATGCGAGGGGAGAGTGAAAAAATCTCTATTGGCTCTTTTAATAGGCCTGTTGTTTGGCTGTTCCGACAGCGGAACCTCGTCAAACAATTCTTACGATTTTTCAACACAAAACGACGACAATCACGTCGGAATGATGCGTGTATCCGCAAAAAATTCATCAACAACGCTAGGCGCAAAACAGACTGTAAAATTCACATACGATTTTTCAATGGACAAACACGAAGTCACTTGCGGCGATTATGCCACGTTCATCAAAAAATTTAATTGTGAAAATTCCGAATTGCCTATTACAAATGTCACATTTTTTGACGCCGTTCTTTTCGCCAACGAAAAAAGCAAGAACGAAAATTTAGACACAGCTTACAGCTACACATCTGCAACGTTTGATTCCGAAGGACATTGCACCGATTTAGCGGGCTACACATTCCACGCCAAACGCGACGCCTACAGGCTCCCCACCGAAGCAGAATGGACATTAATCGCCTCAAAAAATTGGAACCCGGAAAAGGGGTGGAACGCTAGCAATTCCGATTACAAATTGCATAAGCCTTGCACAGCAGATTCCAAAAACGATTTTTGCGACCTTGCCGGAAACGCCATGGAATGGGTAAATGACTGGAAGGGATTCCTTTTCGATACATCCATAACAAACTATGCAGGCGCTCCTGATGGAGGCAACATCGGCGAACGAGTTTTAAAAGGCGGAAGCTTCCGAAATGACGCTGCAGCTACGCTACTGGAAAATCGTGGTGACATTTACACCGTTACATCTTCGACAAAAGCAGAATACGTAGGCTTTAGACTTGCCTTTGGAAAAATTCCTGAGGCCGTTTGGATGGATGTCAAAGGAAACACAACATCTAGCCCAATCAACATCCTTACATCATCAGCTCAATTAAAACCTTCGACAAATACATACCACAACAAACTCGTATTTCGCAATGACGAAACAGGCAACATCGCTTTAATCAATTTTACAAACGGAACTCCAACCGTCAAGGAATTTCAAGACTCAATCGACGCATATCACCCAGCACTTTCGCCAAACGGAAGCCTCGTCGCATTTTCGACAAAGTATGAAGGAGTTTCTGGAAATTCGTCGCTTTACGTTCGTCGCACAGATTTCATCGAAGCAGAAAAAATAAAGCTCGACGTCGAAAGCGCAGCAATCCCACGTTGGCGTGTTATCGGAGCCGATACAGAAATCGTTTACGTTTCAAGCACCGAAAGCAATTCCGATGAAGCCACATGGAAAAAAGGCGCTACATGGAGCGTACCTTTTGCCAACGGAAAATTCGGAACGCCCAAAAAACTTTTTGACGGAACATTCAACGGAGGCGTAAGCTCTGATGGAAAACTCGCCATTTCAGGAGCAAGACTTCTCCGCGCAAACATGAACGGTAAAAACAAAACGTGGTATAACAAGGAACAAGCATGCAACGCCTCTCTCTCCAATTTGACAAAGCAAACATTATTCCTAGACTTTGGTGGAAATACGGGAAAAAATTTTTCAAACAGCAAGTACGCAACACATGAGCAACTTTTAATTGCCGATAGCACTGGCAAACTTATAAAGATGATTCCCGCCCCCAAAGGCTACACATTCGACCATACGGAATGGGTTCAGAACAGCGCAAATCTTGCAGTTGCAACGCTCACCGCCATAGACGGGACCCACCCCAAAATCGTTCTAGTCAACACGAATGATTCGAGCATTACAAAAATCGCTAGCGGTTCTGAATTATGGCATCCAGACTTTTGGATAGGCAAACCACAAAATTTCGAAACAACATTGGACATCGATAGCGCTGGACAATACGAACTCAATTGCCCCTACACTGGCGACATAAGCACAATGATAACGCGTTACGACTTGGAAATGCTCTATGCATTAAGAGATTCCATCAACATGTTAATTTCTGGTTCATCTAGACCATGGAACGGAATTAACCCCATCATTTTAAATAAATTAAAAAATAGAATTTTTGCCATCAACATTGCAAGCGCCTCTGTAGATTTATCCGTCGCCAAAAGACTTTTCTTTGGATACGGAGTAAACATCTTACCTAAATTTAAGCTCGCTGTAGTCTCCTTCGATTTAGATATTTTATTCCAACGCTATTACGTAAATTCAAATTTTTGGAACCTTATCTACGCTCATACTTCTGGATTTGCCTATGATGAATCCCATGGTTTTTGGAAGGACGGATATCCTAAAGGCTTATACGAACTCACACGCGATTCTTATGGCGAAAACAGCGCCATTAGAGAATTCGAATGCAACAAGCTAGGTTACGCAGAAGGATACAGTGGCGGATGGCAAGGCAGCCCTGTTTACATCGATACAACCTACATGGACAAAATCAACATACATCCAGCTAATATGCTACTCGAAGAAATCGAGGATTTTATCAAAGAAGCGGAAAGCAAAAACATATACCTAATCGGCATCATATTTCCACAATCACCAGGCTACAAAGAAACCGGAGCATTCGGGCGGTACGGTCTGCGTAGATCCGTCGCCAAGGAAATGATTGAAAAAATTCTAAAGTTCGAAGAAAAGTATCCGCATTTCAAATTTATGGACGAAAATAAAATGGGCAACCACGATTACACCGACGAGATGGCCCTAAATTACGACCATCTAGCAGATAAAGGCGCAGAGCAATTGACTGCACGACTTGATTCCGTTATTCGGACTTTAAAAATCGAATGGAATAAATAAGCCGCAATCCACGCTCGTATTTCAAGATTATTTGTCACGCCTACTATGACGTTCCAAAGCATAGTAGGCTTTTTTGTCTTCATACATGCGTTTGTCAATTATTTTGAGAATCTGATCAACGCTACTTTCAGACAAATCAAAAACACCAAAACCAATTGAAGCCGAGAGTTTATAATTCTTTTGACTACTCTTGTTGAATTCATCTAGATTCTCTTTAATTTGCGCTTTACATTTTTCTACAACATTCTTTTTTTCCGTATTCAGCAAGATTACAAATTCATCACCAGCAAAGCGAGTCACTGTTCCTTCTGCACCCACCGTTTTTTCAAGAATATCAGCTAGCAAAACAAGAGCTTCATCACCTTGAGAATGACCAAAGTTATCGTTGATGCTTTTGAAGCCGTTCATATCAAGCATCATCATCGCAATTTTCCTTTTGCGTTTTAATTCTCCCAAAATCTTATCCAAATAATAGCGGTTATAAAGACCTGTTAGTTTGTCAATAAAAATATTTTCATTTTGCAAAGCAAGCATCAAGTTTGTGTACCCCACAGCAATGCCCACCCAAATCGTTGAAATCCCATAAAAAAACATTTGCAGACATACACAAATAAATATGGGCCAGACAAATTGCAAAACCGGGTAAAACTTGATTCCCCCGCTTCGAAATAGACTAATCAAATAAATTATCACACCGTCAGCCATAAGAACAACCTCAAGAATATTTTTAATCATGAACCACGGACCGCGAGCATAAACGTTATTTTCATCAATTGAAAAAATGATGGGAACAAAAAAATTCACCACCATCATCAATAAAATGACACCGGAAATAGACAGTATGAAAACACGCTGGCACTTTGAAATCGTGCCATAAATATGCAAAGATATAAGCAAGACCCAAAGCGGACCAATCGCCACATTCGCAATAAATAAAATATTGCTCGAAGCATAGCTTAAAACCTTGAAAATACTCCCTGGGCGACCATCGACCGAAAAAGCAATAATATCAGCAACGCATGCGGTGAAAACCAAAATGATGACACCAAACAAAACTTTGTCTTCGTTATGTTTCTTTTGCAGTTTCCACGCGCCACTAAAAACAGCACCGAGAATCAAAAAAATTCCCAGCATATCCGCAATGTAGACTTCAACTAAATTGACTTCTTGCATAAAAGGCCCCGCCTGATACCAATCTACCTCTGATTTTACATTTTTTTGTGGGAAAAGTCAAATAGAAAAACGTAGGCTCAAAGGAACCTACGTTTGCGAATGATTTTCGGTTATTGACTAGCGGACGACTTTTCTGTCATCAGCGGTCATTTCGAGGAACTGAGCAACGGTCATTTGACCCTTATCGCCTTCCTTTCTCTTGTTGACAGCGATGAGACCTTCTGCCTGTTCCTTTTCGCCTACAATAATCTTGTACGGAATCTTCTGGAGTTCGCACTGGCGGATCTTGTAGCCGAGCTTTTCGTTGGATTCGTCGACTTCCACGCGGACGCCAGCGTTCACGAGTTCGCGTTCCACGGACTTAGCGTAGTCAACGAACTTTTCAGAAATCGGGAGCACGCGGGCCTGAACCGGAGCGAGCCACAGCGGGAAATCGCCCATGAATTCTTCGATCAAAATGCCGAGGAAGCGTTCGATGGAACCGACTGCTGCGCGGTGCAACATCACCGGAATGTGCTTCTGGTTGTCCTTGCCGACATACTCGGCACCCAGACGCTGCGGGAGGTTGAAGTCAACCTGGATTGTACCGCACTGCCAGTCACGACCGAGGCTGTCCTTCAGCGTGAATTCGAGCTTCGGGCCGTAGAAGGCGCCTTCACCCGGGTTCAAAATGTAGTCGAGGCCAGCGAGCTTCGTGGCTTCGGCGAGGGCGGCTTCAGCCTTGTCCCAGATTTCGTCGGAACCCACGCGCTTTTCGGGGCGGGTGGAGAACTTCACCACGATATCGTCGAAACCGAAGTCGTGGTAGATTTCCTTGACGAGGGCGCAGAAGTCAGCCACTTCGCTTGCAATCTGGTCTTCGGTACAGAAGATGTGGGCGTCGTCCTGCACAAAGCCGCGCACGCGCATCAGGCCGTGCATCGTACCGGCAGGTTCGTAACGGTGGCACTTACCGAATTCGGCAAGGCGCATCGG
>CACYRP010000073.1 GCA_902776765.1 Fibrobacter succinogenes
GCCCCGCTCCTCATCAAGGCGAAGGGCAAGTGCACCACCGACCATATCTCCATGGCCGGTCCGTGGCTCAACTACCGCGGTCACCTCGAAAACATTTCGAACAACATGCTCATCGGCGCCGTGAACGCTTTCAACGGCGAAACGAACAAGGTTCTCTGCCAGTGCGGGCAGTACAAGGAAGTTCCGGAACTTGCCAAGATTTACAAGGCCAAGGGCACGGGCTCCATCGTCATAGGTGACGAAAACTATGGTGAAGGTTCTAGCCGCGAACACGCCGCCATGGAACCGCGTTTCCTCGGCGTGAAGGCCGTGATCGTGAAGAGCTTCGCCCGCATCCACGAAACGAACCTCAAGAAGCAGGGCATGCTCGCCCTCCCGACTACGACAAGATCCAGGAACAGGACGTGTTCGATATCACTGGTCTCACCAAGTTCGCTCCGGGTTCCGAGTTCACCCTCGTCGCCCACCACAAGGATGGCTCCGTCGATAACATCGCCTTAAGCCACACCTACAACGAACAGCAGTGGGCATGGTTCAAGGCGGGTTCTGCGCTGAACTTGATCCGCGCGAATAATAAGTAACCGCCATCAACATAGCATTTCAAATCTGTAAAAGTCCTCACACTTGTGAGGGCTTTCTTTTTGCATTGCTCCCCCAAAAGGATATATTAAATCCATTGTTAAGGAGCAATGTATGGCAAAACGTAGGAAACCAATCCATAAAAGCCTCATTATCGGAAGCGCTGTATTCGTGACATTCTTGTGCTTCATACTTTCAATTCAGTCTTACATAACCTACTCCAAGTCCCTCTACAAGCGATACGATGACAAGCTGGAAAATATTCTAACCTACATTTCGAACCAGATCGACATGAACGATCTTTACCAATGTACGCTAATAGGTAAAAAGAGCGAAAAATACGACAACCTCCAAACATTGCTCAACGGCATGGTCGATGATTTCGAGCTATTCTACTTATACTCCCTGTTCACACGTAACGACTCCGTATATAATATTAGCTCCGCTACTAGTCGAGAAGAACGTGCGCGCGGCGAAGAAGATATGAAATTGCTCGAATACACCGATGCATATCAGCCCGCCGAAGCTCAAAAATATGCCACAGCCATGACGAGAAACGAGACATCGTTTTTCGAAGAAGATTCCGATTACGGCGCAGCCTACACGGCTTGTAAACCCTACGTCAATTCCGCCGGGGTTCATTTTGGTGTTCTTTGCGCCGACATTTCTATCGAGGAACTGCATAAGACTGTAAACCACTATGTAGTCTATAACGTTCTCTTAACGCTATGCTTGGGAATCCTATTCGGACTGCTGTTGTTTATTTGGCTACGCCATAACGTAACAGGCCCAATCCTTGCGCTAGAAAAAAGCGCCCGCCATTTTGCAGAAAAAAGCCGGGATAAAAAGACTCCCGACGAACTCATTTTTGACAATCCCGATATCCATACGAATAACGAAGTCGAATCCCTTGCCAACGCCATTTCTCAAATGTCCGAAGATATGCGCAATTACGTCCAGGGAATTTTAACAGCAGAAGAAAAAGCCCGCTCCGCCCAGGAACAGGCCCAAGACATGACGGAGCTTGCATTCAAAGATCCTTTAACCCATGTCAACAGCAAAGTCGCCTATGACAAGATGAAAGACTCCTTGCAAGAAGAAATCGAGACCAAAGGCGCTGCCACATTTGCCCTCCTGATGATTGACGTCAACAACCTTAAAGAGGTAAACGACAACTACGGTCACGACTGCGGCGACAAATACATCTGCGGCGCATGCCACCTTTTCTGCAATATATATAAGCAATCCCTCGTTTACAGAATTGGTGGAGACGAATTCGTTATTTTACTGCAAAACAGCAACTACAAAAACAGAATGAAGCTACTAAAAACATTGGACGCAGAATTCCAAAAGACAAGGAACAACACCTCACGCAAGCCTTGGGAACGATACTCTGTCGCTTACGGCATGGCAGAATACAAGCACGGTGACAGCCTTGAAGATGTATTCAAACGCGCAGACGAAAACATGTATCAAAAGAAAATGGAAATCAAAGGACTGAATAAACCTAAATAGTAAAACTTCAAGCCCCTTCGTAACATATTTCGAAGTTGCCATATTTCATGGAATAACTAAATTATAGCCGATACTCACTGAGTTTCGGCTCACTATTTTTTTAGGAACAGAAACATGGCAAACAATCGTGAAAACTGGGGTTCCAAGCTTGGCGTTATTCTCGCTGTAGCGGGTTCAGCGGTCGGCCTTGGCAATTTTCTTCGTTTCCCGGTGCAAGCAGCTACAAATGGCGGCGGCGCATTTATCATTCCCTACCTCATTGCATTCGTGTTCCTCGGGATTCCGTTGGCATGGATCGAATGGACGTTAGGGCGTTACGCGGGCTACCACAATTACGGTACATCGCCCAGCACCTACCACATCATTTTCCAGAAAAAGAAAAAGTGGGCGAAATACCTGGGTTCGCTAGGGCTCCTCCCCCCGATTTTCATCATTTTCTATTACGGGTTCATCCAGTCGTGGATTTTGGCATTCGCGTTCTACTCCGCAACAGGCACGTTGATGGAAGTTGTGGCCCAGGGTCCCGAAAAGATGACGGAATTCTTCGGCAACTACATCATGCTGAAAACTTGCGTTGGCGGCATCCCGGTTGCAATAATTTTCTTCCTCATTACGTTTATCGCGAACATGGTTGTGCTTTCGTTCGGTGTGCGCAAGGGCATTGAACGCGCGAACAAGATTTGTATGCCGATTCTCCTGATTTTGGGTCTCGTGCTTGTGGTGCGCGTGCTTACGCTCCCGGGCATCGGCAAGGGTCTTGCCTTCATGTGGAACCCGGATTTCTCGCAACTTACAAGCCCGAAGGTCTGGATGGCCGCTGCAGGCCAGGTGTTCTTCACGATGAGCCTCGGTATGGCCATCATCTTCTGCTACGCGAGCTACCTCAAGCCGAAAGAGGACCTCGTGCTTTCTTCGCTCACGGCAAGCGCCACGAACGGTTTTGCCGAAGTGATTATCGGCGGCACAGTCGTTATACCGATGGCAGTGCTTATCGCAGGCGCCAACATCGAAGAATGCGCGAAACTCGGCACGTTCGGTCTTGGATTTCAGACAATGCCTTACGTTTTCGGAACGCTCCCGTTCGGCGGTGTTCTCCAGACCGTTTGGTTCACCATGCTTTTCTTTGCAGGCATCACAAGCGCCATTTCCATCATCCAGCCGCTCATCAGCTTCTGCGAAGACGACCTCAAGTTTACGCGTAAAAAATCCGTTACAACAATCAGCACGATTACCTTCATCGGAAGTCTCACCGCTATTTTCGGCCTCGCCGCAGGCACCGTCGATGAACTCGACTTCTGGGGTGGTACGTACCTTATCGTATTCGTAGGCATGATCCAGGCGATTCTATTCAGCTTTGTGCTCGGGCGCCGCAAGGCCAAGGAAGCCCAGGCAAATGGAGACCTCCCTGCTGAAGTTGTTGTGGAACCGGGTGAAAACGAAGCGTTTGCCACCATGAACGATGGCTCACTCCTCAAGCTCCCGCGCTTCCTCCGCCCGATTATCATGTATGTCTGCCCGATTTACTTGATTGTGCTTTTGGTTTCGTTCACGGCAACAGATGGACTCCCGTTCATCACGCTCAGCAACGTAAGCCCGAACGACACCGTTCAACTTCTCGGACATACATTCTCGAAAATCGGATTTACTTGGGCATTCCGCGGATTCCTATTCATCCTGTTCCTGCTCTTGAACTTGGCAATCGCTTATGCTTGGCGCAAGGGAGGCCCGGCAGAAAAAGGCCGCAGCAAGAAAATCAAAAAGATGGAAATCGGAAACTCCGACGAAAACATGGATAAGGAGGCTTAAAATGAACGCAGAATTTACAACGGGTGGACTCGTTTTCATGATTTGCGCCTGGGGCGCCATCACAGGCCTTTGCGCATTCTGCTTCTACAAGGTGTTTAAGAAAAAATAGTTCTTAGTTACTAGCTAAGAGTTACTAGAAAGTAGCCGCCCGCAAAGGTTAAAATATCGAAACATATAATTTTAAGCCTGCTCCGTGCAGGCTTTTTCTGTTCTATATAGGCGGGGACTTTTGCTATATTTACCCCAACATTTTTCTTAACTTTTTATTAAACCGATATGAAACAAACCAAGCGCCCAGGCGAGCTCCCCTATTTTATTGCAGTCTTTTTAAGTTCATTCATGCAACTGGGGTTATTCATCCATTTCCAACGCTGGATAACCTTCAACTCCGAAGGTACACGATTCTTCTGGTTGAGCTTACTCCTCCAGTTCGCCATGTTCTCGCCGAGCATCATCATGATGCATGTGGCAAGTTATTTCGCAGGCCGCTTCCCCAAGAGCAAGGTCATGGGCTGGACCTCCATCGGCATGGCCATCTCCGTTTTGCTTATCGCATTTTTCTTTGGTGACAGGCTCGACTTTGGCGCATTCGCACTGTTGTTCCTCTACGGCATCTTCCTCGCCATTTTCAGCCCTGCGAAAATCGGCCTCATGAAAGAAATCACCGACGGAAACGACCTGGTGAAGATCAACGCCAAGCACCTGATTTTCATGGCAACCGGCATCACGGCCATTTCATTCCTGACATTTGATTACAGCCCCAACGATAGTTCAAGCATCAGCTACACACTCCTCCCCTTTATCCTTTCGGCGGTAGGCCTTGTTGCCGCGATTTCTTCGTTCTGCATCCGCATCTGCAAGCAGAACAAGTTCGTGAAGCTCCGCTCCCCCATGCGCAACTTTTCTTCCACTTGGTCAAACCCGATGCTCAGGCTCTCGATGCTTGGCATTGCCGCATTCTGGAGCGTGACGCAGTTTCTCATCATGATTTCACAGAACATGACGGGTACACAAAGCACAACGCTTTTCCAGTGGACGTTCATCTTTACAGGTATTGGTTACGTGGCCGGAGCAATCAGCGCTGCGAAGTCCTCCAAAAACTTTGTTGAAACAGGCCTTATCCCACTTGCTGCCATCGCCTCCTCCATTACGATGGTTGTGACGCCGTTCATCAATAACCAGTACGTCCTTGCATTCCTCTACGCCTTCATCGCCTTCTGGGCAGGTTCCGCATTCGTGATTCTCCGCACGGTCATCCAGAACGTCACGCGTCCCGACACCTCGGGCCGCATCCACGCCGTCTCGTTCATGATCCAGATGAGCTTCCTTTTCATCTTGCTTGCCTTCCAGGTCATTCTCTTCCTCATGACGGAACTGAGCCTCCACAAGCAGATGTTCTTCCTCGCCGTGATTCTTGCGCTCACGTTCGTGTTCACGCTCAAGCGTACCCCGATGACGCTACTGCGCGCTGGGCTTCGCTTCGCATTCTCGTTCGTGTTCCGCTACAAGGTCAAGGTTCACGGTGTCCAGAACCTCCCCGAATCTGGACCGCTCCTTTTGGTGGGCCCGCACTACAGTTTTATTGACTGGGCTGTACTCCAGATGGCAAGCCCCCGCCAGCTCCTCATCGCCAGCAACCGCAATACCTTTGCCGACTGGTACTTGCGCTGGTTCGCCCACGGCAAGAGCATCATCAACATCAACCGCCGCGACCCCAGCGAAGCCATGGAAAAAATCCACGAAGCGCTATTGAACGGTGAAGCGGTCGTCATCTTCCCCGAAGGCGAAGTTTCCAAGACTCCCTTTGTTTCCAAATTCTCGCTCGATTACACAAAGGCTATTGAAGGCACCGATGCCCAGATTGTTCCGTTCTACATACAAGGTCTTTGGGGCAGCCGCTATAGCCACGCCTCCGAATGCGTGAACCGTCCGCAGTACTTCAACCGCGTCATCAGCGTAGGCTTTGGCAAGGCCATGCCCGCCTCCACGCCCGAGAACATCATACGCAAGGACTTGCAGAACTTGGGCACGGATATCTGGAACATGGCAATGGACCATTCCGCAAGCATCATCCCGCTCTGGTACCGCGCCATGCGTAAGCGCCGTTCCCGCCCGATTTTGATCGACCCGGCCGGCCGCCACGTAAACGGCTACGAGATGATCCGCCTTTGTCACCACTTCGGTAAAAAGATCAAGTCGCTCACCAAGAACGACCAAAATGTTGGCTTCATGCTCCCCACAAGCCGCGACGCCGCCCTTGGTATCATGTCCATTCTCGGCTGCGGAAAAACGACCGTCAACCTGAACTACACCTCGCCTGTCGATACGCTCATCGGTTGCATCGACAAAGCTGAACTTTCGACAATCGTCACGTCCCGCGCCTTCTTCGATAAGCTCTGTGGCAAGAACGCGGACTTTAAGCAGCTCGCCGAAAAGTGCCAAATGTTCTACATCGACGAAGAAGAACAGAAGATCAACACATTCAGCCGTATACTCGATGCAATCATCGTCTTTGCGTTCCCCAAAAAGCTTTTAAGAGATCTTTGGTTCACGACAGCCAAATTGAACGATGACGCCGTTATCTTGTTCAGCTCGGGTTCCGAAGGCACTCCGAAGGGTGTGGAACTCACACACAAGAACGTGATTTCCAACGCCCAGCAAGGAGACCACGTCATCAGGCTTTGCCGCACCGACGTGATGACATCGCTCCTCCCACTGTTCCATTCATTCGGCTTTACAATGACGTTCATGATGCCTCTCCTCGACGGCGTTCCGATGGTACTCTGCCCCGACCCGACCGACATCAAAACACTTGCCCGTGTGTGCGCCGAATACAAGGCTACTATTCTCATGGGCACCCCGACGTTCCTCCGCGCCATCGCCATCAACCGCTGGGTACACCCCATGTGCCTTGACTCTTTGCGCTACGTGATTGCCGGTGCCGAAAAGCTCCGCCCCGAAATGCGCGAGACCTTCAAGCTCAAGTTCGGCAAGGACATTTACGAAGGTTACGGTTGCACGGAACTCACGCCGCTTGCCACGCTCAACGCCCCAAACGTATTGCTCGACGACTTCTTGACGATGGAAAAGTGCAGCGATCCTTCGAGCATCGGCATGGTTGTCCCAGGTTCTACAGGCGCCATCATCGATCCGGAAACGAACCAGTTCCTTGCCCCAGGCGAAGAAGGCATGCTCGCCATCACGGGTCCGCAAGTCATGAAGGGCTACCTCCGCGATGAAGCAAAAACCGACGCCGTCATTTTTGAAGCCGAAGGACGCCGCTGGTATAAGACTGGCGACAAGTGCACCATCACAGAAGACGGCTTTGTCAAGATTCTCGGCCGCTACAGCCGCTTTGCAAAGCTCGGTGGCGAAATGATTTCGCTTACTGCCGTGGAACTCCGCATTGCAGAAACGGGCATCATGGGCGAACACGAATTCGCCATTACCGCCGTGCCGGACTCCGTCAAGGGCGAACGCATTGTGCTCCTCGTCAAGGGTGACGCTAGCCTGGACCCCGAAGAAATCCAGAGAAGCCTCCGCAAGTCGGGCATTCCGCCGCTCATGCAGCCGGGTTCCGTGTTCTGCGTCGAAGCCATTCCGAAGCTCGGAAGCGGCAAGTGGGACTTCAACGGAATGAAGAAACTCGCCATGGAACTCGTCGAGAAGAAGTGACGCGGCTAAGCCGCAGTTGGCAGAACTTAGAGCTTAGAACTTAGAATGTCATCCTGAGTCCCCAAGGGACGAAGGATCCAGTTACAATTCGAGATGCCCGCCAAGCATCAGTGTCATGCCCCGCCTAAACGGGGCATCTCTTTTTATAAACGCCACCAATAGCCTTAGAATATAACGGATCCCTAAAATTTTTTTTATAGCAATTAACAAGATCGCGCCGCCCCAAACGCACCTCAATTATTGTATATTAATGTCGCAAAACAAGGAGATTACATGAGTCAAATTGTCTCTAAATTCCAAGAATTGGGCCTCACGCTCCCCGCCTGCCCCGCCCCGGTTGCCGCATATGTTCCGGCGACGCGCTTTGGCGACACTATTATCGTTTCTGGCCAATTGCCCTCCGTGAAGGGCGACTTTTCCGCTTTTACAGGCACGGTCCCGAACGACATTTCCGTTGAAAAGGCCAAGGAAGCCGCACAGATTTGCTTCTTGAACAACATTGCCGCAGCCCTCACGCAGTTGAAAGCCGGCGAAACGCTCCGCCTTGTGCAAATTCAGGGATTCGTGCAATCCGCAAATGAATTCCACGACCAGCCGATTGTGCTGAATGGCGCCAGCGAACTCGCCGTGCAGATTCTTGGCGAAAACGGCAAACACGCCCGCACCGCTGTTGGCGTTTCCACGCTCCCGAAGAACGTCGCTGTAGAAATCAGCTGCACGTTCCAAGCCATCGCGGAATAAAAGCAAATAAGACTGTGTAAGGTGATGCCGCCCCGGAACAAGTCCGGGATGACATCACAACACAAGCGAACGAATCCACTCGCGCATGTGAAAAACTGAAAAGCCCGATGTCAATGACATTTGGGCTATTTTTGCGCCCCAGTCCGTCGCCATCTTCGCCGGATTCAGCGGGAAACCGACACGCCCCAAGTCAAGACGGTCCGCATCAAAGCAGGTATCAATCGTAACAATCCCCGTGCGCGGCTGGATTGTGTGGAGGCAGCAAGCATCATAGAGCCAGCCAAAGCGCTCGTCGTCCAGTTCAAAGAGTTTTTCTTTGCGACAACGCTTAGCAAATTCCGCACCACGTGCGCCATGTTCGCGGTCGTACGCATCATCCAAGCGCTGCGAATCATGGAAAATTGCAAACAACCTCACCACGTCAATGTCGGCTCCCGTCTTTTGGGCAAGCAGCATTCCGTTGTATTCCACCTGATGCCAATGCTCAATGCCGTGAACCTCGGACTCGTAGAGCCGATTCTCAAAAGCAAAATTCATTAAAGCCGCGAAATCGATCATTGTTAGGAGTTAGGTGGTAGGCTATAGGTTGTAGGTAATAATTAGCAATTTTGTTAGGCAAAGGTCGGCGAAGCCACTTTTATAAACCTAATACCTAACACCTATTACCTAAAACCTATTCTATTTCCCGTAATTTTCCTTCAGGTCCATGAGGCGCTGCAGCGCTTGCATCGGGGTCATTTCCTCGGGCTTGAGCCTGCGGATTTCGTCCTTGAGCAAGAGCGTGTTTTCGTCCGGCGGTGCAAACAAGTCCATCTGCGGCTGCGCCTTGATTTTCTTGTTTTGTGCCTCGTCGCTGGGGTCAATCTTCTGCTTTTCCAAACGCAACAAAATCTTGCGAGCTCGGCGCACCACGTTAGGTGGGAGCCCCGCCATCTCGGCCACGTGAATGCCATAGCTCGAATCGCAAGCGCCTTCGAGAATCTTGTGCAAGAACGTAAGCTTGTCGCCTTTTTCCTGCACGGCCACCTGGAAGTTTCCGGCATGTTCCAGCGATTCCACAAGGCCAGTCAATTCGTGATAGTGCGTTGCAAAAAGGGTGAGCGCCATGCGAGCGGGCTCGCTGTGGAGCGTTTCGACAATCGCCCAAGCAATCGAGAGGCCGTCAAACGTGCTCGTTCCGCGACCGATTTCATCGAGCAGCACAAGGCTATGCGGCGTCGCATTGCGGAGGATGTTCGCCGTTTCAATCATCTCCACCATGAACGTACTGAGGCCACGGCTCAAGCGGTCGCTCGCCCCCACACGCGTAAAGATGCGGTCCACCACGCCAATGCGGGCACTTTCGGCTGGCACAAAGCAACCAATCTGCGCCATAAGCACAATGAGCCCCGTCTGGCGCAAGTACGTCGATTTACCGGCCATGTTCGGGCCCGTAATGAGCATCAATCGCGTTCCATCCGGCGAGAGCGTCACATCGTTCGGGACAAAATTCAAATCGGGGTTCACCGCGACAATCACCGGATGGAAACCGCCGCGAATTTCAATACCCGTACCTTCAAAAACTTCCG
>CACYRP010000074.1 GCA_902776765.1 Fibrobacter succinogenes
CGCTGGGGCAAGGGTACTCTTGCCGTGGGTGCATTCGATGAACGTATCGCACTTACGATTCCGCAGGAATCCGGTTCCGGTGGCGCATCGCTCTGGCGCGTTGGCGCTCAGGTCAACAAGCAGAAGGGCAAGCAGTTTGTGCAGGGCCTTGCTAGTGCCGGTACCGAAGGCAAGTGGATGATTTCTAGCTTCAAGAGCTACGATGGCAGGGAAAATACGCTCCCGTTCGACCAGCACATGTTGGTGGCCATGGTTGCACCGCGTGCGCTCCTCATTCTCGACAATGCCGGCCAGGAATGGTTGGGTGAAGTTCCGTCGAACTATTGCGGACAAGCTTCTAAGGAAGTTTATGACGCTCTCGGTGCAACGGAAAATTACACCTACAGCCAGGAAGGCGGTCACGGTCACTGCCAGCTTCCGAACGGACAGTTCGACGAAGTCAAGGACTTTATGAACAAGTTCTTGCTCGGCAAGGATGCTAAGACGGGTAAGATTGATTACTCCAAGAATACGCAGACCATCAGCTTCAAGAAGTCCGAATGGATTGATTGGGAAACACCTAACTTGAAGTAATTGTTAGTCATTAACAGAAAGGCCTCGCAATCGCGAGGCTTTTTTGTGTATAAATAGCTTTCTGTCTACTTCCGACTTGTAAATTCGCTACGCTCATTTACCAAATGCTAACCTCGGTCATGCCAAAATAAGTTTTTGCGCGACTCTCGGTTTACGCATTTGTCCTACTGTCTACTAATTTATAAGGATTCCTGGAACTTGTGGAATTTGTCCAAAAGTTCTGCGTAAGTCTTCGTGGCTTCGAGCTGCGGGAACTGGGCTACGATGGAATCCGGTGCGCAGAAGAAGCAGCCCTTGTCGGCCTGCTTGAGCATTCCCGTATCGTTGAAGGAATCGCCCGAGGCGAATACCTTGAAGTTGAGTTCCTGCAAGTGCTTTACGACCTTCGTCTTCTGGTCGCTCATGCGTAAGTGGTAGCCCTTGATCATGTCGTTTTCGACCACCAGGTTGTGGCAGAAAATCGTCGGGAATCCGAGGTTCTTCATGATGGGGTAGGCAAATTCCTGGAACGTATCCGAGAGAATAATTACCTGGGCTTCGTCGCGGAGCGTGTCCATGAAGTCGCGGGCGCCTTCGAGGAGTCCGAGATTTGCAATAACGTTCTGGATGTCAGAGAGCTTGATGTTTTCGCGTTCGAGAATCTTGATGCGGCCCTTCATGAGCACATCGTAGTCGGGAATGTCGCGAGTGGTGAGGCGGAGGTCCTTGATGCCCGTCTTTTCGGCGACGGCAATCCAGATTTCTGGCGCAAGGACGCCTTCCAGGTCAAGAGTGACAACACATTGCTTAGTAAACATGATTTTAGGTGTTAGGTTGTAGGTTTTAGGGGGTAGGAATTAGGTTGTAGGTTTTAGGGTTAGGGATCTTTAGGAAAGTTTTTGTTTGCGGGATAGGGCGAAACCGCGATTATAAATCCTAAAGCCTAACACCTGTTACCTATTACCTCTTTCTTTTATAATCTCCTGCATGTCCGCGGGCGTTATCGTGTAGTTTGTGCGGCAGAAGTCGCAGACAACGTTCAAGTCCTTGTTCTCGCTGCTAAGTTCTTGCAAGTCCTTGAGCGGGAGCGTTGCAAGTGTCGCGAGCATGCGGTCCTTGCTGCACGGGCAGTAGGGCTTCGGGTCGATTTCGCGCACTACTTCGATATCGTAGGGGCCGCGGAGCTGGTCCAAAAGCTCGTCGAGGTCAAATCCCTTGTCTGCCTTATACATGTCGCAGAACTTCGGGAGATTCTGCACGATGACTTCGATCAGGTTGATGTCCTTGTCTTCGAGGTCCGGGAATGCTTCGATGTAGAAACCGGCGGCATAGTCGAGCTTGCTCGGGTCTTGCTTGTTGAATTGCGCTTCAATACCCACGGCAGAACGGATTTGTTCGGACTGCAATAGGTAAGTGGCGAGGTTTTGGCCTGTCGAAACGGAGGGCGCTTCGATAATGCTTTCGTGAACTCGCTTGCCCAGTTCGTTTAACTTGACAACACTTACATGCTGTGGGACGAGCGCTGGTTCGTTTGCTCCGATAGCTTGGAGTTCTGCCTGCGGAATCATGGCGCGGACAAGGCCCATGGGCGTAGAATCTGTTTGAATCTTTGTAATTTCGCCGCCGAAGGAGGTCACGTAAGAAACGGTTCCTGCAAATTTGAGGCCTGCGCTCAAAAAAATGCTTGCGATGGAATTTTCGGCAAGCAACTTGAGGGCAAAGCCCTTGGCGTCGTGGTGGCGACCGATATCATTCATGGTCTCTGTTAAATCGACCACAATAAGGCGGAAAGGCGTCTTTTTGCCTGTCGCACGGATGATTCTATCTTTAAAATTCATGCTGCAAATATAGAATTTTCTTATAAAACTGCGGACGGTTCATCATTCTCCGTAAGAGAATCTATTGTTTCTTTTATTATTCATCGTGGCAGAACGTTGTGACCGACGTTTTTTGTTTACAATACCGCCTTTATGATAATTTTTTTATGAAAATTTGTAGATGAAAACGAAAAAAAAGCTATAATAATTAAGTAACTTATCGGAGGTTTTATGCAGATTCTTGTTTTGCTCGCAGATGGTTTTGAAGAAACGGAATTCGTGGTTCCTGTAGATTTATGGCGTCGTGCCGGTTTTAAGGTGACTGTCGCTTCTGTTTCGGGAGCAGATATTGTCGATGGCCTTCATGGGCTCAAAATCCAGTCCGATGTTGCTTTGAATAAACTTGAACCGACCGATTTCGATGCTGTTTTCTTGCCGGGTGGCGGTGTTGGCGTGCAGAATCTCAAGGCAAGTGCCGCTGTTGAAAATACCGTTTGCTGCTTGAATGACGATAACAAGTGGGTCCTTGCCATTTGTGCTGCTCCGACAGTCCTCAGCAAGGCTAGAATCCTCGTAGATCGTAAGGCAACTTGCTACCCTGGATGCGAAGCTGAACTTGTATGCCGTGAATTTACAGATGAACGTGTAGTTGTTGACGGTAACATCATTACGAGTCGCGGCCCGGGTTCGGCAGAAGAATTTGCTCTAAAATGCATTGCCGCAATGGGTAGTGCAGATTTGTCCGAACAAGTCAGACGTCAAATTGTTGCTCGCTAAGTTGTCTGATTCGTGAGTGTGTCGTAAAAGCTGAAAACTTTGTTTTGACTAAGAGTGTTCCTCTACTATTTTGTAGAGGATTTTTTATATATGGTGAATAATTTGTTTATTCGTTGAGAAGTTTATAAGAATGTAAGAACAATGTTTGTATGTGATAATATTTTTTTGTTAAAAAAAGGGATTATTTGACACTTTGTTATGTAAAAAATGCTATATATAAAGTACTCCATATACACCAATAAGGGTCGGAAACTAAAATTTCCGGCCCTTTCCTTTTTTTGAAAAAAGTCAACAGTTTCGAGGAAATCGGGGAAAGTGATTTTCCGACTGAAAATCGAACTGGAACTTTAAGTTCCAGTTTTGTGATTTTGAAATAACTAATGGATGCAAAAAAAGCGTGTTGAGTAGGTTTGAACAACACGCTTCTTTATTTTTTACAACGATCTAGGTCTTTGGGTCTGTGATGGTTAAGATTATTAGCCAACGCTATGTTCGAGTTTTAAAGTCAACAGTTGGCGGGCTTCGGTGGCGAACTCTCCAGGCAATTCTTTGAATACGTCCTTGCAGAATCCACCTACCATAGCTTGTATGGCATCTTCGCGCTTGATACCGCGACTTTCGAAGTAGAACAACTGATCTTCGCTGATACGGCTGGTCGTTGCTTCGTGTTCGGTCTGGGCGCTTGCGTTTGCAACGGTGATGTAGGGGAACGTGTGGGCGGCGCTCTTGGTGCCAACGAGCATGCTGTCGCACTGGGTGTAGTTGCGGGCGCCTGTAGCGGACTTGCGGATGCTCACTTCGCCACGGTAGGCGTTGCTGGAGCAGTCGGCGCTGATGCCCTTCGAAATGATCGTGCTCTTGGTGTTCTTGCCAATGTGGATCATCTTCGTGCCGGTGTCGGCCTGCATGTGGCCGTTCGTGAGGGCCACGCTGTAGAATTCGCCCACAGAATTGTCGCCCTGCAAAATGCAGCTTGGGTACTTCCACGTGATGGCGGAACCCGTTTCGACTTGCGTCCAGCTGATGCGGCTGTTCTTGCCGGCACACTTGCCGCGCTTTGTAACAAAGTTATAGACACCGCCGGCTCCCGTTTCGCGGTCGCCTGCGTACCAGTTTTGCACGGTGGAATACTTGATGCTTGCGTTTTCCTTGGCCACGAGTTCCACGATAGCGCTGTGCAACTGCTTGCTTGAGAATTCCGGCGCGGTGCAGCCTTCCAGGTAGCTTACGCTGGCTTCGTCGTCGGCGATAATCAATGTGCGTTCGAACTGGCCTGCTTCCTTGTTGTTGATGCGGAAGTAGGTGGAAAGGTCCATGGGGCACTTGACTCCAGGCGGAATATAGACGAAGCTTCCGTCGCCAAAGACGGCGCTGTTGAGGGCCGCAAAGTAGTTGTCGCCAGCCGGGACCACGCTACCGAGATATTCTTCGATGAGTTCTGGGTATTCCTTGATGGCGTCGCTGATGGAGCAGAAGATGATGCCCATTTCCATGAGCTTCTTCTTGTGGCTCGTGTAAATACTGACGGAGTCGAACACGGCATCGACGGCTACATTTGCGAGACGCTTCTGTTCGTCCAGCGGGATGCCGAGCTTTTCGAAAGTCGCCAAGAGTTCCGGGTCCACGTCTTCGATCTTTTCGTGGCTCTTCTTGGTCTTCGGAGCGGAGTAATAGACGATGTCCTGCAAGTCAACAGGATTGAAGTGGAGCTCGCCCCAGTTGGGCTGTTCCATCGTCTTGAGCTTTTCGTAGGCTCTCAAGCGGAAATCAAGCATGAACTGCGGTTCGCCACGGAGCGCTGACGCCCTGCGGATGATATCCTCGTTAAGACCTTTTTCGAAGGCTTCGTTTTCAATATCAGTGACAAATCCGTATTTGTAATTTTCGCTCATCGAGTGCAAAGATAGTAAAATGTGGGAGCGATTCCAAAGGAATTGTCCCCAATTCTGGTTTAACCTATAGATGTGGTAGGCTTTGCATCGTCATAGCACTTCGTGCGTGATTGCTGCGGAAATCAAATGCGAGTCCACGAGTGGCCTCTCGCTTGATTTTCTTGTTTGTCATTCCCGCCTCCGAGCGGGAATCTCCCTATTTTTTGGAAATCACTTCCACAGTCAACTTGTTGAACGCAATCTTGCCGCCTTCGCGGAGTTCTAGCGCTGCCCTGAATGTCGTGTCGTTCTTCTTGAACGGTTCAAGGATCGGCGTGGATTTGTTCTTGAGGAGCGTTTCGACTTCTTCGTCAGAAAATTCACGCTTGAAGAATGTTTTGGGAATCCCGTAATTGCAGGCGGGGTTCATGCACACGTAGGCGGCAAGTGTTTGCACTTCGCCGTTTGGCGTTTGCGTGGTCGTGCCGCTACGGAATCGCAGCTGGTCGCCGCATATAGGGCAGGGAAGGTCTCTATGGACAAATTCAAAATTCGTGCGACCGTCTTCACCGAGCTTTAGATAAGCGTCGAATTCCGTCCCTTTCTTGCTTTTGAATCCGGTTAATAGTTCAGTTTTGCCACCGGTGAGGAGTGCCTTGATGTCTGCTACGCGGAGCTTTTTGCCTGCAACAGATTTGAACAAGGTAAAGTTGCAAGCCGGGCAGAAAATGGCGTTCTTGTTTTCTTCAAGTTTCTTTTTGCAGAGCGGGCAGTTGAACTTGGTTTCGGTGCCGTGGAAATGACCGTCGTTCTCGAACGCGAATGTCGCCTTGAAATCCTTGTCCCAGACGACTTTTGCGTTGAAAGTTGTGCCTTTCTTTGTCAAGAATCCGCTGATGATTTGCGTCGTGCCGTTGTTGAAAAGTTCCGCAATTTCTTCGTCGCTCATGACGTGCCCTGCGATGGTCTTGTAAAAGACGAAATCGCAAGTCGGGGCGGTGTCTGGTGTGAGTGTGGGGTCACCATTTTCGTTGTTCGAAGTGATAACGTCACTCCCTTCGCAGACAAGGCGGTTGCCGGAATCGAGCAATGTTTTGCCGCACTTGGGGCACTTGTAATTGGTCGGCGTTTTGGCGCGTGCGTCGTCGGAGAATTCAAAGCCGATGTTGCCGTCATCGCCTAATGTGAGCGTGGCGCTGAATGTCGTTCCTTTTTTGCTCTTGAAACCGCTGAGCAAATCGGACTTGCCTGTTTTGAGGAGTGTCGCCATTTCGGCGTGGCTCAGTGTGCGGCCGGCAATCGTGTGGCCTGCCTTGAAGCCGCATTCTTCGTTTTTGCAGACATAGCCCCACGGCGCAATTTCCAGCGGACTGGAACATTTCGGGCAAGGAATGGCGTCGGTGACGGTTTCGCGTTCGAACTGGCTTGCATATTTTTGGTGCAAATGTTCGAAGAGTTCCTTGACGTAATTCACGATGCCGTCGCGGAATTCAATCGGCGTGAGTTTGCCTTTTTCGACTTGCGAAAGCTTGAATTCCCATTCACCGGTCATTTCGGGCGATTTGACTTTTTCGTCCATGAGCGCGATGACTTCGCGCCCGCGTTGGGTACTGACAAGGTAATTTTTTTGCGCTTCAATGAATCCGCGTTTTTTGAGCGTTTCGATGATGCCTGCTTGCGTGGCTGGAGTT
Organism: Fibrobacter succinogenes; assembly: GCA_902776765.1. Taxonomy (GTDB): domain Bacteria; phylum Fibrobacterota; class Fibrobacteria; order Fibrobacterales; family Fibrobacteraceae; genus Fibrobacter; species Fibrobacter succinogenes_N. The sequence goes on from CACYRP010000074.1 coordinate 6,709, forward strand.
CCGAGACCGCGTTCTTTCATCGCTTCGGCAAGTTCTTCGTTTTCGATTTGCTTGCCCGCCGTTTTCATGGCGGCAAGAAGCGTCGCTTCGGTGAAGTACTTGGGCTTGCTCTTCTTTTTCTTTTGCAGTTCTAGGCTGTCAAACGGTGCGTGGTCCCCGAGATTCCATTCCGGGAACGTCTCAACGATATTCGTGATGTCGTCGCTATCACCCTTGCCATCAACCGCCGTGTCGTTGTCGTTTTTCTTTCCTTTCGTCTTTCGTCTTTCGTCTTTCGTCTCTTTTGCGAGCGTCCGGAAGCCCAAATCCTCATTCCGCTTCAACTTCAAACGGAAAATATCTAAGGCCTCTGAGCCTAGTCGAAGGGCCGAGCCGGAATCTCCTTGACTGTCACTGGATCCTTCGTTATCACTCAGGATGACGTTGCTGTCTCTCCTCTCAAGAAGCACCTCCATTTCGCTCCAGACATACGGCTTAAGCCATGCCTGTACAAAGCGTTCTTTTGCGAGCTTGTAGATGTTCTCTTCCATCTCAGGGAGATTTTGCGGTTCTTCTCCTGTGGGGATGATGGCAAAGTGGTCTGTGACTTTACTGGAGTTGATGAAGACAAAGTTCTCATTGCCGTCGCGCATGACGGATTTTTCTTGCGGCGTGGCAAGCCTTTGTGCAAGCGTGTAAGCCTCTTGCTGCATCGTATCCGGCAAATATTGCGAGTCCGTACGCGGGTAGGTGAGCAACTTCTTTTCGTACAAGTTTTGTGCGCAGTCGAGAACTTGCTGGGCGCTGTATTTAAAACGCTTGTTGCCCTCTTTTTGCAGTTCCGTCAAGTCAAAAGGCTTTTGCGGGAACTGCTTTTTCTGCTGGATGTCAACCTTTGCAATCGTCGCTTCTTCCGGCGGCGAACATTTGTCTATAACAGCCTGCGCAGGCTCTTCCTTCTCGAAAATCGCAACTTTTAAATTGCTTTGCTTGTCTGCCGCGACCTTCGCCTCTGTCGCGACTTTCGCCTCTGCTGTCGTGCCGGATGCCGTACCTGCATCGCCTTTTATTACTTCACTGGATCCTTCACGTTGTTCAGGATGACGTTGTCCCCTTTCGTCTTTCGTCAAGGTTGGTGAGCCTGCCGAACCACGTCTATCGTCTAATAATTGCGCCTGGAACCCTTTCCACGTTCCCACAACGCTGTAATAAAACAGTTCCTTGAACTGCTCAACAATTGCATCGCGTTCCACGACCAAGTTCAGCGTCGGTGTCTGCACGCGCCCCACAGAAATCATCTTTCCGCGCCCGGCTGTGAGCGTGTATGCACGAGTTGCGTTCAGCCCGACCATCCAGTCGGCACGCTGGCGGAGCCTTGCCGCATAGCTCAAATTCAAACGCTCTGTCGCGTCTTCCAGATTCTTCCAAGCCTTGTCCAAATCTTTCGCCACATAGCTGTTCACCCACAAGCGCTTAATTTGCTTTTTGCGAAAGTCCGGCGTGTAGTCGAGAATCAAGTCGAAAATCAAATTACCTTCACGACCCGCGTCCGCGCCGTTCACAAGAACGTCCGCTCTTGCCATCATGTCACGCACAACCGCTAGTTGCTTTCGCGTGCTCTCGATTTCCATCAACTTGAATTTTTCGGGCAAAAGTGGCAAGTTCGAAAGCCGCCAACCGCCCTCGAAACCGGGGTAGGCATCCAACGGCGCAAGCGTAATCAAATGACCCACGCACCAAGTGATGCAATGGTTCTTGCCGATTAGGCACCCGTCGCCTTGCGTAAACTTTTCACCCTCAATACGCTCCAGCATCGGCTTGTAATGCTGATTGGCAACAGAAGGTTTTTCGGCGACGAGTAAAATCATAATTGCCGAAAAATATAATTTAATTCTTGAGAGGCTAGTAGGAGGATTAAGTTCTTATTGTAGAATCGCTTTAGCCCATTCCGGGATGTTTTCTATGTATTTTTTGATAAGCTTCCCATCTGATAATCGAAAAAGTAAACTAGCATCAGATCCGTCAATGGAGTTGTCATAAACATATAAGCGGTCGATTGTAGATGCTATACGTTTGCAATTCAAAATTGACTTTTGATATCTTGAGATGATTTTTGAAATGGGAACATCGTGACCACCGCATATAACTCTATTTGCTATTCTTGAAGCATTGATAGATGGATGGTTTGTAGCGACAAAGAAAATACGAATGAAATATCCTTGTTGCTTTGCTTTTTGAACAAAATTTATTTTTTGTTCCGAAGAAAAAACGCTTTCAAAAATTATGTTCTGTCGTTCTTTTAAACAGTGTTCTCGCCATTCGTCGCAAAATTGAGCTGCTTTAAGCACCGCTTCAGGTGAGTTCCAGTTTCCAAATTTTTCTTGGGCTACATTATCGGGATTGATGTAAACTGCATTCTCCAGCCATTCGTGCCGAAGAATTTTAGAAGTTATGGTTGTTTTGCCCGAACCATTAGGCCCTGCAACAATTATGAGTACGGGGCGATGTTGTGTTGTTTCCGTAGTCATTTTAGTGGATTGCGAGTGCTGCTTTTTTTAATTCATCGAAAAAATGCTTTGTTGCCTTGGCGTTTGCTTTGCGAGCGTCCTCGGCGGCTTCACTCATTATTTGAGCAAGCATTTCATCGGAAGGTTCGTCTAGATCAGTCAATCTGTACGAATTGATGTCTTTTTTTGTTGTCATGGACGCCTCCGAATGGTGAAATACTTTTCACCAATATATGTTTTTCTGAAATTTTAGTCAATAAGATAGTGTTTGTGATAGAAAAAAACGGATATGTAATGTGTTGTGAAATATCCAGCCCGACTAAGTCGGTTTTTCTTTTTTGCATTTTGCAAACCACTTTTAAAATCGATTTCTTTTAATCCCTTAAAATTCCATACGCTACAAATCATCTTCTAATTCACTGTAATCAAAATCGGGCTTATTATAGGAACGCATAGGCCCAGGATGTACTCGAGGAGGACTCAATGTAAAGCCTGCATCATCCAAAATACGCTTGCGGTTAGATTCAAAGCGATCACTCTCGATTACCCTCTGCATAAACGTTGCGTAATCTTCAATAACCTTGTAAACCTTGTCGAAAGTCGAGCGAAATGCTTTACGCTTGCTTTCCACACGCGGCGTCGGTAACTGGTTTGCAAGATCCAAGGCAAAAACTTGGACGGAGTCGAGCTGGCTCTGCATTGCATCATAAGTCAGACGAGCGCTATCACGAGAAGCTACGGACACAAACGGCTGTTCCGTGAGCTTTTCAGTCTGAATCAAGGCGTCGAAAGCGTTCTTGTAATCTTTCTTCATGAAGTAGCCGTAACCGACCACGAGATAAGCTTCGGGCACGGAGAAAGACTCCGGAAGGTTAGAGATAATCCACTTGGCATACTTGATAGCTTCATCCGGCTTATGGACTTTGAGGAAGCACCATGCAATACCAAGCATCGCTTCGTCGAACACCGGAGAATCCTTCTGCACCAGGCCATACATCCGAGCGGCAGCTGCAATGTCCGGCTTTTCGGCAGAGAAGATGATGTGGCCGAGCTTGACCTTGGCGGCATTTTGGATGTCGCGTTCGGATTTGTTGAAAATCGGCTGTTCCGTAATAGCGCGGAAGCAGTTTTCGGCTTCGTCGAATTTGTAGAGACGGCTGTAAGCGATACCCATGGTATAGCGGGCGTAGAGGTAGTTCGCATTACCAGGAAGGATGGAAGCGTGCAGGTCAATGGATTCCTGATAGAGACCCTGTTCGAACTTGATCTGACCGGCAATGTAGTCTGCGTCAGCCTTCGCATCGCTTTTGCCGAACTTCTGGGCGAAAATCTGGTACTTGTTCAAAGCTTCCGTGTATTTGCCTTCCTTATAGTCGATGTTCGTCAACTGGAAGTGATACTTGGCAAGTTGGTCACTCTGCGGATAGCGCTTGATGGCATCTCGGTAAATTTCCCTAGCCGCCTTGTGCATACGGAGGTTTTCAAAGGACTTTGCCTCGTAGAAAGCAGCCTGGTCCACAAGGCGAAATGTTGGGTACTTCGTTTGGATTTCACCAAAGGCGTAAGCCGCATCCAAGAACTGACGATTCAAGAAAAGACGCTTAGCGGCGCGGTAGTCGTCGAGCGGACCCGTTTCAAATAATCCTGCCGAGTTCTCGTACATCCAGGTGCTACTACCATATTCGGGAGACCACTCATCCTGCTGATACTGATTCGGCGTGTCGGTGGCCTTTGCGAACAAAGAAGTGCAGGCTACGGCAAGCCCGATAGCGGCCGCCTTGACGAAACTAGTACGCAACACCATATTATCTACGCTTGAAAAACTCTTCTATAAAACCCACCTCAATATACTTTATTTTGTTTGGGTGAACAAGCGATTGGGCTTAGAAAAGTTTTGTACAGTCGATTTAAATCCGGGACCGATAAAAAGACAAAATTGCGTTTTATGAGAGGGCGTGACAGAAATTTTTTTGAAATAGTATATATTTGTGCATGAGCATAAAAAGGAGTAGATTGCTCATGAGCAAGTTCAACAATTTGTGGGTTTGGATATCGAAGAATGGCGAAGAATGTTTCAAACTGACGTTCAAGCAAATTGAAGACATCGCGGGTATTCCAATAGATCACTCCTTTTTGACGTATAAAAAAGAATTGCCGGAATACGGCTATAAAGTTGGCAAAATATCACTGAAAGAACAAACTGTATCGTTCGAAAAAATATAAACCCCCTTGACTCGTCCCTTGGGGCAGGCCTTATATTTCTAGCAGATTCGAATCCTAACCAAAATCGTACGATGACAAACTACAAAACAAAACTCAAAATCGGAGAGTTCTCGCAGCTGATGCAGGTGACCGTAAAGACCTTGCGTCACTACGAACAGAAAGGTCTGCTATTGCCCCAAGACGTGGACAACCTGACGGGTTACCGTTACTACAGTATCGAACAGATGCAAAAGTTGAAAAGCATCCGCGAATTGCAAAATCTCGGATTCTCGCTGGACGAAATCAAGGAACTGTACGAAGACGATTCGCACACGCCGAGCATCCATCAGATGGAAGAGAAAATCAAGGAAACGGAAACGCAATTGAAACTTTTGATCGCCCGCCGCGACCAACTGCTCAATTGGAAGAATTCTCTAAAGGAAATGAATTCAATGGATAAATTTAGCATCCAGTCTCTGCCGGAAATCATCGTGGCGAGTCATCGGGAGATCATCCCCAACTTCGAAGCGCTGGGCCCCATGTGCTATGAAAAAATCGGCCCTGAAATGAAACGCCTCGGTTGCAAGTGCCCCAAGCCCGAATACTGTTTTACTGTCGGGCACAACAAGGAATACACCCCGACAGACATCGATATCGAATACTGCGAGCAAGTTGTAGAAATGGGGACCGACAGCGACATTATCAAGTTCAAGCGCATTCCGGCTGTTCCCAAGGCCCTCTGCATGAAGCACATTGGCCCTTATGAACGTTTCTATGAGTCGTTCATCGAAGCGTTCCGCTACATTGAAGAAAAGGGCTACAAAATCGCAGGGAAGCCCCGCACCAGTTACATCGACGGGCCCTGGAACCTAGAAGACCCTGAAAAATGGCTCTCGGTTATCCAGTTCCCCGTAGAATAAACTATATCTATAGTCTGCCCCGTTTTGGGGCGGACTGCAAATTTATTAAGGTGACCAAAGTTCATTATGGCAAAAGAAATTGATCCGAAAAGTACAACTCGAGCAAAAGCATTTGAGTTTTGGATGCAAGCACCAAATCCGATGGTGACATTTTTCAAATCGCTAAACGTCACAAGACTCGTGAAGGTGAGCAAAAAGCGCGGCTTGAAGTTCAACATGCTTATGGATTACTGCATCGGCAAGGCCGCGGCAAACGTTAAGGAATTTTACATGCTCCCGGTAAACGGGAAACTTATGCAATACGATTCAATTGCGGTGAATACAATCGTGAAAAACGACGAAGGCGAAGTCAGCTCTTGCGACATCCCGTATTCCGAAGATTTGACGATATTCAACCGCGACTATCTCAAATACACAAAAATCGTGGCAGAAAGTTGTACGGATTGGGACTTGTCCGAGAACAGCATGGTCATCGGTACATCGGCCATCATCGATGCGGAAATCGACGGCGCGGTCGGCATGAATTCTGGCATTTTCAACAACCCGTTTATGATTTGGGGGCGGTTTAGGCGAAAGTTTTTCCGCTATGAATTGCCGGTTTCGTTCCAGTTTCACCACACGCAAATGGACGGGGCTCACGCCGGGAAATTCCTCGCGAATTTGCAAAAGGCTATCAACGAACTGCGATAAAAAACATGAAAAGATTACGATTCGGAACAGCGCTTCACTTTCTTATAGCTATTGGTCATGTATGCTGCCTGTTCGCTTTAGACGAGGCATTCGAAGCCTATGGAATTAAAGACTTTATGCATCAGATGGTATCAGGCCACATTTGGATGTTGTATGCCCTGACCATCGGTCTTGCCTTTGCATTCTGCGTGGCTGGACTTGTTGTTGCATGGTGCTACTGGCCTGGAGTTAATTTGGGGAGGCGAACGTCCTAAATCTTTTGTATTTAGTATAGTCGACGACGAAAGTAAAACTCTAACAAACGATTGAATTTATGGTAATAAAGAAATTGGATCACGAACTAACAGTCTGTAAAGTAGCGGACGTTAGTGATGTCGATACGGGTAAGGATTTCTATTTCTTTGGCAAGACCGACGAAGAAATATCCCTCGTATGCAAAACAGATGATGTACCCCAAAATACTATTGAACGAGATGATGGATGGCGAGGATTCCGTATTCAGGGTGTACTTGATTTTTCTCTTATCGGCATTCTTTCAAAGCTATCAGCTATTCTCGCAGAAAATAACATTGGTATTTTTGCAGTATCCACATTCAATACGGATTATATCCTTGTGAAAGCCGAAAATTTCGAGAAAGCGCTGAAAGTCTTGTCTGATGCGGGATATGACGTGGTGTGATAAAGCCTCAAAGAAAGGATTATAATCGGATGAACACTATTATCATCTACGGTAGCTGCTACGGCTCGACAAAGCGCTATGCTGAACGCCTCTCCGAAATCACGGGGCTCAAGGCTGTTTTTTTCAAAGACGTGAAAAGCGTTGCCGGCTATGACCGCATCGTCTATCTGGGCGCCCTCTGCGCCGGCGGTGTCATGGGCCTTAAGAAAACGGTTTGCGGCCTCTCTGCAAGTCAGGAACTGTTTGTCGCGACCGTCGGTCTCGCCGACCCGACCGATGCCGAAAACGTCAACCACATCAGGGGCTGCCTCAAAAAGCAGGTTCCCGCATCGCATTACGATGAAAGTAAAATTTTCCACCTTCGCGGCGCCATCGATTACACCGGACTCAGCCTGAAACACAGAATCATGATGAAACTTTTGTATTCGAAGGTCACGAAAATCCCCGAAGCGGAGCGCAACGCCGAAGTCCGCGCCCTCATCGCCACCTACGGCAAGCAAGTGGACTTCGTGAATCTCGACACCTTGGAGCCGATTGCTCAAATTTTGAAATAATTTGAATAAGTTCCTTGACAAAAATTTTAAAATGGCTCTGTCGGGCTAAACTGTACACTTGTGCCCGGCTAGCAAAAAATCCTCAATCCGTAAGCCCTTCCAAAACTGTTTTTCGGCTGCATGACCGATGTTTTTACGCTGAAATGGTCATTCGGCGGTCCG
>CACYRP010000075.1 GCA_902776765.1 Fibrobacter succinogenes
CCTTCACGCTTGAGGCATTCGATAATCACTTCGGCACCACTTAAGGTCTTATTTGCCATAATTTATCCTGTCTTTTAAAGAATAGATGAAAATTTAGATAGGTTGAAATATAGGAGTATTTTAAGGTGGTGGCAAGAGGTGAAAACCGGACTTTGTGAAAATTTTTGAAATTTTGGGTGAAATTTTTGATTTTTAAAGTCAAAAAAATGTAAAAATTGACAATTTTTCTTTAAAGTTTGATTTTGATGAATCGGTGTAAAGTAAAAATTGATGGTTTTAAGGTTAAAATTTATTGTTTTGGTGAATTGTGTGCTTGAAAATAATGCATTCTTCCCCTTGCAAGTTCGAAATGACGGATGCCGTTGTCTTATTAAGTAGCAGATAACTGCGGAACATCTTGGATGACACCTTATGAAATGCCCCCTTAGAGCATCGTCGAATCGTTGACCATGACTATTAATTAATGACCAATGACTAATGACCATTGACCAATAACTACATTTCTCCTCGTAAATTTTTCTAATTTAAGCTTATGATTAAAAAGATTTTATTCTCGCTGATTCTTGCGGCTGCATTCGTGTTCGCCGCCGACCCGATCACCATTGAAGGGCGCTTGACCGAAATTCCGGGTAAAATGCCTAGCAATGACCTGTACAGCTATGTCTATGTATTTAAGTACAAGGTCCAGAAGGTGGTTTCGGGCAAGCTCGATGCCAAGGAAGTTCTCGTGGGCGTTTACAATCCGCTCATTGCTCGCGGCAAGGTCAAGGACAAGATGGCCGACAAGTCCAAGGGCAACGTAGGCGAGTTCAAGGCCAAGTCAAAGTACACGCTCAAACTCATTCCGCTCGAAGGCAACTGGGACGGTGCTGTTGAAGACGAATACTTTGACGACGAATCCCCGCGTTATTTGGCAATTGAAGTCAATGAGTAGTGTTTAGACGAAAGAACGGCACTTCGTGCCTACAGACGATAGACGACAAATGTGTAAGGCGAATGAAGCAGGATTGCTTGCAAGCCTATTTCTGAGCCTAGCATTTGGCTCTTGTGCAAAGAGTAATAAAGGTGCTTCGCACAAGATAAAAATCGTTTCTCGCCTGATGGTTGTCGTTCAATCGCTTTTTTACTAGTAACAATGCAACAATCTTTCGTCTTTCGTCTACCAGCGAAGCGGTCTATCGTCTAAAACCATGGTCTTCTCTTCCCAGATTTTTCTTTTCTACTTCTTGCCGACGTTCTTGGTTGGCTATTTTGTATTGTTCAAGCTTGGTGCTAAGCATTCGTTCTTGAACTTGTTCATTACCATTTTCAGTTACGTTTTTTACGGTTGGCTTGAACCGTGGCTCGTGTTTCTGATGTTTGGTTGTACGCTTGTGGTGTACGTGGCGGGGCGGTTTATTTCGGCGCCGAATGCTTGCAAGTTCCAGCGGAATTTTGCACTTGGGACTGCGATTGCGGTGAACCTTGGTGCACTCGGGTTCTTCAAGTATTATATGTTTGGCATGGGCATCGTGAACGATTTTGCGACCATGCTTGGCTGTGAGCCGTTCTCGGTCATGACTGTCCTTTTACCGGTGGGTATTTCGTTCTACTCGTTCCAGTCGATGAGTTACGCGATTGACGTGTGGCGCGGTACGGCTCCTCCGGTCAAGAATTTTGCGACTTTCGCTTGCTACGTGGCTCTTTTCCCGCAGCTTGTGGCTGGCCCGATTGTGCGCTACAATACCGTTGCCGAAGAACTTGAAACCCGTACGCACACGCTCGAAAACTTTGTTCGCGGTATTGCGTTTTTCTGCTTTGGCTTTGTCGAAAAGATTTTTCTGGCGAATCAGGTGGGCATTATAGCTGACCGCGTTTTTGCAGCCGATGCTCCGGGCGTCATCAACAGCTGGTGGGGCTCGCTTGCTTACATGTTCCAGATTTACTTTGATTTTTCGGCGTACTCGAACATGGCAATTGGCCTTGGACTTATGCTCGGGTTCCATTTCCCGCGCAACTTCAACGGCCCGTACCGCTCCGTTAGCATTACGGATTTCTGGAAGCGCTGGCACATTTCCCTCACGAGCTGGTTCCGCGATTACCTGTACATCCCGCTGGGCGGTAACCGCGTGCCGACCGGGCGCATGTACTTCAACCTTTTCCTCGTGATGTTCGTGAGTGGCGTTTGGCATGGCGCGAACTGGACGTTTGTGTGCTGGGGCCTTTATCACGCCTTCTTCATGATTGTGGAACGTGCGAACAACAAGAATGCCTGGTACTACAAGGCTCCGAAGGTGCTTCAAATCTTGTTTACGCAAGTGATTGTGCTTTTTGGCTGGGTGCTGTTCCGTGCAGATTCTATTGGCGATGCCGTCCGCATGTGGAAGAATATGCTCGGTCTTGGCGCTACTGCAGCTTCTGATGTTATTTTGTCTGCTGAAATTTTTACGCCGACTTGCATTGTGTTCATGGTGCTTGCTGGGCTTTTCTCGTTCTGGAAGTACCGCAGTTACGACTGGTGTGTTGACGTCTCTCTCAAAAAGTCGCTCATTGCACTGGGCTTGTTTATTTTGGCAACGCTTGCGCTCTTTACCCAGAGCTACAACCCGTTCCTTTATTTCCAATTTTAGCGGTGAAGCCGCAGTTGACAGTGGTTAGTAAACAGGAATATTTAAGTGGCTAGTAAACAGTGATCCGTAAACAGGAATGTTATAAGTGGTTAGTAAACAGTATGCAGTAAACAGGAAAGTAAAAAGAACGTTCCTATTGCAATCCTAACCACTAACCACTTGTATTTCTTATTACGTTACGCTCATACCCCAAAGTAGCTGAAGGCTGCGACTCTATACCTCGTACCTCAAATCTGTTTACTATATTAAATTTGAAATTGTTGACGTACTAGGTGAAAAATGCAACGTAGATTAAATAAAATCCTTTTCTTGTTAGCAATGGCTGCGGGTGTTGCTTTTGCAGACCCGATTCCTACGGAAGCCCTCACGCAAGGCGGACTTGTAATGCGTGACCGCCAATTGCGCGATATCGGTCTTGTAATGCGTGGTGGGCGAGGTGGTTTTATCGATATTGGCTACACTTATACGCCGTCGTCTGAACAGTTGCAGCTCAAGAGCAAGTACGGAGCCCACGATGGTTTTGCCTTTAGGCACCATTATGGAATTTTTGGAAGTTGGGTGTTGGATTCCATTTCTCATTTGGGGTTCCTCACATGGTTTGACCGCGCCGGCTGGGATTCTCAGGACTTTTTCTTCTTCCCGCATTATGGTGATTTTGCCCATATTTCTTCGGCGTTTACTTGGGGTTTCTCGTACACGAATACAAAATATGATGTGACGGCTGCGCTGGGTTTGCAGCACCAGAATTTGGAGTTGGCCAGTAAAAGGGTTTTCCCGAATGAATCGGATTCTCTGTTGTTTTACTGGGGGCATGTTCGCTATAAAAACGTGTGCATCCAGGGAAGCTTCTATCGCAACACGTTCCAGACGCTTCGCCTTTCATTGGACCTTGAATCTAGGGAACTTTATGGTGGTGCCGGGAGCGGATATAAAACTTATTTGCCGAACTTGAGTGCGACAATTTATCGCCGTAAGAATAATGACGATGATGATAACTTTGTTCGGTTGAATTTGGAACAAAATCTTTATAAGCAAATACTTTATGCGGATGTCGCTTATGATTTCCCGAAGGGTGGATTCCATTCGGCAATTTTGAAGTATTACCCAGAGGGGTTGTCTCGTTTGGTTGGCCTTGAAGCCTCATGCTTACGTCGTAATGAAATCGGAGGCTCTAGAAAATTGCTTTGGGGTGGGGCTGTTGATATTGTGATTCTCCGTTTGGCTTATAACTCTGCTTTTGATTACGATAATATGTTTGGTGCGAAAGGAACGTTTATTGCCGAAATTCATCTAGATTTGGGCTCTATTGGTGGCAAGTTCTTTGGTCGAGGTGCTGCAAAACCGACTCTAATGGAAACTTCTCAAAAAAGAGTTGACTTGCATAAATTCATGAAGACGTATTCGGAACAACAGAAGTTGAATACAACGGTAGATGCTCAGGGCAATAAGGTGATTGAAGCGAAGGGAATTCGCTACGAAAAAACGGGATCTTCGGGAACAACTTCTAACGAAGGAGGCTACTAATGAAATACTTGCGTATATTCCTTTGTCTGGTTGCACTTTCTCTCACCGCTTGCATGAGCCATGTATGGACGGATACGACAACGAGACTCCAAATTGAAAACAAGACTGATGTTACGATTCTTGGGCTTGATATTGTTTCGGAGGACGGAACTTCTGTACAGTCGTGGATTCGTGATGCGATTGAACCAGGCGAAAAAAGCAAGGTCGTTGAAGAAGACTGGGTCGGAACATTTAAGGTCCGTGTGCGCTTTGACAAGTGGAATGGCGAAACAGAGAAAAGGTTTTCGTTATGTGCGATTCTTATTACGGATCCAGATAAAAAGCCTAAAAAGGTGGCCACTAATTTCGCGGATTTGCCAGAGTCTGAAGTTATTGAAGAACTTGGTTATGATTGTGAAAAAAATGGTCATAGCGATGAGACTGCCACGTATGTCAAGTTAACCCTCGACTTTGAAGGTGGCAGCCAGTACTTAGTAGTCTCCGAAGACGAAAATGGCAAAGCCGTATTCAAGTTCCGCTGATTTAGGAATGTGCAATGTGGGATGTGTTAGCTTGTCACACGGATTTGCTCAGGACTAACGTCCTTCGCCATAATTAAATTTGACATCCGTGAGCACCGTTAGGTGCGAAACAATCCGTGTGACATTGTTCACGCTCAAACCACCAACCACTTCCTACCGCCTACATCTTACTTTTTTCTTTCGTCTTTCGTCTTTCGTCTTTCGTCTAAAACCTAATAATTACTACATTTCGCTTCAGTGCAGATAACTAAGTTAAAGATTTTTGGTTTTAAATCCTTCGCGCAGAGAACGGAAATTAACTTCCCGACGAAGGGTCTTACGGCGGTCGTGGGGCCGAACGGCTGTGGCAAGTCCAATATTACGGATGCCATCCGCTGGGTGCTCGGTGAACAGAAAGCAGCCGCACTCCGTATGGGCAAGATGCAGGACGTGATTTTTAGCGGTACCGAAGAACGCGCCGCCATGAGTCTTGCCGAAGTTTCAATCGTCATCGATAATAGCGATGGGACGCTTGCTTCTGATTATTCCGAAGTCATCGTGACCCGCCGCGTGCACCGTGACGGTTCGGGCGAATACCTCATCAACAACCAGGAATGCCGTCTGCGTGATGTTCACGCCTTGCTCTTTGACTCGGGCCTTGGTTCCAGCACGTATTCGCAGATGAATGCCGACATGATCAAGGCGGTGCTTTCGGACAAGGCGGATGACCGCCGAGTGCTTTTTGAAGAAGCCGCCGGTGTGAGCAAGTACAAGCAGCAGCGCAAGGAAACGCGCCGCCAGCTTGAACGCGTGCAGATGGATATGGAACGTGTCGAAGACAACTTGCGCAGTGTCCGCCGCTCCGTCCGTCTTTATGAAACGCAGGCCGAAAAGGTCAATGCTTACAAGAAATTAAATACGCGCCTCCGCGAACTCGATTTGTCTGTCAGTCTCGACAAGTTTGAAGATTACAAGGAAGGCTTAGCCACGCTTGATTCTACGACCAAGCGCATGAACCACGAAGTGGAATCTTCCAAGACACAGGCCACCGAGCTCCAGGCGAAGATTGAAGAAAAGAAGCTCGCCATTAGCGAAGACGAAAACGCTTACCGCGATTTGGAACGTGAAGTGCAGGCTGCGACAATTGCCCTCAACGACTTGAACAACAACATCGTGCGTTTGCGAGATTCCATGTCGGGCCTCCAGTCTTCGAACGACAAGGCTCAAAGCGAAATTGAACGCAGCGAACAGAAGTCGCAGGAACTTTCTCAAGAAAAGGCAAAGCTCGAAGAAGAAATTGCCGTTCTCGGTAGCGAAAACGACATGGACGAGCTGAATGCGCTTTTGGAACGCGAACGCGAAACGCTCCAGGTCATGCGCGACAAGGTCGATGACTTGCGTACGCAGTCCCGTGAGCTTTCGAACGAACGCTTGCAGGCGACGAACCGCGTGAACTCCCTCCGTGGCCGCTTTGAACGCATGGATGCCGAAGTCAACATGCTACAGACGAACATCGCGAAGTGGCAGACCGAAATTGAAGGCCTCGACAAGCAGAAGTCCGATGCCGAAGCGAATATCGCCGAAATCCAGGCGGGCATTGAGGACACGAATCGCGAAATCGAAAATCTCGAAGAACAGCGCGCCACGCGTGAAGAACGCTTGGAATCGGAACGTGCCGAACTCACCGAAGCGCAGCAGAAATTGCAGGGCTTAAAGAACGAAGAAGCCCGCTTGCAGTCTCGAATTGACGTGCTCCAGAGCGTGATGAACGAAGGCTCGGATGCCAACCGTTACCTCAAGGAAAACAAGGCGAACCTCATTGGCGGTCTTGTTTCAGAACGCATTGAGGCAACGCCGGAATACGCATCGAGCGTCGAAGCTGCTCTCGGTGAAATTCTCGATTCTGTTGTCGTGAATGGCGACAGTGCCGTGAACGAAATTGTGGACGCGCTCAAGAGCGAAAACGTGGGCAAGGTGCTCATGTCGCTTGTTTCGAGTGCGGCTCCTGCTTACGACAAGCCGGTGAACAATCCGGGCGTTGTGGGCTCGCTCAAGGATTTTGTGAAGACGGACGACGAGGTTTCTCCGTGGCTTTCGGGTATTCTCTCTCGCTATTTTGTTGTAGATTCTTTGCAGACGGCACTGAATTTGGCGAAAGAATACCGTGGCGAGAACTTGAATTTTGTCACCGCCGATACGATTGTGCGTACAAGCGGCCTTGTGTCGTTTGGCGTTTCGACGTCGGGGGCACTCTCCCGCAAAAACGAAATTGCAGATGCCGAAGCGCTTTTGGAAAAAGTGCAAGGCGATATTTTGGCTGGCGAAGAAAATGTGGACCGCTTGCGTGAACTCACCGAAGAAGACGCGCAAATGCTTTCGTCCTTGGTCGATGAAATCCGTGAAAAACGCGATTCCTTGCGAGGTGGCGATGCTTCTATCCGCATTCACCGGAATACGGTTGAAAACTGCACCCGTCGCTTGAACCAGCTCAATGGCGAAGTGACGAACGCGCAGAACAGAATTGAAGCGGCGGCGCAGTCCAAGAACAGCGATGCTGAACTTGCCGAAGCCGAAAGCGAAGTCGAAAAGGTCGAAGAACGCTACCAGACGATTTCGGACCAGTTGGGCGAAAACGAAACGATGCTTCGCGAAAAGGAAGAAGATGTCCGTGAACTCGAACGCAGCGCTCAGGACAAGACTTCTCGCCTGAAGCAGAATCAGAACCGCTTGGTTGCTATTGCTGACCAGATGGAATTCTTGGACAATACGATTCGCAATCGTCGCGAAGAAATCGAAAAGAATACGGTTTCTATCGAAAAGTTCGAGACGGATTGCAACAAGCTTGCCGATGAAGCTCAGGTCAAGGACAATGCGCTCCGTGAACTCGAACGCAACCGTGACTTGGCTCGTGAACGCTACGACCTCGTGAGTGGCGACCTTGAAGGTTGGCGCGATGAAGTGAACCGCCTCCGCGATGACATGATTGAAAAGATGAAGGAACTGAACGACGTCGGCCGTCGTCAGGAATCCCTCCAGAACAATCTCGACCGCCTCCGCGAACGAATCACGAACGAATGGACTGTGGATTTGGACAATCCCGAAAACGTGGAACGTGTGGAATACACGCAGCCCGAAGCCGACCGCGAGATTCGTGAACTCCGCGGCAAAATCAAGGAACTTGGGCCGATCAACATCAACGTGATGGAAGATTACGAAGACGAAAAGAAACGCCTCGAAGAAGTCGAAAAGCAGTTCGATGACCTCGATCGCGCCCGTGCATCGCTCGACCGTACCATTACAAAGCTCGACGACATTGCCCGCCAACGCTACCTCGATACGTTTGCACGCATCCAGAAGAATTTCCAGTTCGTGTTCAGTAAGCTGTTCCTCAATGGCGAAACCAAGATGAGCCTTGTGGAAAAAGTCGATGAAATGGGCAAGCCCATGGACATCCTTGATGCTGACATTGAAATCAACGTCCGCCCGACCGGCAAGAAGATGCGCGGTATCAAGGCGCTTTCCGGTGGTGAACACGCACTTACTGCAACGGCACTCCTGTTCGCAATTTACATGGAAAAGCCGTCGCCGTACTGCGTGCTGGACGAAGTTGACGGTCCGCTTGATGACGCTAACGTCGGTCGCTTTATGGCTCTCCTCCGTGAATTCAGTAAGCAGACCTTGTTCATCGTCGTGACGCATAACAAGCGTACTATGGCCGAAGCCGACATGCTCTACGGTGTGACGCAGGAAATCAAGGGTATTTCTCGTATTGCTAGCGTACAGCTCGCCGACGCTACGAAGTTTGCGATTTAATTTAGGTATTAGGTTTTAGGTGTTAGGCTTTAGGTTAATAATCGCGGCTTCGCCGCATGTTGCCGATGCTCGTAGTGCATGATACTCATCCTCCTAAGACCTGTAACCTATTTGTTTTTGTCATCCTGAGCCCCGGAACAAGTCTGGGGTAAACTCCGCAAAGGATCTTGTGAAAAATTTCCGCTTCCAGCTTCACCGCTGGGGCGTTTTTTTCTACTTTGTTGTTGAATGAATATGGATGAGGTCTGCAGCGTGTGAAAATTGCACATGCTGCTGAAAAAGGAGTACAGAATGAGAAAGTTTGGAATGAATAGCGTTATTGTCGGCTTAAATAACGTTATTGCGAGTACTGAGAAGCAATCTCTGCTAGCAATTTTCCTGTCCATAGCCCTTGCCGCTTGCGGCGGCGACAGCGGTACTTCCGCGAATGACGATAATGTGTCGTCTTCTTCCTCTTCATCTGTCATTCCCGCTTCAAGCGGGAATCGCCCTTCAAGTAGTAGTAAAAAAGGTGATGCCCGAGTATGTGCCTTTTGATCATTCGAATACTTTAGCGTCTGATTGGTATGTTGGTGAAAATGCATACAAAAAGTTTATGGACCCTCGCAATGGTCGTAGTTACTATTATCTAAAAATTATTGGGAAAAGAGATTCTGGCCGTAAGGATTCCGTGACCATTATGGCCGAAAACTTGAATATCGGTAAGATGGTCCTTGGTACAGAAGACCAAAAAGATGATAAAGTGATTGAACGTTATTGCTACAACAATGACACCACCAAGTGTGATGAATTTGGTGGTCTTTACCAGTGGGCCGAAATGATGCAGTTGCCGAGCCGTTGCAATACCGAAAGCTGTGCTGATTTAATTGAAGAAAATCATCGTGGAATATGCCCAGAAGGTTGGCGCTTGATGACATATAAGGATTTTTATATCGCATGGCATGCTGAATCTAATGATCATGGTATTGAGGGGGTTCGCTCTTCGTATGGTTTTAATGGTTATAATTCGACTGGACTTTCCCTTACAGGTGCAGGCTTGAGGACTGATGATGGAAAGTTTGAAGATTTAAAAGGTGGTGCGTATTGGTTTCTTCCTAAGGAATTTGAGGGAATGGAACTTACTCATGCACATTCTGGTTTTGTTGCTTCTGATGGTGATTACGCACCAACAAAAAATGATAAAGATACCAAACTTCGAGGATCATCTGTTCGTTGTGTAAAGGTGGGGGATTAGAGTGTTTATGAAATATTTGTTATCAATATTTCGTCATTCTGGAAGGAGCCTTTGGCGACTGATAGACAACCCCAAAGGCGAGAGTCGCAGCCATGCTTGCATGGATATGACCGAGCCGAAGGGTTGGGGCTTTGCCCCATCCATCATGGTCCTTTTACTTACCATAGCCCTCGTCGCATGTGGCGATGATAAGGGTACATCCGCGAATGACGATAATGTGTCGTCTTCTTCCTCTTCATCTGTCATTCCCGCTTCAAGCGGGAATCGCCCTTCAAGTAGTAGTAAAAAAGGTGATGCC
>CACYRP010000076.1 GCA_902776765.1 Fibrobacter succinogenes
AAGTTCGAGGACAAGCAAATCGCCCCTGCCGGAATCTTGGACATCGTAAGCCACAACGCTTTTCCCGACAATTTCGGCGCCTGTGCCGCTCTCGGCTGGGAACTGAACGCGCCCCGATTCATGGGCACCAAGGTTTCGCCGCAGGCATTCGGCAAGACAGGATTCACGGGCGCAAGCATCGTTGCCGACCCGGACAAGGGAGGCGCCATCATTCTCCTCAGCAATTTCACCTATCCGCACCGAGAACCCAACGCCGACCGCATCCACGCGTTTAGAGCAACGCTTGCCGACGCGTTCTTTGAAGAATTATAGTGATGTATGAAGTCGCTCGCGATGCTCGCTTTGAGGCATGAGGAAAATCAACCCAGGCACTGAGGCTGGGGTGACAATAAAAAACAAAAAAGGCTCGACATTTGTCGAGCCTTTTGCACACTTGTAATTAAATTACCTTCCGGCAGCCTTGCGAAGCATTTCCTTGCGCTGGGCTTCGGCAAACATCTTGGCCATTTCCATGCGGTTGTCAAGGATTTCCTTTTTCTTGGTTTCTTCCTTGCAGTTCACGCACTTGGTCGCAGTCGGTACAGCCATGAGTCTTGCCTTCGGAATCAGCTGTCCGCAAATCTTGCAGACACCGAACGTTCCGTTCTTGATACGCTTGAGAGCTTCTTCGAGATAGACAAGGTATTTACCTTCGCGAGCAGCCAGCGAGAGGTTGGTTTCGAGCGAATTGATATCAGTTGCAGAATCAGCACCTTCAGAATCGCCACCATCACCGGACTGGTTTTTCTGGTCTAAAAACACGTTAGCCTTTTCGGACTCGCTCTGGGCGGTCACAAGCTCACGTCTCTTCTCCAAAAGCATATCTTCAAAAAACTTAAGATCAGCATCGCTCATCTTTACGGGTTTCTTCTCAGCCATATTAAACTCCTTCTTTGTGAGTTACACTGTGATAAGCACCGCTTTAAATTATCTTTTTTTTACAAAAAAGAACAATTTAAATAATATTTTTTCAAAAAAATTGTTGATAAATCCAGTAACTACTCTAAAAAATATCCACATTGAGCTTGAGGCCGTTCTTTTTCACATCATTGAGCATGGTATCAAAATCGTGTCGCAAAGCATCAAAATCCACTTTCAATTTAGAGGACTCATCGAGAAACTTTTTGGCCGATCCTTCGCTTTCATCGAATTTAGCCATAATCACCATAGCGGCTTCTTTCGATGCGTTTGCACGTTCCATAAAGGCTCGCACTCGATCAATGAGTTCGCTAGCCTTTGCAGCGCTTTCACCACTGCGGTCAGAAAGGTCCTGCAAGGAGCGTTCTAGGTTTTCGGCAACTCCGTAGTAACCGTCAATCAATTCATCCACTTGAGATTTCCACTTGTGAACATCGGCTTTTGTTACACGAACAAGTTTTTTCGCCTTATTGGCAACGCGATCCAGCTGCTTGCCAGCTTCGCCCACGGTAATCGAATCCACGAAACCGGTAATCATCTTTTGAGCATCACCAATGTCATTAACAGCTTCGGTCAAGTTCCTTGAAATTCCAGAAGTTCCCTCGTCATAAAGCCCATTAACGGTATCGCCCTCGGCAACCAGTTTGCTAGAGTTCCCCGTTATAATACTCATCTCGCGTTCGCCCATGAGTCCAGCCGTCACCAAGCGGAACTCCGAATTCACAGGAATTTTCGCTTCGGCAAGAACTCGCGCCTTCACATAAACTGCATCATCTGTCAATTTAATATCGACGATTTCGCCCATAGAAACGCCACGGACACGCACAAGATTTCCCGGAGAAAGCGTACCGATGGTCTCGTACTTAACGACAAACGTATAGCGTTTGTAGTACGGGCTTGCCGGATGGTAATAATAAGCAGCCATGCCGCACAGCACGACGATTACAACAAAAACAAAAATTGCAACAAAGTTTTTCTTGATTTTAATCCACAAACTATTCATAGAAAGACCAGCTCTGTGGATTGAAATCTAGTAAATCATCTGTAAATTCGCCTTTCGCCTTAGCCTTAATCTTTTGCAACAACGACTCATTGAACTCTTGAGCCACGTTCTGCCCGCTCATTTTCATGAGGGCGTTCATCGCAATGACTTCAGAAATCACGGTCATGTTCTTGCCAGGAGCCACAGGCAACACCACCTTCGGGATGTTAACACCCATGACGTTCTCTTCCATTTCGTTAAGGCCGGTACGTTCGTACGATACATCCTGGCGCCACTGCTGCAGTTCGACAATCATTTCGATCTTTTTCACCTTGCGAATGGCATGGATACCAAACATCGAACGAATGTCCAAAATGCCTACGCCACGGATTTCCATGTGATGCCGAATTAGCGGATCGGGGCGACCAATAATAGATTTACCCACATGGCTAATGTGAACAACATCATCAGCGACCATGCGGTGTCCGCTTTCGACAAGATCAAGCACACATTCAGACTTGCCCACATTGCTATCGCCCACATAGAGCATGCCCACGCCATAAACGTCCACAAGGCTTCCGTGAATTACAGCATGCGGAGCAAAGAACTCGTCGAGAATTCTCTGGCTCATCTTGAAAAATTCAAAAGTATGGAGCGTTGTCGAGAATATCGGGATATGCAAACGGTTGCACATCGCCTTGAGTTCATCGTGCGGGGTCTGAGCATGAGTCACCACCCACATCGGCGCACGGAATACAGACAAATTTTCAAAAATTTTCGTTCGAGCTTCGGGACCTACCGATTCCAGATAATTCCATTCCGTATGGCCAATCACCTGTATCTGCGTCGAACTATATACTTTGGTATAACCCGCCATGGCAAGGCCAGGGCGATGGATTCCGCCTTCTTCGATGCAAGCGTCCATGTCCTCTTCAGGACAGTGCGGCAGCATCTGCAAATCCTTACCGTAGCGGATAAAAAAGTCCCGCACCGGGAAACGTTCCCGGTGCAGGATCTTTAAGTCTTTCAATCTATCAGCCATTACGTGAGTTCAGAAATCGGCTGTGCTCTATGATCGTTCTGCTTGTCGTTGGCCTTCTTGAGCTGGACCTTGATACGTTCAAGCGTTACATCGACTGCCTTGCCCATATTCTCTTCGTCGGCAGAAGCGACAACGACGGAACCTGTAATGTTGACAGAAATTTCGCAATGACGCTGGTGTTCGACTTCGTGGTCAAGAATAACAGAGGCACTAGTGATATTCGGGTAAAATTTGGCCAATTTGTCCATTTCTTCCTGAATGCGGTCCTGAAGACCTGCCGATGCGTTAAAATGACGAGCAGAAAACTGAATATCCATGATGAACCTCCGTATGTTAATGTTAACATTTATTAACGTTTAAAAACTCTTTGGAACTTCCGTTCCGCAATTAAAGTATATACATCTTTTTATTTGAAAAATCCACAACTAATTTGAATTTTAATCAAATAATCATTCCACTTTGGAATATTTACTAGGGCAAATTGCCCCAAAAACGTTTTGAACGCAAAATGTACATCATGCGGGCGGGGCCCCAGCTCAGAGTTGCGAAGGCCGCACGGGCCCCTCCCTGCACCCTCCCCATCCTTGGCCGACGCTTTATTCTCCCGACGAATTACCAAACCTTCACAATTTTCAACAACTCATCCCGCTCAAAACTGAGCAAAAATACATTCTATAAATTTGTTTTTTTATTAGTTAAAAATTTCACAAGCGTTGATTTTTATCGTTTTCTTTGGTTTTTGGGCAAAATCTTCAGTTCTTTTTCGCGGTATTTTGCCACAGTACGGCGCGCCACCTTGATTCCCTGCTTCAAAAGTTCGTCACTGATGTCCTGATCGGAAAGCGGAGACGACTTGTCTTCTTCGTCAATGAGCGTCTTGATGGCATCGATAATCATCGCAGAACCCACTTCTTCGGCATCCGGGGCTGTGCCCTGCTTCACACCAGAAGTAAAAAATTGTTTAAGTTCATAGATGCCGTAAGGCGTTTCCACGTACTTCTGGTCGGTCGCACGCTGCACCGTGCTCACTGCCAAATGGACATCGTCGGCCACATCCTGGAGGATCATCGGCTTGAGGAACGCAGGACCATTTTCGAAAAATCCGCGCTGTCGTTTGACAATCGCACGCATCACAAGCTCAATCGTCGAAAAGCGATTATCGACGGCCTTGATGAGGTCGGTTGCCTTCGCGAGTTGCGCCTTTACATATTCCTTGTCTTGCTTGGAAGCTGCCGGATCCGTTAAGATAGCCTTATACGTTTGATTGATGCGCAGCGACTTTTGCATTTTCGTCTTGAAGCAGACAACTTCATAATGGCCCTTCTTTTCGACAACTTTCAAATCCGCATTAATAATATGCGAATAGGAATGCGAAAGCTGGAAGCCCGGGTGCGGGCGTAATCGCGAGAGACTCGCAATTGCAGTCTTAACCTCATCGGCGGAGACGTTGAGGGCCTTTGCAATTTTGGCATAACGGAGCTGCAAAAGATTCTCGTATTCCTCTTCGAGAATGCGAATCGCAAGACTCGGGAAATTCGGGATGGCGTACGCCTGAATCAAGAAGCATTCACGCTGGTCGCGGGCGCCAATGCCGCTGGGCTTGAACGACTGCAAAACGTGAACCGCTTCACGCACCGGGAGGCTTGCCTCTTCAAGCACAAGTTCTCCACGAAGCACACGCTCGATCTCGTCGATGTACTTGTCATCGGACTTTACAATCATGGCTTCGGATGCGCCGTCGCGATTGGTATCGCACAGGAACCCGTCATCGTTAATCGAGTTAATCAAATAGCGAACAAGTTTGCGGAAATGTTCTTCGGTCACACCGCATTCATTGAGTTGTTCCTGCAATTCGCGGGTGCCGTTCCAAAGGCGGAGCTGGTCTTCGAGCTGTTCTTGCAAGCTTTTGCCTACATCCTTGATGGGGCGATCCCAATCTTCGTCCGGATCCTTGGAGCCCGAATTCAAATCGTTAAAGGGAGCGTCATCGTACGATGTCCCATCACCTAAATAGCTATCCCAATTCACATCAGAAGAATCGCCGTCAAGATAACTGCTATCCACTTCTGCGGTATCGTCCAACGAGCCGCGAGCCATATCTTGGATATCTTCCGGATATTCTTCAGAATCGTTCGAGCGCGGATCCAGTTCATCCGGATCCTTATCGACGGGTGGTTCCAATTCATCGAAATCACCATCGTCCACTTCCAAAAGCGGGTTGACTTCGACTTCTTCCTTGATGGCGGTTTCCAATTCCTGCGAAGTTTTCTGAAGCATCTTCACAGACTGCAAAAGCGCAGGCGATAAAGTCTGCTCCTGCGTTTGTCCGATATTTGCCTGCATCCCGAGATTCATAAATCGCTCCTAATCCAAGCGGAAAGAATCGCCAAGGTAAATGCGACGCGCTTCCGGGTCTTCGGCCAGATGTTGCGAAGAACCTTCGGTAAGCACCTGGCTCTTGTACATAATGTAAGCGCGATCCGTAATCGAAAGCGTTTCGCGCACGTTATGGTCGGTAATCAGAACGCCCATGCCGCGGTCCTTAAGCTCCGAAATGATAGACTGGATATCGGCAACGGCAATCGGGTCAATGCCCGCAAAAGGTTCGTCAAGCAAGAGGAACGACGGATCGCTCGCAAGTGCACGCGCAATTTCAAGGCGGCGGCGTTCGCCACCAGAACAGCTCATGGATTTCGTTTTGCGGATGTGCGTAATCTTGAATTCTTCGAGAAGCTGTTCCAATTTCTTTTTGCGCTCGGCACGCTTCATGTCTTGCGTTTCGAGAATCGCCATAATGTTGTCTTCAACAGAAAGCTTGCGGAAGATGGAAGCTTCTTGCGGGAGGTAGCCCACACCGAGACGGGCTCGCTTGTACATCGGCTTGTCCGTCATCTCAATATCGTCCAAAAAGATATGGCCTGCATCTGGGCGGACCATGCCCACAATCATATAGAACGTGGTTGTCTTTCCGGCTCCGTTCGGGCCAAGCAGCCCAACGATTTCACCTTGCGAAACTTGAATGGAGACATCGCTCACCACCTGGCGGTGGCCATAAATCTTGCGCAGTTTGTCGGTGCGTATCGTGCTGACCAAATTTTTCACTGTGCTTCCTCCGTTTTCACAGTTTCATCCGCCGGCTTAGCTTTTTCTTTCCGGCGATTGAAAAGACCTCTCAGCTTTCTTTCGTTCAAAGTCTTTTGAACATAGGCAGAATCCGCTTTAGTCTTAGCCTTTTTCAAATCCAGTTCTTTGCCAAAAAGCGAATCAAGCTTTGCCAAGGAATCTCTCTTTGCGTTTTCCTTGATGCGGTTTGCCTTTTCCAAATCGATGTATCGTCCGCTCGCGTTCGTTTTGTTGCCCATGAGCTTGAGCGACTTCACGGCATTTTTCTGAGCATCGAACAAGATGTGAATCGTGTCGCCTGTTGCTTCGTTCTTGCCAGAAACTGTCCTATCTTTTTTCACATAAAAGTAGGTGCTCTGCGCTTTCCCAGATACAACAGCGCGGTCCATTCGACCTTTTTTAAAATACAAATCTAAGCGGTCGCCGTCCATCAAATTACGATATTCCTTCAGGTCTGTCTCGTAGAAAAATCCCTTGGCGTTCACGTTCACGTAAAGGCGTTCGATTTTGCCTTTCTTGAATTCGCAGTAGAGCGTGTCGCCAAAAGCTTCGGTCACGTTGCCGGGATTGCCGCGCTTCGGTTCTTCGTTCTGGACGCCGTGCGCATTGCGGATCACGAGTGCGGACTTGAGCATCTTGCCCGTTTCATCGAGTACGAGGAAAATGGAATCCCCCGTGAGGTGGTAATTCTTCATGTCGCAAGTCGGGTGGCCCTTCATGCTGAGCCAGTTATCTTTACGGTTAAAGTAACCCGTATCGCAAGTGACCACCAAATCTTTCTGCGTGAGTTTCACGTCTTGATAGGCTTGTGCAAAGCTATTCTTTTTATCGAAAATGAGGGAGCGCGATGAAATCGTCACCGTGTCCACGCTCCCGTCTTTTTGCTTTTCGTACTGGTAAAGGCGGGGCGACATCGGAATGGAGACAATGTCTTCTTTGCGGTCGTATTTCAGGTATTGCCCTGTCATGAGGTAATTGCCCGCAGAATCGCCTGCGCTCACTTCGCCGGAGGCGATTGCAATTTCGCTTTT
Source organism: Fibrobacter succinogenes (assembly GCA_902776765.1). Classification (GTDB taxonomy): domain Bacteria; phylum Fibrobacterota; class Fibrobacteria; order Fibrobacterales; family Fibrobacteraceae; genus Fibrobacter; species Fibrobacter succinogenes_N. Next base: position 7,136 of record CACYRP010000076.1, read on the forward strand.
TCTTTGGTAAGAGCCGTTCCTTGCACGCACATAACCGGACGGGTGCGTAAAGAGAAAGCCGCCACCGCATTCAACCGTTTCAGTGTTACGGTTCCAGGAGGCGCGCTGCGTCTTAAATGCGACGCTGTCGTGAACAAAGTGGACGTTACCGAACAACAGAAGCGTACCGCGCTTACGCGACACATCGAGGTTGTCGGCATGGTACATGATAAGCGGCGAGGACTGCGCAAAAGCAAGGGCTGCGGTAAACAGCAAAAAGGAAATGACCGCACAAATCCGACGGGAATTGCCGCATGCCGAGAGAGTGGCGAACAGTTTAAAAAGTTTCGTCATTTGACTGCTCCCGGATTTGATTTAGGGAGGAGCTTCTGCTGAAGTGCGGCGGGATTCTGAGCTGCAGGGCGTGGCGGAGCAACTGGCTTCGGACTCTGCGAAGGAGACGAAGTGGGTTTGACCGGAGCGGGCTTTGTAGCCGGAGCAGGCTTGGCTGCCGGAGCCGCAGACGAAGAGGACGGCGGAGCATTCAGGCGTTCAGCCTCGGCCTGTCGTTTGTCTTCATCCTTCATGCGCTTGGCGGCATCCTGGAAAATACCCGTGACGTTCGAAAGGATTTTCCAGTTATCGAACTGAGCATCGCTTTCGAAACCTACCCCCTGCAACACGTCGCCATCTTCGGACACGACGCGCACATAGCTAGCGGTTCTGACCAAATTATCTTTCTTGTTCCAAAGGAGCGAATCTGCACGGACCGAAGCGCCCTTGGGAGTCAATGCATAAACGTGACCATAAGCGTAAACGTACGTGAACGTCATGTCGAGACTGCCAGAGTCTGCACGCAAGAACGCCACACGTTCCCCGATGGAATCGTAAATATCCACGAACACCGGACGCACCGTCACAATTTCCTTGTCGGCCCAGCGTTCCAGATAAGCTGTTTTCAGGCGCCAGTTGAGCACGCCCTTGTCGTAGCTGTCGAGAAGCGTCGTATCGGTAAAAAGCATCTGCGGGCGCTCGACACGAATCCAAGGCTTGGGTTCCTCGATTTCTTCGCAGCCGAGCAACAAAACGGCACAGAGGACGCAAGCGAAAACGCCCCACAAACGGGAGGCAATGCGAGATGCACTACGAAATGCGCGGGATGCACAACAAGACGCCGCCGGGCGAGATGTCGGCGCAAACGCATTTTGGACATTCTGAATATTCTGCAAAAATTGTGCCACGAATACAAATTACAAATAAAAAGGGGCGGGAATTGGGAAATTTTGGAAAAATTGGGGGATTTTGGGGCTTGCAAATCGCAATTACGTATATTGAGCGTATGATTAATTTCTTCCTACAAATTTTTGGAAACTTGAGACTCACTTCATCCCTTTTTGGGTATTCCTTGATCCTGGGCGTTCCCTGCGTTTTGGGATTCCTTTTTGCAGTCTGTTTCCGCCATTTCAAATTCAAATTATTGTGGATTACGCTTTGGTCCACAATTCTATGCTCTTTTATCGGAGCCTGCATTTATTTTACAAGCAGAGCCATCGAATTCAATCCGCCAAGCAGCAATATACCACACCTAACAATACTTGCATTCAGCCTAGTTATATCCCTTCACGTAGCTTGTCTATTTTGCAGCAAATTTTTCAAATTCAAGAAAGTTTTCCATTGGTTGTTAGTTTTGTTGATCCCGACATCAACTTTCTTCATTACGGCCTATTTCATGTGGAATGCAGCAAAAGAACCCTGGGGTTCAATTGCTGAATCACCCCTGCAAAGTGCAGACCTTGAAAACACATCGGACGCAGAATACGAAATAGAG
>CACYRP010000077.1 GCA_902776765.1 Fibrobacter succinogenes
ATTCGAAGCCTTCGAAAAGGCTACCAAGGCTATGGCCGACGCTATCGTCGAAGCTACCGCTGCTGGCGCAATCACCGTGATCGGTGGTGGCGATACCGCAACGGCTGCCAAGAAGTACGGTGCCGACAAGAAGGTGACCCACACCTCTACGGGTGGTGGCGCATCCCTCGAACTCCTCGAAGGTAAGGTGCTTCCGGGCGTCGCCGTCCTCACGGATAAGTAATTTTTCCTTATAGGCTTCGCGATACTGCGTTGCTCGCCCCCTCACGTACGACCTAGTACGCTACGGGGGCTCGCGCCTTGTCTCACTCGCCTCTAAGAAAAAATTGGATTTTATAGAAACTCTCGTTCGCGCGAGAGTTTCTTTTTTTGCTCGTTTCTAGACGAATTCCTGTTTTGTGATAAAACTATTCGTTTTCGCCTCGTCTCGCTAGCCTCTGAATAAATTTTGGATTTTATAGGAGTCCTCATCGCGAGGGCTCTTTTTTATGCTTGCAACTGAAAAAAAATCGTAAGGCGAGTGAAGCGCGAACGCTTGCGTTCGCATTTCCGAGCCTAGAATTTTGCGCTTGCGCAAATTCCTGGTTCTTTATAAAGACTCTGCAACATGGTTTGCAGAGTCTTTTTGAGGAGAAAATGAGCCGAATTACAATCGTTCATTTGAACGAAAATTTTTTTGAAGAGCATGCACAGCATGTTGAAATATTAAAGAAACCTGGAAGACTGCATTTGGTCTGATTTTGAAAATAGCTCAGGGAACGTTCGCTATTCCTTTTAGAACAAGTGCTCACCGCCCTAAAACAGGTCGGATTCCGCATAATTTCTTTTTTATGGAGTCTGGTCGAAAATCGTTTAGCACGACAGGGCGTATCCCGGCTCTTGATTTTGCGAAGGCTGTTATTGTTACAGAAGATGATATTGGAGATGTAACAAGGATTGATGCAAATGAATTTAAGGAATTGCAAGATCATTTCCGCGAAATCGAGACGAAGTTTCTGAATTATCTGAGATATTATGTGAATTCAATTAATACACAGACGAATTTGGATGCCCCTGAAATCAAGTATTCTTCACTGCAATATTTTATGGATACTCTTGTTGAAATGGATCTTGAAAAATAAATGGTTCTCGTTTTAGCCTTGTTCGCCTTGCTTTGGCGTGGCAGTTTCGTCGTGTTCTTCGATTTTAGAGACTTTGGTGAACCAGTAGTCTTCGCTGTTGATGGAACTCATATTGCCGATGAGGGCGTCTAAGTCGAGGTTTTTGATGTCGTTGTTTTCGTTAGGCATAGCTAGAATATAAAAAACGCAGAAAGGGAGGTTCCCGCTCGGCGGGCGGGAAAGACTTTAAAATTGGCGGATTTTACGTCATAATTTCAAAAATACGACCGCTTTTTACGTAAATTTTGCCGAAAATTTGAAATTTGGATTTTCTGCGCTTGCCAGGAATGTAAATTTACAGTGTCTTTTGCCAAAGGAGCTTTTATGTCGATTGCCGAAATTTCGAAGAAATTCCATGCGGATAAGCGCGGTAACTGCGCTATGGCTGTTGCTTATGGCTATGCGCGAGCAACGGGTAAATCTGAAGAAGAGTCGGTGAAGGCTGCCGAGATGTTCCGTGCTTTTGGTGGCGGTAAGGCGCCTGACGGTTTGTGCGGCGCGCTTTATGCGGCCAAGATGATGCAGCCGGACCACGGCGAAGCGATTGAAGAAGTCTTTAAGCGTGGAGCGCAGGGCTGCACTAAGTGCAGTGAAATTCGCCCGAATAAGATCATTCCGTGCAATCGTTGCGTGGAACTCGCGGGCGAGGCGCTCGATTTTTTGGAAAAATAGAAGTTTGTTTGTAATGCTGGTTTTGGACTATTTTCCCAAAACTGGTATTTTTTACGTCAAAATTGCGAAAAATTTGCTTGTTTTTACGTAAAATTGCATATAAAAGAATCGATTTTTAGGAAAAATGATGAAAGTCAATGGTTCTTATTTCATTTTTTTCCTTGAAAACGTTCTTTCGACGGTGAATTTTTGAAAAAAATACGCCCAAAAGAGGGCGCTTTTCTAAAAATGTTACAGATAACGTTGAAAATTTACGTAACTTTTTCGCCTATAAAGCCTTTTTTTACGTAAATTTTGCCAATTTTTTGAATTTGACTGTTTTTACGTGCCGAATGTTTTGCATTCGGCCTCCAAGGAAACGTTATCGCACGTGCAATAAATCGTCTTCCCAGGCTTCTTTTTGCTTGCGGAGTTTTTCGAGGGACTTGTCGTCGGCGAGGCTTTCGTCGCGGGTTTGCATGAGTTGCTTGTAGCTTTCGGCAAGTTCGCCTGCGTGCGGGTAGTCTGGAGCGAGCTTGGCTAGCGTTTCTAAAATGGCGTCATCTGAGTACAGGCGGGCGATTCCTTCGAGGGTACGTTCGATGTACTTTTGCGTTTCATTTTCCTGTTTGAACGCCTCAGCTTCCTCAAATTCGATGGGCGTGATTTTGTCTATCCATGCGGTTTCGGCGGCATAAAGCTCGTTGTCGTCGGCGATAGCATCTTTGCGGCCAAAAATTTCCAACTGCGACTTGAGGTACGGACGGTAGCTCTCAATATCGATTTTTAGCGATGTACGACTGGCAAATTCAGCTAGATTCCTTAAATTCGCTTCGGAAGGATTGTTCAGGAGGCATTCCTTAAGCACGGCAAGTTGATCTTTGGGGGGGAGTCTTTTGAACGATTCCGAACGGGTGGTGTTGGCTCGAATTCTCAAGCGCAAAATGCGCAGGAGCAAAAACATCATAGCTATAAAAAATACAATGGACCAATTCATGGGCGGAAAAAATAGTTATTCCACTTAAAAAGGGGGACTGAATTTGAGTGTTTGGGCGCATATTATACTGTTGAGTGTCAAATAATCAAATGATTCTATGTTTTTACATATATTTTGCAATATCATCGGACCTCATTTAACTTTTATTGGTTTATATTTAGGTGGAATTGTTGTAACCTATTATTAGGTGGAGATTGGACTATTATGAAATTTTATAGATGGATGACTCTCGGTGCCTTATTTGGCTGTTCTATTGCTGGCTTTGCTCAGGTCGCCAAGGATGTCCGTACGCTGGATATTATTATTCGCGATTTCCAGCCAAATCACCCTGACTTCGAAAACTTTTCCGAAGAATCTGTCAACCATATAGACCAAATTTACAATTATGCGTCTACTGCCGGCACAGCCATGAATGTGAATGGTTATGATGTGGCGTGGTATACAAATTCCCCTTACCACAATACCTGCGGTAATGGAAATTCGTTTGACAAGTATCGCGCTGGAGCTCAGATTGGCATTGACGGTCTTCCGATACAGCCTAATTCTTATTTGCCGCCGTATTTACAGGGTACTTCTACTGCAGGGGGCGTTGTTCTAGAATACGGTGAATGTAAGAAGAAGGGTATAGATCCTGTTACTGGTAAAGAAGTGACGATGCGTGGATACTATAACGCAAAAGAGGACGTGAGTGGTTACAAGTGTCCTGAAGGAAGTGTTGCCTGGAAAAATCCTGTTATTTACACGCCTGGCATGGTGAATACCTATTTGGCTTTCACCAAGAAGATTGGTGAAAAGTATAATATGTATGACGGCGTTGTCATCCAGAAGTCGATTAACCCGTTTACGGGTAAAAGTGAACCTCTTTGTGACAACCAGTACTTTGAACAGTGGTTTGCTGATGTGCCGGGGATAAATAAGCGCATCAATACGACGATGGATATTCCGAAAGATCCAAATTCCAAGTATTACATTTACGATTATAACTACAATAATGGTGGTTACTCTCCACTCGATAGTATCGATCCTGTTACAAGAGAGTGGGTGATGAACAAGCCCTGTAATTTGAAAGTTCAACCAGATACAACGAAATGTGATCAGTTCTTTCCGCAGACACTTTCGATTTTCTGCCCACCTTATGGTTACGAGCACGCAAGCAATCAGGCTGACTTCTTGGGCCAAAATACCTATAATCTTTGTAAGGAATGGCTAGATCAAGGTGGTCCTCGCTCTGTGAATTCTTTTGGTTCTGGTAATAGCGCCGCTTGGCAGGCTGCTGTTAAATTCGCATCTCTTGGCAATAGAACTGGTATGCAGCATCTCCGCAACTACGCCTTTACCATGATGGGTTATGCCAGCTTCAAGTACAAGGCTGCAAACCAGATTCCGACTCCGGAAGTGTTCGAATTCGCCGGTGACGACGATATGTGGATCTTCGTGGATGGTGTGCTTGTTGTTGATTTGGGCGGTACTCACTTGTCCGCTCCGGGTAAGGTGAACATCCAGACTTTGGCTTTGAACAACCATGGTTGCCATGTGCTTCCGGATGGTACGCCTGAACCGTTGGCTCATTATTCTAACTGCAATGGTTCATCTGACCAGACTGGTTGGGCCGATGATACTTGGCACCACTTGCACTTCTTCTATGCTGACCGTCAGTCCGATGGTTCTAACATTTACATCCGTACGTCTCTTGCCGAACTTGCTCCATCTCGCTTTGGACAGCCGACGGTTAACGATGTTGTTGTGAAGGTGGATGAGAACGGTAAAGCTCAAAACAGCATGTTTATGAACGTTCCTCTTGCTGACTCTAGTTTTATTGCAATGAATAACCCGAATGTGCCGTCGATTGTTGTCTTGCGCAACCAGACTGTGTTGGGTGCTGATGGTATGCCTCTTAAGACGATTACGGGTCAGGATTCAGTTGTAACGATGGTATATGGTTATTATGTAACATCCATGACGGGTCCGATTGATAAGGAAGATGCCGGTCAAATGTATCAGTTTGAAGGTGTCTTGAGGGATCTTAACGGCAATATTGTCGGTGACGGTGGCCTTTTGGGCGATGACCGTATAGCTTTTAACGTGCCTTGGAGCTCGGGTCTTGATGATGACGGCAATGGCGGCAACTATAGTGCTTTCGAATGGCAACAGTTGATGGCTTGGTCCAAAAAGTTTGATGTCAGTCTGGGTGGCTTCTTTGTTGCCTCTGTTTCTGGTAACCATGTTGCTGGCTTTGATGAACGCGAAAAGTGGGGTAAGATTACTTATACTGCAGTGGCTCAGACGCCTGTTATTCCTGATGATCCTGCTTATGACCGTCCGGACTTTACAAATGAAGCTCAAACACTTACTGATTTGGCAGGTGGCGATGCTCTCCCGATGGACATGACTGCTGACCTCGTCTTGACTCCGATTCCGGCTGTTGTCGGCACGGACCCGCTCAAGTGGGCTAAAGATAACGCCGAACAGCTTATGATTTCTGGTGCGCAGGGCGCAACTGCTTTGCCGGTTGGTTCTTCTGTTGTGTATGGTGCTGGCCAGAGTGAAAACAAGACACTCTGCTATAACGATGGTTCTGCTAACATTCCTGGCAAGAAGAGCAATGAAACTTGCACGAGTTGGTCTTTCCCAACAACTCAACCGTTCCATATAAATATCCGCGTGTTTGACCACTTGGGTCATTTTGTGAACCAGTACAACAAGCGCGTGACTAAGGAAGAATTCCAAAATGCTTTGAATGGCTTGCGTTCTGCAACTCCGTCGCACGGAATTAAGGAGTCTAGCTGCGGTGAAACGCCGATATATGGCGCTACGGGAGCTATGCTTGCTACAATCAAGATGTATCCGGTGACGGACAAGGGGCGCTTACTTGCAACGGGTCCGTATGTTTACCAGATGACGGTTGTGAAGGATGCTTACGAATACTGCTATAGGAGTAATGGTAGCAGCCCGACGATTATGACGATGCCGTTCCAGCGTACTACGGAAACGATTAGACGTGGCTATCGTAGAACAAAGAAAAAATAAGGCTTAGTTCATAAGAGAATTTAGCACCCTGTAACGATGAGTTATGGGGTGTTTTTTTTGAAGGCTTTACTGCGTGCGCCTGTTTAGGTGCTTGTATTACGACTTGGCAATGTTAGAGCGTAAATTGCTCTGCCGCTACGCTTGCCTTTTACTACATTGTCATTATGCGTTATTGGAATTTTGCTTCTCGTTTGATTTGCATGATGATGCTTGTGTTGGCCGCTTGCGTTTTTTGGGGCTGCTACAGCTTTACTGCAAGTACGCTCCCGAGCCACATCAAAACGGTCAACATCCATGAGGTCGAAGACAAGACTCTAGACCCGGTGCTTGCAAACAACATCCATACCGCCGTTGTCGATATGTTTAAGCGTAATGCCGGTGGCGTTCGATTGGTGAACGACGACGCCAATGCCGATTTTGAAATTACTTTGTTAAGCTATTCGAATAAGCCTGAAAACTACAATAGCAATAGTGATGTGGAAACATACCGCGTAACGATTCGCGTCGAAGTTAAATTTTATGATAACGTAAAAGAAAGAATTATCTACGAGAGCAAGTCCCTTTCGGCAGATGGAGTCTATGACGTACAAGCTAACGAGACGGAAGACCGCCATGGCCAGACGCGTGCTGTCGAAAAGCTCCAAGACTTGATTGTTTCGAACGCCCTCGCCAAGTGGTAGTGTCTGGCCGACAACCATTGGCTAAGCCATAAAAAAGCGACTCGGCAATAACGTCCGAGAACGTATCTTGCCGAGTCTGGGGTTGGTTTGGAGTATCTCAAATATGCTTAATTTAAAGCGTTTTGTTAAGCCCTTATTTTAATTTTTATCAAAAAAAACGAAAAAAATTTCTTTTTAGAGAAAATCTTGGAGCGTGACTCGGTTTTCGTTGAGTAAAGCTTCGGTCAGAATGCTCCCTTTGTAGGTCAGTTTTAACGAAAAGAACGGTTCTCCTCGTTCGAGCAGCGCGAGAAAAATCAAATCGCCATCCCAGTGTGGTAGTTCTTTCACTTTTTGCTTGTCCACCCATTCCAGTTCGCCCTCGTCGCAGTCCTTGATTGTGCCGGAAAATTCCGTAGCGGTAAACAGGTGCATGAATTCGGTTTGGTCCATGCCATCGCTGATAAAGGTGACGATGCCGCGGTATTTCGGGTGGATTAGCGTAAGTCCCGTTTCTTCAAGCGCTTCGCGGTGGATGCAGTCTTCGGGGGATTCCCATTCTTCGAACTTGCCACCAATGCCAATCCACTTATCCTTGTTGATGTCGTTTTTTTTCTTGACGCGATGGAGCAGCAAGTATTTGTTGTCTTGTTCGATGTAGCAGAGGGTTGTGTTAATCATACGGCCCAAATATAGAATTGTTTGTAATAGGATGATTATTAGGGAATCTTGCTAAAAAAATTGACACTTTTTGCGATATAAATGTATAATTATTGTATGATTTACGAAACATGCGGCTGGTATTATGCAAAATTGCGATAAAGAAATCGTAGTAGATTCGAAATTTGAAAATGTCAGAGCTCTTACAGAGTTCGTTGAAAGTGCCCTAGAACCGTATAAACCTTCAATGAAGGCTGTAACTCAGATTGGCGTTGCGATTGACGAATTATTCAGCAATGTTGTTCGTTATTCGGGATCGTCAAACATGAAACTTATTCTGCATGTAAACGAAGATGTGTTGACCGCTAAGCTTACTTTTATTGATGAAGGTGTGGAGTATGACCCTTTATCAAAAGCGGACCCGGATATTTCGCTTTCGGCGGAAAATCGTGAAATTGGTGGACTTGGGATTTTCCTTGTGAAAAAGATCATGGATGGAGTTGAATACAAACGAGATGGACATAAAAATGTTTTAACGGTTGTAAAAAAATTGACTTAATCTAATTAAAGAATTTAAATCAAAAATCGAGGCTAGAATGAAAATCGAAAAAAATGTGGATGCATCCAATGTGTCGTTTGCTTTGGAAGGACGTTTGGATACGATGACTGCGCCTTTGCTTGAATCCGAGATTCAAGGCAAGTTGGACGGAGTTACGGACTTGCAATTTGATTTTGCCAAGCTGACGTATATTTCTTCGGCTGGGTTGCGAGTGTTGCTCGCTGCGCAGAAGATTATGAACAAGCAGGGCAAGATGATAATCAAGAACGTTTGTGATGAAATCAAAGAAATTTTCGAGGTGACGGGATTTTCAGATATTTTGACTGTTGTCTAAAATCTGATTGCAAATTTGTATGGATGAAAAAAGCGGTGCCTGTGAGGTACCGCTTTTTTAATGGTTTTCAGAGCGAGTCTCTTCTACGGCATCCCTGCTTTGTGTCGGGATGGTCGGTTCTTTACTTCACACCGATGAGGCTCAAATCGCGCACGGCACCCTTGTCAGCAGACGATGCCATGGCGGCGTATGCCTGCAGAGCCTTGGACACCACGCGGTCGCGGTGTCCCGGTTTCCTGTGACGACCGCTCGGCTCTATCGCAAACAAGAACTTACGACTTCGTCTCGCTCTCGCCTTCGATGACTCGTTCATACGAGTCACCTTCGGCTCACAGGATAAACTGCAACGCTTGGCTTATTTAACGCCAATGAGAGACAGGTCTCTAACGGCACCCTTGTCTGCGCTGGAGGCCATTGCTGCATAAGCCTGCAGGGCCTTGGACACCTTGCGGTCGCGGTGTTCCGGCTGCCAAGCCTTGGCGCCGCGGGCTTCCATTTCCTTGCGGCGTTCGGCGAGTTCTTCGTCGGTGAGCTGCACGTTGATGGAGCGGTTCGGGATGTCGATTTCGATGACGTCGCCCGTGTGCACGAGGCCGATGTTACCCTTGTTGGCGGCTTCCGGAGAAGCGTGACCGATGGAGAGACCGCTCGTACCGCCGGAGAAACGTCCGTCGGTGAGGAGGGCGCAGGACTTGCCGAGGTGACGGCTCTTGAGGTAAGAGGTCGGGTAGAGCATTTCCTGCATGCCGGGGCCACCCTTCGGGCCT
>CACYRP010000078.1 GCA_902776765.1 Fibrobacter succinogenes
TGCAGTGATACGTTCGCTGACCATCCATCCAAAACTGTTTTTCTCATATCGCGAATGGGCGACATCACCTTGTGTGGTGCTTTTCAGCCATCCCCCATCATAGGTGAAAGCCAGTCGTCCGCGTTGCTCCCATTGGTTGATGAGAGCCGTCTTCTCCCTATTGTCACGTTGGCGGTAGCGTAGTCTATAACGTGCCGTCCATGAGCAGGAGCCGTGGTCGATGGTGACTTGCAGCATGTTGTCCCAGGTGTTTGACGAATGTAAGGCGATGTAACGTGGCTCAGCGAAATGCACATAGTCGGTATACGCCTGCAGCAGCAGGTGGTCCGACGGGTTCCACCGCGCTCCAAGGTATGCCCCGTGTTCGTTCTGAGTGCGTCCGCCTTCGCTGAAAGCGTTGGCATGCAAGGCTTGGTATTTGGCAGCGTAATAACGGTATATGAGTGATAGCGTCAGTCGTTCGGCGGCCTGTATATTCAGTGTGTTGATGGTAGCCATGCCGCCACCCCCGCTGGTGGCTGTCTCTCCCCGAAAACTGATGCGGTGTGCGGTGTAGCCATAGTCGGCGCTAAGGTTCCAGAATTCGTTACCGGAGGGGTAGTGCAACCGGTAAGGCTGACTGATGTCAGGCTGTAAGGTGCGGTCAAGGTGCGAGTAGGCAAAGGTAGCGCCGAAACGCCAGCCACCAAAAGGCAAATTTGTAAAGCAATACCGGTGCAAAGTCCAAGAATAATACAAAAACCAAGGCGCGCCCCATATGTAGCACTTTGCGCAAGCACAAACAAATTATCAGGTCCGGGAGCGATACCGATTACAAGAGCAGCAATGAAAAATTCAAGCATGTTTAGGTTATAGGCTATAGGTTTTAGGCTTTTCAGACGTCAAAGCCGCAGTTATTAGCTACAGTTTATTGTTATTAGATTTTTTAATTTTTTCTAGTAACTAGTAACTCAGAACTAGTAACTGCACCGAAGGTGTAAATCACAATTTGCTCAAGAACTCGTCCACATCCATTTCGTTCAAGTCTTTTTGCAGAGTATCCAAAACATCGTCCGTAATCGCCTGATGTTCACGGTCGGCAGCGCGATTGTTCGATACTTCCACGAGCTTCTTGAGCGTATTCGCAACCTCGCCCACAGTACCGTCCTGACGCATCACGACATCAAGGACTTTCGAAAGCCTTTGGCGCAACTTCGTAAATTCTTCACGGTCAAGCTCAGAAACCTCCCCATGATAGCACATCAAGGGAGTCTGGCACCGAGCACACGGGAACACCATCATGTTCGAGAAGTCCCCGTCGATTTGGACCTTAAATTTCGTTCCGCAATGCGGGCATTCGATATCCATTTCACTCATGTACTATAATGTAGAATTTTTTACAATCCCATGCCAAATACAATTACAATATTTTATTTTTGCAACATATAAACCAAAAACCAAATAACTAACGCCTAAATATGCTTTGCCATTGGCTCTATCAAACAACTCACATTGACCTTTTCGACGGCCGTTTGTTCCGTGCGGGTGCCGCCGCCATGCTTTCCATCATCTTGGTGCTGTTCTTTATGCCCAAGTACATCCGTTTCTTGCAAAGGCTCGATGCCACCAGCGACTTCGACAAGGACGGCAAGACAAAATCACCTCCTATCATGGGCGGTCTCCTGCTCGTTATCGTTGTCGAAGTTGTTTCGCTGCTCGTCTGCCAAATGAACGGCTATACCATCTCGACACTCGTCATTCTAGCATTGTTCAGCGCCGTAGGCGCCACCGACGACATGGCCAAAGTCCGTGCCAAGCGCCTCATCAACCAAGGAAAGCTCAAAGCCGCCGAATACATGGACAAGGCCGATGGCATTTCCAGCACTCTTCGACTGATCCTCTACTTTTTATTCAGTTTTGTCGTTGCCGTTTTCTGCTACAAGTTTATCCCCGAACTCAAAGGCGACCTCACCATTCCGTTCTGCCCCATCGACGTTTTCCAAATCCACCTCCCCAACTGGATTTTCGTGGCATTCATGACGTTCGTTATCGCCGCATCTGCGAACGGAACGAACTTCACGGACGGTCTCGATAGCCTTGTGTCCGTGCCGATTCTCACGAGCATGTTCTTCGTCGGACTTGTGGCCTACGTGAGCGGTAACTTTATCTTTAGCCAGTACTTGAGCGTGCCCTACCTCCCCGGCTGCGACGAACTTTTCCCGCTGGCGACCTCCATTGCAGGCGCGTTGCTCGCTTATCTGTGGTTCAACAGCCCTCCGGCAGAAATCTACATGGGTGATGCCGGTTCCGTGGGCTTTGGCGCAACCATCGGCATCATGTTCATCTTGGTTCAAGCAGGGCTTTTCCTCCCCATCGTTTGCATCATCATCATTGCCGAAGCTTGCTCCGTGCTGATGCAAATTACATGGTTCAAGATTACCAAGAGAGCTACAGGTACAGGCAAGCGCATCTTCCTCTGTGCCCCGCTCCACCACCACTACCAAAAGAAATGGGACGGACGCTTCCCGAGCAAGCCCCTCATGAATTCCAAGATTGTGTGGCGCATGCACCTGGTGAGCATCTTCGCCCTCATCTTCAGCATGGTCGTGTTCTTCGGAATTAGGTAGGGGACGGATTCCCCTAACACCCCTTTTGGCAAGATTTGAAAAAAATGAACAGCATTATTGAAATTTTAAACGCTGCGGGTCAGCAAGAATTGGCGGCCCATCTTGAAACTTTGACGGGTGAAGCCCGTGCAAATCTCGAACGCGATATTTTGAGCCAAGATTGGCAAGAATTGAAAGCTTTGCATGCCGAAAAATCAGCGGCCAACTTAAGCGACAACGTTTCTGCGGACCTCACACCGATGCCGTGGAAACTCGCGACAGACGATCTCCGTTACGATTTTTGGAAAGAGACCGGCGAGATTCTTTTGAGCAAGGGTAAAGTCGCTGCATTCCTAGTTGCAGGCGGACAAGGTTCCCGTCTCGGTTTCGACGGTCCGAAGGGCATGTTCGACATTGGGCTTCCGAGCCACAAGAGTTTGTTCCAGTTGCAGGCAGAACGTTTGCGCAACTTGGGCGCCCGCGTTGGTCACGCGATTCCGTGGTGCATCATGACGAGCCCGCTCAATCACGAAGCGACAGTCAACTTCTTCAGCGAAAACAATTTCTTTGGATTGAACCGCGATGACATCCGTTTCTTTGAACAGGGCACAATTTGCGCCCTCACCGCTGATGGCAAGGCTGTCAGCGATGGTGAAGACCATTTGGCTCTCGTTCCCGATGGAAACGGCGGTTGCTTCCGCGCACTCGCCCAGAGCGGCACGCTCGCCTGGCTTGTAGAACGCGGCGTACAATACGTGTTCCTGTACAGCGTCGATAACGCCCTCTGCCGCATTTGCGACCCGGCATTCATCGGAGCGCTCGCCGAAAAAGGCACCACGCTCAGCGCCTCGAAGGTCGTACACAAGGCAGGCCCGAACGAAAAAGTCGGCATTTTCGCCTTCCAGAACAAGAAGCCGGGCGTTGTCGAATACAGCGACCTTCCGGAAAACTACCGCGACATGACAAACGCCGATGGCAGCCTCACGTTCGACGGCGGCAACATCGCTATTCACTTGTTTAAAATCAGCGGACTTCGCAAGTTGCAGACGAGCAAACTTCCGTGGCACACCGCCCGCAAGACCGTTTGCGGCATCGAAAAATGCTTCAAGTTCGAGCAGTTCCTGTTTGATGCATTCCCGCAGTTGGGTTCCATGCTCCCGTTCGGCGTTGTACGCGAAGAAGAATTCAGCCCCGTCAAGAATGCCGAAGGCAATGATTCCCCGAAGACCGCACGCATCATGATCGGCAAGCTCCACCGCGATTGGCTCCGCAAAGCCCACGTGAAAATCGACGAGAAGAAGTTGTACGAAATCTCGCCGACCATCAGCTACGCCGGCGAAGGCCTCAAGCAGAGCGTTTTTGACCGCGAACTCGGCAGAAACATTCTGGAATTTGAAGAGGATTAGCATTTTATAGTTGGTAGAACTTAGATAGATTGCCGCGTTTCGCTCGCAATGACGTGGGAGCCGAATACAGCGACAAGTTTACTTGTTCATTGTTGAGGCGAACCAGTTATGCGCTCTGCGCAATGACGTTTTTCTAAGTTCTAAGCTCTAAGTTCTATTAATGTACAGAATTAAAGTAGCTACATACAAGTTCCTAGTCAACATTCTGCTGCGTTTGCCAGATGCGTTTTACGCTGTTCTTTTCGCTGTTGTATTCCCGATTTACAAGGCGCTCCACAAGGAGCGTGCGTATGGGCGTGTGGAAAAGCACTTGGAATTAGCCCGAAATTATATTACAAAAAAAAATACGATAGATTGCTTCGCGCCCCTACAGGGCCCTCGCAATGACGAACAAGGTTATACAGCGCGGGAGCTTGCTCACGCATTGGATAACCGCAGTGTCATGAGCTTGCTCAATGACGAGGAAGCAGAAAGTCGCAGCATAAAGCCATTAGAACACACAACGGCTCGCGACACATTCCGCGGCATCTTCTGGAACGCGCTAGAATCCTACCGCGGACTAGCCCGTTTCAAAAGCGTTGAAAAACGGATCGTCTATGAAAACGAGCACATCATCCAGGGCGCCATCGCTGAATGTGCTAAACAAAACGCCCCCATCGCAGGCATCAGCATTCACCAAGGTGCCTTCGAGCTTTTGCACCGCGCACTTTGCCGCTACAGCGAACACGTCCACCTCATTACAGACTCCGTCGGCGACATCGCCTTCCGCGAAGTCCTCAAGAATCTCCGCAGCGACAAGCACCTCACCGAATACCATCCCGATGAAACGGGCCGACTCATCCGCGAACTTTTCCGCACCAAAGGCATTCTCGCCATGGTCATCGATCAAGGCAAACACACCAAAGGGAACACGGTATCGCTATTCGGCCGCCCCAGCACACTATACTTGCGACTCCCGCAAAAAGTAAACAACATGGGCGCAGGCATCGTCACCTTCCGCACATGGAGCGAACAGGAACGCATTATCATTCGATTCGAGAGCTACTATCCGCCCCAGTACGACGTAACACACAAGCCTCTGCACATCAACCCGAGCACCCTAAGTGCCCCAAAAAGCGGAACGCACGCAGGCTCAAGCGACAAACGCGCAAACGCAACAATCGACAACAGCCCACTCGTCACGGGAATCGCGCACGAAGTCGAAACATGGATAGCCGAACACCCCGAACAGTGGAGCTGGAACTACCACGGGAATTTCGTAGCAAACTGATTTTTGCTTTTTTTCTAAATTTTTAAGAAAGAGAGAATTAACATGCCTTTAAATGCAGATGAAGAATTTCAATTAGAGTGGATCAAGAACCACCCCATGCAAGACAAAGACGAACTTGCCGAAATCCAGGCGGAAGCCGAAGCCGAGGCGAGACCCCAGCGTGCCACACGTGGCAAAAAAATGCGCCGCAACCCCGCCGCTTGGGAACTCCCGAACCCCGAAGATGAAATCGACCTTCACGGATTCACCTCCGAAGAAGCCGCCGAAGCCGTCGAACGCCGCATCGATGACCTTCTCATCGCAGGCCTTAGCGTTTTGCGCGTCATTCACGGTGGTGGCAACCCCGAATACGGAAACGTCAAGCGCATCATCGACCGCAAGGTCCGTTCTGAATGGAAAAATAGAGTCGTATTTTACAAAGTTGAACCCGACAACGCCGGCTCTAGCATTATGAAAATCGGCAAACCGCACCCGCAACCCGCAAAAAAGAAAAAATAATCGAAAAATTTTCACTTTTTTTTGCCCTGACCCCTTTAAAAGTCAATCGAAATTAACTATAATTGTGCGCGTCAACGACGAACCGTCAAGACAAAAACAAATCGGAATATAGCTCAGCCTGGTAGAGCGCTTGCTTCGGGAGCAAGAGGTCGTGAGTTCGAATCTCGCTATTCCGATAAAACAAAAGGACACCCATGAGGGTGTCTTTTTGTTTTATACTGAAATTCCGCAAGATGAGAACTCACGAAGTGAGTTCGACAAATTTGTTCCGTGAACGAAGTGAACAATGAACAAATTTGAGATTTTGGCGCAAGCCAAAACCCGTAGGGTAAAATTCGAAACGTAAGTGAGAATTTTATCTAATCTCGCTATTCCGATAAAAAGAAACCACCCATCAGGGTGGTTTTCTTTTTATATCCGAATATCACCGAGATGAAGAACTCACGAAGTGAGTTCGAGTAGCAGCGAGGCGAGCGTCGCGACAGACCGCTTGTGGGATGGCATGACCAAGCCGATGCAGCGGACGCCGTAGGCGTCACTAAATCGCCCCGAGAGCGAAGCGAACTACGGGCGATTTAGAGATTACGCCGCAGGCGTAACCCGAAGGGCAAAAGCCGAAACGAAGTGAGGGTTTTGTCTTATCTCGCTATTTCGATAAGAAACGGTTTAAATTTTTTTAGGCACACCAACATTCGTAACATCAAATTCATTAAAAGACTCGATTGCAGACGAAGCATTTTTACTAATTGTAGTCGCAATCGCCTCGAACTGACTTGCATATGCATCAATTTTTTCGACATCAAAACCTTCACAGCCGAATGCCGCGACAAAAATGCTCGCATTTTTGGCATGGTTGAGGCGAAAGGGTTTCTGGAAACCCCGCCGAAGCATCCATCACTACCAGCAAGGCGAGTGAAGCGAAAACAAACTTGTTTGTTTTCATTTCCGAGCCGTAAAGGGAGGCGCTTGCGCCTCAACGAGGTTCGAGATTTTCAGTAATGAGCAAGCGAGTGCCGCAAGAACGGGCTTGCCCATTCTTATGGTCGAGCGCAACCATAGACGCCGGAGGCGTCCATTTTAAAGTTCTTCTTGGAATTTTTCCTCGAACGAGTTGCTTTTTTCATAGCATTTTTTGAAGTTTTGGTGTTTTTGCGAGAGTTATTATTCATTTTTGACATAACGATTGCCTTTGGTGCTTAAACGCACACCGTTTTTTTATTAAACTTTTGTTAGGAAATTTCAGCACTATGCCGAAAATAACGCAATGAAGGCGGATAAAATCCGCCTTAAAATTTGTATAAGGAAACTATTCTAGTTTCGTGCAACGAACAGATTGCCCCAATACTTTAAGAGCCACATCATCTTTTTTCGGTCCGTCGTTTACAGAAGCCGATACATACCCTTTATAAGCATCAGCAGCTACATCATATTCAGCTTCTTCAGGATAAAACCAATAAGCAGCATCTTTTATTTGACCAAACGCTCCATTTTTTTTTCTAAACCCAGCCCCAGTAAGTGAAAAACCACTTTGATTCGTTCCACGGAACCCATATGTTGAACGCAAACCTTTTATTCCATCATCAAATTTATCATCATATCCACGGACAATTTCAAATCAGAACAACTTTCGGTATTGCAACGGCTAGGTAACTGCATCATTTCAGCCCATTGATAGAGCCCGCCAAATTCATCACATTTCGTTGTATCGTTATTATAGCAGTAACGTTCTATTTTAGCATCGTCATTTTGATTATTTTCACCAAGAACCATTTCACCAATATTCAGGTTTTCAGCCATGACGGTTACAGATTTTCCCTTCGTTTCTTTGCGAGTCGATGTTATCGTGATATAATAGTAACTGCGACCATTGCGCGGATCCGTAAACTGTTTGTACGCACCTTCGCCAACTTTACTTGAATTCGCTAGAGTTTTTTTATGATCAAAAGGCACATACTCGCTACTAGAGGATTCTTTTTTACTCGAAGATGAAGAACTCGTCATAGCGGACGATGATCCGCCATCTTTTTTACTGGAAGATGAAGGGAGATTCCCGCTCGAGACGGGAATGACAGAGGAAGAGGAGGCAGCCTTTACGGAAGATGACGATTCCTTCTTGACAGAAGAAGAGGATACCGCGGCCTTTACGGAAGAAGACGATTCCTTTTTGACAGAAGATGATGAAGCCATCTTTTGACTGGAGCTAGACTCTACCTTTTTGCTAGAGCTCGATGTCTTAGACCCATTCGACTCCACTGACGTTCCACTCAGGGTGACACTACTTGAAGACGAATCATCATCATTTGCAGATGTTCCGCTATCGTCGCCACAGGCGACGAGGGATATGGTAAGAAGGATTGCAAGCAGGAGATTCCCGGTCATCCCCGTCAAGCGAGGACAAGCGCCAGGAATGACAACTCGCGAAAGACCCAAAACAACACCAGATTTCCTCATTCTATACTCCTTTCCTTCCATATACCCAATAATATTAGAAATTTATTATTAACCACCTCAAAAGGTCCTGAGACCATAAGCCCCAAATCGTCTTTCCGGATTCGGGCAATGGTCCTCGTGACCGTCAGGCCAAACCCACACTTCGTCCGCAAACGGACAAGCCCCACACTTACCGCCAACGGGGCACAAGCCCGCGGAACGGTCAAAGAAAAGGCTCCCTTCGTGTTTGAGTTTTTGTGAGCGCAGTTCAGTTTGCAACTCGTCGCGCAGATTTTGTAGTTGAGTTGAATCGATTCCGTACATTTCACGGAGTTCTCGCGGAGCGATACTTAAAAAAACAACAGGATTCCACTTGATCCTATCAATCCCAATCGCAGAAGCCCATTCCACCAATTCCGGCACTTTTTGCAAATTCTTTTTATGCAACGTCACTTGCAACGAGACCGTCGCGATTCTCGATTTCGCAATTCCCGCGCATTTCGCGTTCACAGCCCTCGCGCAATCAACTTTCGTGCAACAAGCATCAACATCCGCGCAGTCAGCATCAGCAGCTTCCGAGTAATCAGCATTCCCGCGCAACTTGTCGCGTACCCGAACTAACTTTTCGACATTCGCTTTCCAGCCGCCAAACTGTTCCGACGCCAAATAGCTCACCTTAATATCGCTACATGCACACAACAACTTCGCCAAACATTCTTCACGCACCCATTTTCCAGGGAACGTTCCGTTCGTCGTGAGGTTCAGCGGAATTCCAAGCGATTCGCACAACTCTAGCAGTTCATCAAAACGCGAATAGAGTAGTGGCTCCCCCATCGTCGAAGGAATCACTTCTCGCAACAAGCGTTTACCCGAAACATCTCGCTCCGCGGCATACTTTTCAATCGCAGCCCGCGCAATTTCAAAAGGCATTTCGCCCATGCCAAGCGCGCGGCGTTCCTTATTGCAATTACGTTCCTTATTACAATCAGAAAAACGTTCCCCGTTACTATTCGCTAAGCGCGCATTTTCACTATCCAACACACAATCCCGATTATCATCTCTAGCATTTGAAGCATCACAATGAAGTAAAGCCCGCTGGTTCAAAAAACACAGCGGACAACGCAAATTGCAGACGTCAGGATTTGTGAGTAAAGTAACGCGTCGCATGTTAGGGGATAGGTTACAGGTTATAGGTTTTAGGACAAACATTTCATGCGCTTTGCGCATCTACAAAGGGCGGCATCGCCGCGATTTATTCGCCTAATACCTACCCCCTAATACCTAAGACCTAATTACTCCCTATGTTCTCTCAAGTACTTAATCGCGGCAAGGCCTGCGATAGCGCCCTCGCCCACAGCGACAGCCACCTGGAGCGTGCCACCCGTGCAGTCGCCAGCAGCAAAGAGTCCTGGAACTGTTGTCTGGAAATCCTTATCGAGCACAAGCTTTCCAGCATCGAACGCAGCGCCAGCTTTCAAAGCCAGATCCGTTGCATTCGCGCTACCCATGGCCACAAACAGTCCATCAAAATTTTCTTCAAGGCCGTCATCAAAACGCACGCCTTCAAACTTGCCCGCGCCCTTAAGCGCAACAATTTTGCGGTTCTCGATTTTCACATTTTCTGGAAACTTTGCCGTGAGTTCAGCGCCATTCGTCAATAACGTAACACTGTTGACTACAGACAAAAGTTCAGTTGCTTCGTGCAATGCATACTCGCCCGAACCAAGCACAGCCACATCCTTTTTACGATAAAAGAACGCATCGCACACAGCGCAATAGCTCACGCCATGGCCTTCCATTTCTGCCATACCTGGAATCGGAGTCTTTTTACGGGCAGAGCCAGTCGCCATCACGCAGACCTTTCCACGATACGTTCCATTTAAGCCTGTAGCGGCAAATCCAAAGCCATCAAACATGAGGTCCGTCACCTCATCATCTACAATTTGTGCGCCAAGCGCAAGCGCTTGCTTTTTGCCCACTTCGGCAAGTTCCTCGCCTGTAAGAGGTTTCTCTAGACCAAAATAATTTTCGATTTTATGAGCCTTGGCAAGTGCACCCAAGTCTTTTCCGACAAGCTGGACTTCAAGCCCAGCACGAAGACCATAAAGAGCAGCCGAGATTCCTGCCGGTCCATAACCCAAAATCAATATATCTGCCATGTGACCCTCCACAATTAAGATACGAATTTATTTATTTTAAAATATATAACTGATTTAGAAATTTTTGGAACTGAGAATGATGTTGCAACGCTACCCTATGCGTGATTTATTTGTTGAAGCCGGATATGGTCCCAATTTCGCGGACCAGCTTATTCAGAATGCCTATAGCAAGCTATTTGAGGGCGACCCGATAGACGAGCGAATCTATTTTGAAGCATCCGACGACATGGCATACATCATCGACATCGGTCACGATGAAATCCGTTCCGAAGGCATGAGCTATGGCATGTCCATCGCCGCACTGACAGACCACGAATCCACGTTCGATAAACTTTGGAACTTTTCAAAAAGATTTGTCCGCAATAACGATGGTCCACACAAAGGTTATTTTTCATGGCAAGTCAATACAACTGATTTTTCCAAGATGGATCCAGGAGCATCCCCCGATAGCGAGGAATTCTTTGCCACGGCACTCCTTATTGCAGCAAAGAGATTCAACCGCGAAGACTTGCACCAAGAAGCTATAGCACTCATCAACGACATCAAGTACAAGCCACAAAACGAACTTGTCGGGCCAATGATAGACCCCGAACGGAACTTGATCAAGTTTTCCCCCGTTCTCGGAAACGACTTCACGGACCCGAGCTACCACACCATGGCGTTCTACCGCTTATTTGCCGAAGCTACTGGTGACGAATCCTGGTTCGAAGTCGCAAACGCTAGTATTGATTTCCTGCAAAAAGCAGCACACCCCGTCACAGGGCTTTGCCCGGACTACGCCGAATACGACGGCACCCCCAAGGCCATGCCGTGGTTCCCTGAGAGCAATAATTTCAGCGGTGACGCATGGCGTGTAGCTCTAAACTTAAGCCTTGATTACGCACTCTTCAACGGACACGAAAGCGAAAAAGAAATTTGCGAACGCATTTTGCTCTTTTTCCAGAATAGCACTCCTTACCTTTCCGACTATGCGGTCGATGGCGGTCCGTACCCGCACCAAGGGAGAAACGCAACTCCGGGGTTAATTGCGATGAACGCAGCCGCAACACAAGTACTACCGATTGACGATCCGCGCATTACGCCGTTCGTAAGACGACTAGCGGCGCTCTCTGTACCTTACCGTTTTTGGCGCTATTACGATGGGATGTTATACATGATTGGGCTACTCGCTACGGCGGGAAAAATCACACTATAAGGAGTACGCATGAAACTTCCATTTATTTTATTCATCGCGGCTGGTTCATTAGCCTTGACCGCATGTGACGATGTTCGTATTGAAAAATACCCGAACGGGAACGTCCGCTTCGAAGCCACCTACGTCAACGACAAGAAGGAAGGTCTCGAAAAGGAATTCTATGACGACGGTACGCTCAAGCGCGAATCGAACTACGTGAATGACCGCCGTGAAGGAGTCACCAAGGAATACTACAAGGATGGCACCCTCCAGACGGAACTCCCGTACGCAAACGGTTACATCGAAGGAACAGTCATCCGCTACCACAAGAACGGCAAGGTGGCCACCAAAGCAGAATACAAGCAAAATAAGCAAGTTTCGTTTGGCGAGACATTCAATGAAGACGGAACGCCAGCAACAAGCGGTAGTTACAAGGATCCGCGCGATGGAAACTCCTATGAATGGATTGTCATTGGTGACCAACTTTGGACCGCAGAGAACATGAACTTCGCCACTCCGTCCGGTGCAATTTGTGCGCAATGCAACCACTGGGGGCGTCTCTATGATTTCCAGAACGCGCAAAAAGCATGCCTCGAAGGTTTCCACATGCCGAGCAAGGCCGAATGGCTTAAGTTGTTAAAAGTCGCAGGCAAAAAGCCGGGCGTTGTACTCAAGGCTGGTTACGGCTGGGATCCGATCAAGCCGGATTCTCCGATTTTCGGAAACGGTAAGGATGAGCTCGGTTTCGGAGCAAAAGCTGGCGGTGCGCACTTTGCCAAGAGCGACGTCGCCATCAAGGATCGCAAGTTTGATGAAGCGGGCAAGAAAGCTTACTTCTGGACAAGCGAAGGCGAAGTCCTCGTATTCTTCCACGACAAGGATTTCGCCAAGTTCGAAAAGTTCGACCCGAACTTCGGCGCAAGCTTACGTTGCATCAAGGATTAACGATTCGTCATTCCCGTCCCGGAACAAGTCCGGGATAAACTCCAGCGGGAATCCAGCTTAGAGCTTAAGCGCTCCGGTTAGCCGGGGCGTTTTTCGCATATAAACTATTTCATCAATAAAATCAAATTCAAAAAAAGAAACCACCTCCCTAACACTCAAATAAGGAGGTGGTTGGATTGGATGGGATTTCTTGTATAACGCTTAATCAAGCGTAGCGTGTGCTGCAATCGTGTAAATCGCAGTCACGTCCTTAGCCTTGAGCGGAACAAAGCCCCAACCGTCGCCCGGGTTCAGTTTTTCGACCAACTTCGGGATGTCTTCTTCCTTGGCGCCCAGCTCTGCAAAGTTAATCGGCATACCAATGGAATGCAAGAAGCGACGGAACGATTTGATGCCTTCAAGAGCCGTAGCCTTCGGATTTTCAAAATTCATCTGGCAGCCAAATACACGTGTTGCCATTTGCGCAAAACGCATCACGTTATGGTCAACCACGTACTCCATCCACGCCGGCATAATAACTGCTAGCCCCGCGCCATGGGCGCAGTCATAGAGTCCCGAGAGTTCATGTTCAATCGCGTGGCTATTCCAGTCCTGACTGCGCCCACAGCCCACAAGGCCATTGTGGGCTACCGTACCCGCCCACATGATGTTCGCACGAGCCTCGTAATTGGCGGGTTCGGCCATGGCGCGCGGGCCTTCCTTAAGCATCGTAATGAGCAAAGCTTCGCAAAGGCGGTCGGTCGTTTCGACTTCCAAAGTATTCGTGAAGTATCGTTCAAACACATGTGCCATGATGTCGGTAATGCCACAAGCCGTCTGATAAGGAGGCAACGTGCAAAGCAAAGCCGGATTCTGCACCGCAAATCTCGGGCGAATCACATCAGCACCAATATCGCGCTTAAGCATTCCGTCTTCTTTTGTCACAACAGAATCACCACTCCCTTCAGAACCCGCTGCAGAAATCGTCTGCACCACACCAATCGGGAGCGCCTTCGTGACCGGCAACTTTTTCGCGTAAAAATCCCAGAAATCGCCATCGTAAAGAGCACCCACGGCAATTCCCTTGGAACTATCAATGACGGAGCCGCCACCGACGGCAAGGATGAAATCGACACCGTTCGCACGCACCATCTCAATGCCCTTATAAATGAGCGTATCGCGCGGATTCGGCTTTACGCCGCCGAGTTCCACATGCGCAATTCCAGCAGCATCAAGCGAGGCCTTCACGCGGTCAATCAGCCCAGAACGTACCGCAGAACCGCTACCGTAATGAATCAGCACCTTCGTGCCGCCATACTTCTTAACGAGTTCACCGCATTCGTTTTCGCAGTCTTTTCCAAATACGAATTCCGTGGGGCTGTAGAAATTAAAGTTATCCATATTCCATCCTTGTGTTTCAATTAAAAATACAAGAAAATCCCACCCAGCGGCAGGATTTTACCAAATTTTCTGTTCTCTAGAAGAAACACCTAAGCAAAGCGCCTCGCAAAAAGGCAAATCTGAGAATCATCCTACTAGAACTTAAGCGAAACGCCTACGTGCGGAACAACCTGAAATCCGGAAAAGAAATGATGGAGCTTATAATCAATCGTTTCAAGATCATGCTCGCCAAAACGAAATTCTCTCATTCCAAAACCAAACAAATTCACAGTCACATCTACACCCGCATTAATTCCTAGCCTTTCCGTAATTCGATACCCCAAAACAATATCGCCACCTCCAACAAAATTAAACAACAACGTTGAATATTCTTGAGTGAAATCCTCCATCGGATAAGATTCTCCCAAGTATTTCATGTCGCCACCCAAAATAGCATGCACAACAAATATGAAATCATTTACAAACGAAGCAAAGCCTAATCCAACTTTTGCATTCAAATCAAAACGTGAATCAATTTGATTCAAATGCGCATACGGATCAAAATAAGAATATTTTTTGGATTCATTCACAGGGATATTAATAAAACCAATTCCTGCACCAACCTCAAAAGACAAGCCACTTTGATAAATAAGATCACGGGTCCATTTTAATTGTAACCCCATAGTCATATCCATTTTTAAATCACGATCACGGGTAAATTCATCTTCATACCTGAAATTGCTATACTGAACCCACGTTCCGCCCCAATCCATCGGAAGAGCAAAACTAAATGTATGGAGAACGAGGCTCTCTTTCTTTTTTCCATCATCTTGCGCAAAAGATGTTAAAGCCAAGAGCACCACAGCGACTAGCACTATCTTCATCGATTCAAACATTCCGACCTTCATCAAAAATTTATACGTAAAACAAATATAATTTAAATAAAAACGCTTCGGCCAAAGCCAAAGCGTTCTTTGAAAATTATGAACGGGGCATAGCCCCAACCTTTCGTCTATAGGACCGAAGGTCCGTTCTATCGTCTAAACTACGTCGTGTATTCTGCGTTGATCTTCACGTAGCCGTAGCTCAAGTCGCAAGTGAATGCGCTTGCAGAAGCCTGGCCAATGTTCAGCACGAGCGTTACTTTGTATTCACGCTGACGGACCACGGCATGCAGTGCAGCCGTCTGCTTTTCATCCAGCTGTACCGGACGGCCACCTTCGAGAACCTTGACTTCACCAAAGTAGAGGTCCGTGTGTTCGGCAACCATGTTGCAGCCGCTGGAACCAGCACTGCTGAGGATGCGTCCCCAGTTCGGGTCTTCACCGAACATAGCGCACTTGGCGAGGTTTGACGTACCGATGAAGCGAGCCATGCGGAGAGCTTCTTCGTGGCTTTCAGCCTTTTCAATGCGGAGTTCGATGAGCTTCGTTGCACCTTCACCGTCGCGCACGATGTCCTTAGCGAGGCTCTGCATCACGAGCGTCAAAGCAGCGCGGAATTCACCCTGTTCGCTGAGGGAGAGGTCTTCGTACTTGATGCCGCTCATACCGTTAGCAAGCATGATGCAAGTGTCGTTGGTACTGGTGTCGCCATCGACCGTAATAGCGTTGAAGGAGTCTGCAATGTTGGCGCGGAATTCAGCAAAGAAGTCTATCGGCAAAGCAAGGTCAGTCGTGATAAAAGCAAGCATCGTTGCCATGTTCGGGTGGATCATGCCAGAACCCTTGCAGGCGCCACCGATGGTCACAACACCCTTTTCCGTTTTGATTTCCACGGCATGACTCTTGAGAGCAAGGTCCGTGGTGAGGATTGCTTTTCCAAATTCTTCGGAAGCATCCGCATGGAGCTTTTCCACAAGCTTCGGGATACCGGCTTCGATCTTGTCCATCGGCATGAGGTGGCCGATAACACCCGTGCTGCAAACAAGCACGCTCTTCGGCGTGAGCTTGAGAGCTTCTTCCGTAAGCACAGCCATGCGTTCTGCATCGGCATAACCCTTTTCGCCCGTGCAAGCATTTGCGTTACCACTGTTCACGATCACAGCAGATGCAAAGTGGGCATGCTCCAAAGCAGCCTTGTCATAAAGGACCGGGGCGGCCTTCACCTTATTGGTGGTAAAAACGGCGAAGCAGCGGGCAGCCTTTTCGCTCTTGAGAAGAGCCATATCGGCATTGCCGCTGGCCTTGATTCCGGCG
>CACYRP010000079.1 GCA_902776765.1 Fibrobacter succinogenes
TTCTGACATGGCGAGTCTCCCTTGCAAAATTTTGCAGTTGTAGGCTTTTCACGCCGGCACATAATATAGAAGGAATTGATATTATTGTCCAATATTATATTTCTAGCACCTTTTATAGATTTTGATTATAAGTAGTATTCTGGTTCTGGAATTTTTCCTGCAAAGTTGAGAATTTCAAGAATCTTCTTTCGGTATAGCACAAAGGTGTCTTGCGTACGCAAGCGTGGGAATGGCAAGTCGATTTTGATGACCTGCTCGATTTTTGAGGGGCGGGCCTTCATCACGACAACGTAGTTGCTGAGGTAAAGCGCTTCGTCAACATCGTGCGTGACCATCACCATGGTGGTTTTATATTTTTTCCAAAGGCGGTGGATTTCGTCTTGCATCGCCATGCGCGTGAAAGCGTCCAGTGCACCAAGGGGCTCGTCCAAAAGGAGAATATCCGGGTGGCCGACAAGCGCTCTTGCAAGGCTTGCACGCTGATTCATGCCGCCGGAAAGTTCGTGCGGGTATGATTTTTCGAATCCCTTGAGCCCGACCGTTTCGATGAATTCGTCAACGTCTTGCTTGTGTTCCTTGTACACGTGGCGGGCCCTGAGCCCAAGCGAAATGTTGTCGCGGATGTTGAGCCATGGGAAAAGTGTTGCTTGCTGGAATGCAAAACCGCGATCGGCACCGGGCTTCGTAATTTTTTTGCCATCGACAAATACGCCGCCCGAAGTGGGGTCGGCAAGTCCTGCGATTTGCCTCAAGAGCGTTGTCTTTCCGCAGCCGGATGGACCGATAAGGCTCACGAAACTGCCTGCGGGAATGTCGAGATTGACTCCGCTCAGTGCGGCGACGGTTTCGCCTTCGTTACTGATAAATGTCTTTACAAGATTTTCAATGTGGATTGCGCCTTTTACGTTTTCGATATTTTCTGTTACCATTTCAAAGTTCCCTTTTGCCAATTCAAGATTTTATCGCGCAATTTAAAGAGCAAGGTGAGTATGAGCATGCAGTAAACTGCAATGACGATGATTCCTGCATAAACACCGCTATAGACGAGCATGGCCTTTTGCCAGGAGATGTACCAGCCGATACCGTATTTGACGCCGAACATTTCTGCAGTCATGAGAGCCAAGAATGCACTGATGATGCCGTAGAATACGCCAAGGAAAATGGAGGGCATGGCGGCCGGGATGCCGACTCGGAAAATCTGGAAAGCGCTACTTGCGCCGAGCGTGCGTGAAACTTCAAAATAGGCTTTGGGGACAGCCTGTATTGCAGAGCTCGTCATAAGCGCAACCGAGAACCAGACGGAAAGTGCAATGATAAAAACGCTTGCGCCAAAAGTTGTCGGGAAAATTGTCAACGAAATCGGAATCCAGATTGTTGCGGGAATTGGGCCTATCAGCTTGATGTAAGGGTTGATCCAATAATTGAACTTTTTGTTGAATCCAAGGAGAACGCCTGTGATAAAACCGAATCCGGCACCGTAGAGGAATCCTGTGACTAAAAGTTTTGTCGAGTGCCAAATGCACTTGAGGATGATTTCGTAGCCTTCGAAAAACTGGGCGAGAATGTTGTCGTATTTCGGGAAAAACAAGACGGGGAAGAGGGCGAGCTTTCCGATGACAATGTCAATGATGGCGATGACGATTCCGACGCCTCCCCAAAACGCACCGGAATATTCCAGGCTTTTCTTCAATTTTTTGACAAAGGTGGAGGCGATGCCGAGGATGAATGTAGTGACCAAAAAGAAATACAAAATCCAGGTGTAGTAAGCTTCTTCAGCTTCTGGGTGTTCGTCGCTGTCTTCGATAAGCAAGTGGATGGCAAGTGCGACAATAACACCTAAAGAGGGTAAAAATCTTCTTAATGTGTTTATTAGTTTATTCTTCATTTAAACTCCTTGAATAAAAAAGCTCCTCCCCTTGTGAGGTCACGGGAAGGAGCTTGTACACAATGAGTCTTACTTCTTCAATGCGTACACCTTAGTGGAAAGGTACTTGAATCCGTTATCAGCTGTAATAACGACAATGTTCTTTCCTTCGTTTTCTGGACGAGCTGCCACGATGGATGCGGCGTAGATGCCTGCAGCACCGGAGGTTCCGAGGAAGAGGCCTTCCTTTTCGGCGAGTTCGTGGGCAACGCCTGTAGCCTGGAGTGTAGAGACTTCAATGTATTCGTCATAGATCGAAGAATCGTTCAGCAGAGGAGGCGGTTCCGGAACGTTTGCGAACGGGGCAACACCATCGATCACGCCATGTTCTTCAGCTTCCGGGGTGAAGAAGCGAGAATCCGGAGTGGCCTGCACACCGACGATTTTCACGTTCGGATTGTGTTCGCGGAAGTACTTGGAAAGACCATTGAGCGTACCGCCCGTGCCTGCCATGGAAACGATGAAGTCGACTTTGCCATCCGTATCGGCAACGATTTCCGGGCCGGTGGTGTAGTAATGGGCGAGCGGGTTGTTTTCGTTTTCAATCTGGTTGATGAAGAAAGCTTTGTGTTCTTCGGCGTACTTGCGAACATCGGAGAGCAAGACGGCAACGGAGAAGGAGCCTTCCTTCAGAAGCTTGCTTACGTTCGGAAGGGCGTCGTAACCGAGGAGCGTTGCTCCGTAGGTCTTGATCACTTGTACGCGTTCTTCAGAACCACCCGGTTCAAAGAAAACGGTGAGTTTGTAGCCCTTGGCAGCGGCGATAGCGGCAAGGCCGATGCCCGTGTTACCGCTTGTGATTTCAACGATTTCTCCACCCGGCTTAAGCTTGCCTTCGCGTTCGGCTTCTTCAATCATTCTGAGGGCAGCGCGGTCCTTCACGGAGCCGGACGGGTTGAAGTATTCGAGTTTTGCCAGGATATGGCCCTTGGCATTGTGATTCTTTTCAAAATTGTGGAGCTCCAGCAGCGGAGTGTGGCCGACGAGCTCGGTAATGGAATGGTGAATATTGGACATTGTTACCTCTCTTTTCTGTTAAACTTTTTTGTCACCCCGCCTAAGGTTGGTGAGCCTACCGAACCATGCAGGGGGCGCCTATGTTTATTTCTTCACTAATGATTTCGGTTCTTCGTAGGTCTCCGTGAATATGTCGGTGGCCTTGTCATAGGAGTAGCCATCCGGAATTTTGATACCCTTTGATTCGAAGTCTGCAAAGTGGCTCTTGACGAACTTTTCGATGTTCAGCTTTTTCTTCAAGACTCCCGTCTTTTGAAGTTCTGCAGCAACGATATTGAACGTGCGGAGCGCGGCCTTGCGGGACGGAATGTGACCGTAGCTTTCGAGCAACTGGGCGTTGAATTCTTCGCTGCCAGAAACGACATCCTTCGAGAGCTGGAGTCTTGCGGCTTCGCGCGGATTGCTGTTCACGAATGCGGATCCGCGAGCGACAGCGCGCGTGTAAGCGGCGGCACCTTCCGGATTTTCCTTCCAGAGCTTGAGTGTCACGAATGCGACGCAGCAGTATTCTACGGCAAATTTCGGATCGATTGCGGTGTCGAGCAACTTGCGCAAGCCATATTCTTTTTCGGCGGTTGCTGCGGTTGGATCATGAAGGGCGATAATGTCAACAGCGCCTTTTTCAAGGGCAATCGGCAAGTCGCTTGCGCCATAGACGATGAATTCGACATCCGCTTCCGGGCCGTCTGCGACGATACCCAAATCGCGAAGCTTGCGTCTGAACGACATCACGGAACTATCGGATAAACCGATAACGCCTACCTTGGTTTTACGTCCCTTCAGGTCTTCTAACTTTTGAATCGTTGATTTCTTGGTGACGTAATACTTGGTGCAACCCGTATGAACACCGGTGACAAAGACGATAGGGAGCCCGTTTTGAATGGGCTGAAGTTCGGTAGCGAGCAAGTCGTTCCCTGCATCGACTTTGCCTGCGACGATGAGCTCGTTCACAGAATTCTTTCCGGCATCAACAGGAACCATTTCGAATTTCTGACCAATCTTTTTGAATTCCTCGTCAAAGTAACCTTTGAGCCAAGCGACATGAACCGGGGCACTACACAACACACCAGTATAGTGTGCGATTCGGACTGGTTTGAAATCGGCAAAAGCGCTTGTTCCGAGGAGGAGGGCGCTTATGAGCGTAGTCTTAATGATGCTTCGTAAATTCATTTTTAATTCCCTATTTTTGATTGTGAAAAGGTATAAATCACTTTTTCTAAATCAAAGATGTTTTGAAGGTGGAAAAACAAAATAATTCAAAAATACTTTGTTCTAATTTTATTCGTATATTGGGCGCTATAGGCTATGGTTATATAAACCTAGTTGCGCTCCTACTTTTTAGTTCTCAACGATATTTTTCGCTAAGGTTTTCGGTTCTTCGGTCGTTTCTGTAAATGTGCCTGTATCCTTATCGTACTTGTAACCGTCAGGAATGTGAATCCCCTTAGACGCAAAATTGGCAAAGTGGCTTGTTATGAACTTTTCGATGTTCAACTTTTTCTTGAGTACGCCCGTTTTTTGGAGTTCCGTGGCGACGGTTCTGAATGTGCGAATCGTTGCTTTGCGGGATGGAATGTGGGTGTAGCTTTCAAGCAGTTTGGTGTTGAAATCTTCGCTTCCGGGGACGATGTCCTTTGCAAGCTGGAGTCTTGCTGCTTCACGCGGGTTAGCGTTGACGAATGCGGAACCGCGAGCGACTGCACGTGTGAATGCGGCTGCACCTTCCGGATTTTCTTTCCAAAGCTTGAGGCTCACGAATGCGATGCAGCAGTATTCTACGGCAAATTTCGGATCGGTGGCGGTGTCCAGAAGCTTACGGAAACCGTATTCTTCTTCGGCTGTTGTAGCGGTCGGATCGTGAAGGGCGATAATGTCCACGGCTCCCTTTTGGAGTGCCAATGGCAAGTCGCTTGCGCCATAGACAACGAATTCGACATCCGCTTCGGGGCCATCGGCGACAACGCCAAGGTCACGGAGTTTTCGCTTGAATGTCATAATCGAACTGTCGGATAATCCGATGACGCCAATTTTGCTTTTGCGCCCTTTCAGGTCCTTGAGCTTTTTTATGGTCGATTGCTTTGTGACGTAGAACTTGGTGCAGCCTGTGTGTACGCCTGTTACAAAGATAATCGGGAGTCCGTTTTGGATAGGCTGGAGTTCTGTGGCGAGAAGTTCATTACCTGCGTCCGCTTTCCCAGCGACAATCAAGTCGTTGACGGAACCGGAACCTTCGGCGATCGGTACCATTTCGTATTTCTGCCCGATCTTTTTAAATTCTTCGTCGAAAAATCCTTTGAGCCATGCGGTATGAACCGGAGCACTGCACAACACTCCTGTGTAATGGGCGATTCGAACAGTTTTAATCTCGGCGAAAGCGCTTGCTCCGAAAAGCAGAGCGCTTATAAGTGTTGTTTCAATGAGGTGTTTAAAATTCATTATTGCCGCCCCCTTTTTTAGAAGCTGAATGTTGTTTGGAAAATGTAGCCGGATTGATAAGCGCCATGTGCGGCGTATTCAACATCGGTGTAGAGCGTCAGATTGACGTTCTTGTTGACGTTGTAAGAAATGCCTGCCCAGAAAGAAATGTTGGAGGCTCCCGTTCCGGATTCGGATTTGTCTTCGTTCTTTGAATCTGTCAACTGGCTCGTAAATACAAAGCCTGTAAACGGAGAGACTCCAGAGCTGAATACGTAATAGAATTCAAAACCGTAATCAGCAACGAGACCGCGCTGGACTCCATCATGCTTGAAAGGAACGGTCAAGCCAAATTCATTACCGATACCGAACTGTTCGGAGATGGGCAAGAACCATTGAACGCCGCCCTTGAGGCTAAATTCCTGGCTGGAAATTTCTTTTTTGCCTGCAGGAATGTTGGCGTCCAAGAAAACGGAGAAGTTGGGATTGAATGCGTATTTTGCACCCACGCTAAAGTCCTTGAATCCGTCACCTTCCTTGGTTTTGTCATTCGGATCGGCAAAAAGCTGGTAGCCGAGACCGGTGAGGCTCAATTCTAGTCCTTTGACAACTGTATAGCGGGCATTCAAGTCAAAAGATGTGGAATGGAAATCTCCGTTGTACCAGTAGTTTGCCTTGATTCGTGCTTGACCCTGATGTTCGTCGAGAACAGTGTAATAATCCCATTCAGCAAATGAACTGACGGAGGCAAGAGCAATAACGGAAATAATTTTTTTTGCATTGATATTCATTGATAAACTCCTTGTTTGTTTTGTTTTTTTAATGTCAGATTAAAGGTAAAAAGCACTTTTGCGCAGTCAAAGAGTTTTATCAAGTGAAAAGACAAAATAATTCGAAAATATTTTGTTCTAATTTTGTTTGAGTATTGGGTGCTATCGCTCACAATTATACGTATTGATTTATGTTATCGGAACTTATAAAAAACTCCTTCCCGCATTAGCGAGAAGGAGTATTAGGAGTTTTATGCGATGAGTCTTACTTATTCAAAGCATAAACTTTTGTGGAAAGGTATTTGAACCCGTTGTCGGCTGTGATGACGATGATGTTCTTGTCTTTATTTTCAGGACGCGCTGCGACAATTGAGGCCGCGTAAACGCCTGCTGCGCTTGATGTGCCCAGGAAAAGCCCTTCGTGTTCGGCGAGCTCGTGCGCTACGGCCTTTGCCTGTAATGTAGAAACTTCGATGTATTCATCGTAAATCGAGGAATCCGTCAAGAACGTGGGAGGTTCTGCGACATTTGCAAATGGTGCGACGCCGTCGATAACGCCATTCTTTTCGGCTTCTGGCGTGAAATAGCGGGAGTCCGGAGTCGCTTGCACACCGACGATTTTGACATTCGGATTTTTTTCGCGGAAATATTTTGAAAGTCCGTTCAGTGTTCCGCCTGTGCCTGCCATCGAAACGACAAAATCTACTTTGCCATCGGTATCTTCCCAGATTTCAGGGCCTGTCGTGTTGTAATGGGCTAGGGGATTGTATTCGTTTTCGCACTGGTTGATGAAAAATGCGTTGTGTTCTTTGGTGTACTTTGTGATGGCTTCGATAACGATGTTGTCGCAAATCGTGCCGTCTTCAAGTGCTTTTTTCAATTCGGGAATATCTTTGTAATCGAAAAGCTGCGCGCCATAAGTCTTGATAACTTGAATGCGTTCCTTGGAACCGCCGGATTCAAAGAATATCGTGACTTTATAACCTTTTGCGGCTGCGATAGCGGCAAGTGCAATGCCTGTGTTACCACTTGTAAGGTCAACGATTTCTCCACCCGGTTTCAATTTACCCGTGCGTTCGGCTTCTTCGATCATGCTAAGGGCAGCGCGATCCTTGACAGAACCTGTAGCGTTGAAATATTCGAGCTTTGCCAAGATATGGCCTTGGGCGTTGTGGTTCTTTTCGAAATGGTGAAGTTCAAGAAGCGGTGTATGCCCAATAAGTTCTGTAATAGAATGGTGGATATGTGACATGTTTA
Source organism: Fibrobacter succinogenes (assembly GCA_902776765.1). Lineage (GTDB taxonomy): Bacteria > Fibrobacterota > Fibrobacteria > Fibrobacterales > Fibrobacteraceae > Fibrobacter > Fibrobacter succinogenes_N. Next base: position 7,384 of record CACYRP010000079.1, read on the forward strand.
CCTCTCTTTGTTAAAACGTCAGTCGCATTTGATTCCAGACAACGTTTCCGTGAGTCGAATCTGCCGAAATACCTTCATCGACAAAACCAATTTTGGCGTAATAATGTACGAGCTTTTCTTTGCAAGTGAGAACAACGCCTCGTCTGCCTTCTATTTTTGCGTTTTGGACGAATAATCTCAATAGCTTTTCTGCGCAACCTTGACGGCGGTATTCGGGGATAGTGTTGACTCCGAATATCATTTGCCATGCTCCGTTTGGATTGTGCATACCGGCGTCTTCGTACATTTTGTCGTTCAAATCGGGAATATCCGTTACAAATCCGTCTACGAATGAAATCAGCTTATCGCCATCGAACATCAGCAAAAAATAGTCCGCATAGCGTTCCAGACGCTTTTGGAAATCTTCATGTTTTGCAGCTTCTGCTGGCGGAAAGCATGTTGCTTCCACTGCGGCAATCGCATTGCAATCGGATAGCGTCGCTTTTCTTATCGTAAATTTGCTTAGACTCATTTTAGTCGTTGTGATTTGATTTGAATCGTAATGCGCGTTCTGCGATTTTGTTTCTGTAAATGTTGATTTTTGCAATGGCTTCGCTGATGGGGAGCGCGATATCGAAAGCGCGTACATTGAAGCGGGCCAATGACTGGATCGCTTGCGGACCAAGCTGTTCGCAAAGCACGTAATCTAAATCGGCTAGATTCTTGGCTGCTGCATACATCGATGAATGCTGAACTTCGCGCTGGCCACAAGTGCCGTCTCCGCAAGAACCATCGCAATGTTCCGGCTTTAAACGGACTTCGACTTTCTCATATTTTCCGCTTGCTTCGTCAACTTCATAGATGTCAAATGCGGCTGCGTGTCCAAAGTGAACATTGACATTTACTCCGTCATTCGTGGCAACTGCTACTTTGTATTTAGCCATGTAAAAAAGCCTCCTTAACGCAGATGTAAAATGAACCACGAAGATGAATTTTCTACGTGGCTAAACTCCCGGCGTACCGGTTTAGTTTATATAAAAGAACGGTTACCTAGCGTTCTGTATTCTTTTAAATTTTTGCTTCTGTTCCGAAGTCCCGCATAATTTAAAAAGCGTAATAGGTAAATGCAATATAAAACCCTGTTTGAACAATAAATAAAGTTCGATTTTCTTGATTG
>CACYRP010000080.1 GCA_902776765.1 Fibrobacter succinogenes
CAGGCGAATGTTTCGCTGTCGACTGGAAATCTGAACGTGGTTGCCGTGGCGGTACATTCGCTATTGCGGCAGATGGGCGAATTTGCATTGGACGCTTTGGACAAGCTTCCCATTTCGGAACGTCACTTTAGCGGAATTACAATGGGCGTGACGGAAGAAAGTTATGCCAAAGTCGTTCATGAAATTGCGGCGTTCCGCAAGCACATCGTCTCGATGGTCGCGAACGATAAAAACCCTAAAAAAATTTGCCGATTGAACTTTCAGTTTTTCCCGCTGACGGAAAAGATTAACGTAAACGCATGAGTGTGCTTATGAAGGTGATGAAGTTTTTATCAAATTTTGCAACGCTTGCTTTTGGACTTTTGCTTTGGGCGTGTGCTGAAAACAATACCGCCGGCACGAGCGAAGAAAGCGAAGGCATTGTCGCAATCAAGGATCGTGAAATCGCGGGCGTGACGCAGAAGGGACCGTTCTTGACAGGTTCTTCGTTGACCGTCCAGGAACTCAATGGCGAAACTCTGGCCCAGACTGGAAAAAGTTTTATAACGAGAGTGAAAAGCAATCGGGGCGATTTTGTTCTTGGTGGTGTAAATCTGGTTTCGCCGTATGCCTTGCTTAAAGTGAACGGTTATTACCTGAATGAAGTCACTTGGAAAAAATCCGATGGAATGGTTGTGCTGAACGCTCTTACGGACTTGTCGGACCGTAGCCATGTGAATGTGAACGTTCTCACGCATTTGACGGCAGACCGCATCTTGACTTTGGTCCGTCGCGATGGAAAATCATTTGCAGAAGCCAAAAAACAGGCGGAAAAGGAAGTCCTAAAATCTTTTGCCATTACGGATGATATTGGAAATAGTGAAGATTTGGATTTGTTTGAAGATAAAAATGGTTCTGCGTTGCTTGCGGTATCTGTTCTGATGCAAGGCGAGAGAGCTGAAGCCGAGTTCTCTGAACTGCTTTCGAAAGCGGCCATTGCGTTTGCAGATAGTGGTGTTTGGAATGGACCTGAAAAGGCCGAAGTTGCGGATTGGGCGTTCCAAACGGATGATGAATATTGGAATGAGTTTTTAGAGGAAGAAAGTGGTTACTTTGAGCGTAGCTATGATTATCAGCAAAGCCTGTTACGCGAAATTGAAGAAAATGTGAGGTCTTGGAAAGGTGTGGATACTGCGGATATCTCGTTGGAAAAATATGTAAATGATTTTTGGGTGAATGAATATGGTCTTGGTGAGTGCAGTGAAAAAAATTCTGGCGAAATTCGTGAAAATAAGAATGAGTACAGTAAGTTCTATAATGTAAAATTCAAATGTGATGGAGAATATAAGCATTGGATGTGGCTTGGAGCGCGGAATTTGTCAGAATCCAATGCTTTCGAAGTAGTAGATTTGCGTGATGACGCTGTGTACAAGGCCGTGCGTATAGGAAATACCATTTGGATGGTTGAAAATTTACGATATAGTAATGGTCGAAATGACTGGAATAGCCAAAAGAATGGTCGATTATTTAAGTATGATTCTGCAATGACTGCGTGCCCGGCAGGGACACGCTTACCGCGATATAGCGAGGTTGAAAATTTGTTGCTGCAATATGGAGGTGCAGGGAAAGGTGCTGCCGATTCATTGCTTTTGAAGAATGGCTTTGGGGCTACGCTTGAAAAGGATGGAACGATGGCTATGTGGATTTCGACGAGGAATGTATATTTTGGTGAAGTCTTTGTTTTAGCGATAAATTCAACTGGGGCGAATATAGAAGAATTTTATAGTGAAGATAACGCAATAGTTCGCTGCGTTGTTTCTGAATCGGATGATGTTCAAAAGACGGATGCGCCGAAACAGTATAGCGCTGACAAATACATAACAGATGCACGAGATGACGAAAATTATCGATTTACTGAAATCAATGGTAAATATTGGCTGGCAGAGAATTTGCGTTATAGAGAGGCCGTGACGAACGATACAATATGCGTTCATGATGAATGCTATTATATGTGCGGTGATGAAGGTTGTCTTTATTCGTGGTATGAGGCTGTTGGTGATTCTACTCATGATGTGTGCCCTGAAGGCTGGCATCTCCCTAGTCGATCTGAATGGGATGAAATGCTGACATTCGTTGCGATGGAAAATAGGGTACATAGCTATTCTGTTGCTGGACTTGGTTCGACTTTTAAAGGCTATGATGTTGGATATAGATTGAGTGATTTTAGAGAGTGGAATCAAGGAGATTATGTTCTCCGGGAGGAAAATGACCCCTATGATTTCAGCGCAAAGCCCGTAGGAAAGAACATTATGATTCCTTCCAATGGAACTGATGATAGTGGTTTGTATTCTTTTGGAGATGCTGGGTTTTGGACAAGCTCTGATACATCGATTGTGGTTGCATATGGTGATGGTATTGAGCCGGCTGGCTGGGCTGTTGATTTGCTTGATCAAGACTTTACGCGCAATAAAGCCGGAATAATGCTTGAAAATAAGCTGAACCGTTATTCTGTTCGCTGCGTAAAAGATTAAAAAGGATGCTTTTGTATGAAAAAGATGGTGAAATTTATCTGCCTTTCTTCTGTGATGATGCTTTTCGCATGTTCCGATGTTGACGTCGCTGGTGGCGCTTTGGATGATGCTGGTGTCGTTGCGATCAATGATCGTGAAATCGCTGGCGTTACGCAGAAGGGACCCTTTTTGATGGGTTCGTCGGTGACTATTCAAGAACTCGATGGACAAACCTTGGTTCAGACCGGGAAAAGCTTTAAAGCTTTTGTAAAAAGCAACCAGGGTGATTTCTCCATCAAGGATGTAAGTCTTGTTTCTCAATACGCTATGCTCGAAGTTGAAGGCTATTTTCGAAACGAAGTTACAGGACAAAATTCTGGTGGAATGATTTTGTTGAACGCTTTGACGGACTTAAGAAAACGTGACCGTGTGAATGTGAACTTGCTTACCCATATTGAATCCGGCCGAATTCTTAATCTTGTCCAAAAGCATGGACTTTCTGTTGCCGCTGCGAAAAAGCAAGCTGAACAGGAACTCTTTTCGTCATTTGGTTTTATGAAAGGAAATGTTGCTCCAGAAGATATGGATCTCTTTTCAAAAAATAATGATGGCGCAATGTTGCTTGCTGTGAGTGTGCTGATGCTGCAGGACAGTTCGTCGGACGCCGATTTTTCGGAACGGATGTCCAAGGTCGCTTTCGCTTTTGCGGAGAATGGTTCGTGGTCAGAGACGGATCGCGCAAAAATTGCAGATTGGGCGATGCGCTCCGAAATTGCAAATGATTCCGGTTTAAGTGTGCTGCAAAGAGTTCGGAAAAATCTGGAATCCTGGAATGAGTCTGTCCCTCCGTTTGAGGAGTATATAAACCTCTTTTGGACTAACGAATATGGGTTGGGGGCGTGTAGTGATGCAAACTTTCATGAGGTTCGTCCCAACATAAACGAGAACAGCTTGTTTTACCTTGATGAGTTCGTGTGCAACTCGAATCATCGTTGGAGCTTGATGGCGTATCGAGAAAATGCAGGCGATATCAATGTTGCTGGCGTTTATTGGGCTCCCAGAAATGTCGGTTGTGAAAGCCAAGATGATATGACCTTTGGAGGCTATGATGATACTGAAGAAGCTTTGGTGATTGACAAGCAATGCCTTGCTTATGGAGGGTACTTCTCGGCTTCTGATATATTCGGGAGTTACTACTCCGCAGCAATGGATGTGTGCCCGGAAGGATATCGGTTGCCGACGCGGGAAGAAGCTCAGGCGCTGATAGATGCGTATGGTGGCGCTGAGAATGCAGCTGTGGGGCTGCGGTCGGTAGATGGCTTTGCTGCCGTGATGAGTGGTTATGTGAATCCGATTTCGATAGGTTCTTTATATTCGGATGTTCATTCGATGACCGGATTTTGGACATCGACCTCAAATACATGGCTGGATTCAGCGTTCAATGTGTATGTGACGGATCACTATTATTTGAAGATAGACGCGAATGGAGCGACCATTGATAGTGCCAATCTTAAAAACAACGCGTCTATGAAAATATCGGTACGTTGCGTAAGGGATTTATAAAAAAGGGAGGATGGTGATATGAAAAAGATGACTTTATTTGTGTCGTTTGTTGTTCTCTGTTTGCTTTGCGGTTGTTCTGCGGAAAAGCCAATGGATGTTTCTGGTGTTGGGACGCATTTTGACGGAACTGTTGATGGCGTTTCGCAAAAAGGTCCTTTTTTGACGGGATCCACGGTGACCCTTCAGGAGCTTGATGCAAGCTCTTTGGGACAGACTGGAAAAAGTTTTAAGGGAATGATTATGAACGATAAGGGAGAGTTCGCGATCAATGATGTTGATTTGAACTCCCCGTATGCACTGCTCGTGGCCAATGGGTATTTCCGCAATGAAGTGACTGGAGAAAAATCGAGTGGAACGATCATCATGATGGCGATTGCTGATTTGTCGAACCGTTCTCATGTGAATATCAATTTGTTGACCCATTTGGAATATGAGAGAATTCGTGTGCTGTTGGAACAAAAGAAAATGTCTTTTGCCGATGCCAAAAACACGGCGGAACAAGAAATATTCTCAAACTTTTTTGAGGTGTCCGCTTCAGAGAAAGCTGAAAACTTGAATATTTTTGGGAATAGCGAAGGGGACAAGGCTTTGCTCGCGATAAATGTCCTTTTGCTGGGCGATTTAAGTGAACCGGAATTTATGGAGCGCTTGGTCGCGTTAAGCGATGATTTTGCCCGTGATGGTGTTTGGAACGATACCCTTCTCAAGGCGAAAATTGCGGATTATGCTTGTGGGTTGAGTATGTGGGGCGAGCTTGCGAAAATCCGCAAGAATATGGAAGCCTGGAAAATTGCCGATGTCCCGGCGTTTGAACCTTATGTGAATTGTTTTTGGGCGGACCAGTATGGTCTTGGAAAATGCGATGCTTCGAATGTGGGCGAACACAAGAAGAATGCGAATGAAACCAGTGCTTTCTATGGTATGAATTTTGTCTGTGACAAGGATAGCGGCTGGGTCGCGAATAAGAATGAATTTTATGGCGGTTGTGATTCCTGTTCTGTGATGAGGGATGCCCGTGATGGCCATGTGTATAAATATATGAATATAGATGGAACGGATTGGATGGTTTCAAATCTTAGGTATGATAACGGTGATTATGAATGTTTGCTTGGAAATTGCGAGGATTATGGTTATCTCTATAAAGATCCTGGCACAACAAAGGATCCTGGCACAACAAAGCTTAGTGAAGGTTATTACGATGCCTATAATCCCGACGACCCTGCTGCTGGCATATGCCCCAGTGGCTGGCGCGTCCCAATATCGGATGATTTCCGTCATTTGCTCTATGATGTTTCCGATGATGAAAAGAAGCAGCTTTTCTCGGAAGCGGAACGGGAAGTCCTTTTGGCATCAGGTGCTGAATCGTTTTCTTACTGGGGTGCTGAAGTTTCGTTTGGCCGAAGAACTATGGATTGGCGTAATGTGTTGGATGTATTTGGCGACGGTTCTCTGGATATGTCGTCAAGATTGGGCGAAGCGTTTGTCCGTTGCGTAAGAGATTAGTATAAAGTTTATTTTTCGATATGAAACCTCGTTAGGAAACTAGCGAGGCTTTTTTATGTTCCTAGAACATTTGTGTCATGTTCTAAATTGCTGAAATTTTTGTAAAATTGCAAAAAGTGGTAAAATTTAGCTAAAATCGCCAATTTTATGTTCTAAAATTGCCAAATCTAGCTATATTTGTAACCATGAAGGAAATTGTTGAATATACAGATTACCGCAAGTTCATCCAGGACTACTACGATGAACGTAAGCGTTGTTCGGCGTTTTCTTGGCATGCGTTCGCCCAGAAGGCGGGCTTTTCTTCGGATGTTTATTTAAAGTATGTTTGCGAAGGCAAGAAAAATCTGAGTGTTGGATCGGCGGGCTCAGTTGCGAATGCCATGGGGCTTGTCGGTTTTGAATATGATTATTTTGTTCTTATGGTGTCGTATGCGCATGCGAAAAGCGATGGGGAGAAGCGTGCCGCGTTTGAAGAACGTTGTGCGATGGCGCGGGCGCACAAGATGCGTGTTCTTGGGGATGAAGAGTTCAATTATTTCAAATCGTGGAAAAATTCCGTGATTCGCGAATTGGCCCCACATATGCCCGGTGCAAAGCCTCTTGAAATAGCTCATGCCTGCAAGCAAAAGATTTCGGCGGCCGAAGTTTCTGAAACGCTTGATTTTTTGGTGAAGGCGAAACTCTTGAAGAAGGACAAGAGCGGAAACTACCAGCAAACGGATAAGGCTATTAAGATGGCGCCTGTGGAGGCGGTACCTTTGGCGGCTCGTGATTTGCAGCGCCAGATGGGGGAATTTGCAATCCAGTCGCTTGACTTGCCGCTTTCGGAACGCGTGATGTCGGGGTACACGCTTGGCCTTACGCATCGCGCTTACGAACGGATAAAAAAGGAAATGGAAGATTTTTGGCGGCGCATTGTGGCTATTGCGACGGACGATGACGAAACCGATTGCGTTTATCGTTTGAATATGCAGTTGTTCCCGATGAGTGAATGGCTGAATAAAAGTGAAACAGTTTTGAATAAGGAAGAGAAAAATGAGAAATAACTTGTATAAATTATTTGGCAATGTCTTTCCGGCCATTGCTGTGGTATCCTTGATTCTTGCGGCGTGTTCTTCTGAAAAGGTCGCGGGCGGTGCTTCGGGTGATGCGGGCGTTGTAGCCATCAAGGATCTGGATGTGGCCGGCTTGGCGCAAAAGGGGCCGTTCGTGAAGGGGTCTGAGGTGACGGTGCAAGGCCTTGACTGCAAGACCATGGAATTCACGGAGGAGAAATTCACGGGAAAAGTCAAGAGCAACAAGGGTGACTTTGGCGTTGACGATGTGAACCTCTCGGCGTCTTGCGCTTTATTCGAGGTCTCCGGCTATTACCTCAATGAATTTACTGGTGAGAAGTCTTCGAATAAGTTGACGCTTCATGCAATCTCGGATTTGAGCGACAGAAAGTCTGTGAACATCAACGTGCTCACGGAACTGGAATACGAGCGTGTGATGAACCTGGTCTCTAAAGAGAAAATGTCCTTTGCCGATGCGAAAATGCAGGCTGAAAAAGAAGTCCTTGCTTCGTTGGGCATAATGGACCTTTTTGAGTCGTTTGAAGGCATGAGCATTTATGAAAAGGGCGATGGAAACTCGACTCTCCTTGCAACGAGTGTGTTGTTGCAATCGGATTTGAATGCCGAAGAATTGACAGATCGTATAGATGCTATTGCTTCGTCTATCACGAAGACTGGTGAATGGAACGACGAAAAAACAAAAACGAAAATGGCGGATTGGGCAAGCGCTGCTAAGGACGATGGTAAATTTGAAACAGTCCGCGACAATCTAGAGAAGTGGAGCGGGTCCGATGAAATTCCTGCGTTTGAAGAGGTGGTTGAAGAGTTTGGGACCGCTCAGAAAATCCCTGAAGGATGGAGCTGGAATGTGCCCAAGGAAGCTCGCCTGAATCCGAAAATCAAGTACGACTCGATGGTCGACCCGCGCGACAAGAAAGTTTACAAGGTCGTGAAAATTGAAGTGCCAGACTCGAATTATTCGCAGGTGTGGATGGCTGAAAACTTGAACTATGCCGATAGCGTCAAGACACCGAGCTTGAAGGGCCGCAACTGGTGCTACAATAATGAAGAAAAAAATTGCAAGGTGGGCGGTCGTTATTACAGCTGGGCGGCGGCAATTGACTCTGTTGCCTTGGCGAATGATTCGAAGGAACCGTTGGTTTGCGGCTATGGCAAAAGGTGCGGACTTGATCGCGCTGTGCAGGGAATTTGTCCTGATGGCTGGCATTTGCCGTCAATCTATGAATGGGGGTTGTTGAGCGTGGCGTTAGGATCTGGCGGCGTAGCTGGCGAGCCTCTCAAGGCCTTGACCGGGTGGGACTACGCCGGAACGCCTGACAATAACGGTACGGATCTTTACGGCTTTGCCGCTCTCCCGACCGGAAGAAAAATTTCTGCAACTAGTTGGCAAAAGGTGGGCTCGGATGTTTATTACTGGAGCGCCACCGAATACAGTGCCGATCAAGGCCGGTATTTGAATATAAACAACATTTATACCAATTCTTATACGTATCAGAATTCCAAGAATTACGGACAAAGTGTCCGTTGCGTCAAAGGGGATCCTTCGACTGCACCGGTAAGGCCTTCTTCAAGTTCTAGTGATACCGAAGGATGGAGCTGGGATGTGCCTAAGGAAGCACGCCTGAATCCGAAAATCAAGTATGACTCGATGATCGACCCGCGCGACAAGAATGTTTACAAGGTCGTGAAAATTGAAGTGCCAGACTCGAATTATTCGCAGGTGTGGATGGCTGAAAACCTGAACTATGCCGATAGCATCAAGACTCCGAGCTTGAAGGGCCGCAACTGGTGCTACAACAATGATGAAAAGAATTGCAATGTGGGTGGCCGCTATTACACCTGGGCAGCAGCAATCG
>CACYRP010000081.1 GCA_902776765.1 Fibrobacter succinogenes
GTGCAGCAAGTTCTCGTGCAACAAGGCATTTTCGGTCAAGAGCGTGCGGAAATGGCTCAACTGTTCCTGATTCGGGAGTTCACCGTAAATCAGGAGCCAAGCGGTTTCCGGGAAAGTCGCCTTTTCTGCAAGATCTTCAATGGAGTATCCTCGGTAACGCAGCACACCATGTTCGCCATCGACGAACGTGATTGAGCTTTTGGTGCTACCGGTGTTCAAGTAACCGTAATCCAGCGTGACAAGGCCAGAACTCTTGCGAAGCGCGCTGATATCGAGACCGTGCTCGCCTTCAGTGCCATCAACGACGGGGAGTTCGTAGCTTTTTCCGTTGTAGTTTAAGGTCGCGTTATTGGACATGGAATCTCCGGTTAGGTTTTAGGTTATAGGTTACAGGTTTTAGGATTAAGTATTGCGCACTTCGTGCGTCGTTTTATGGGTGGCTTCGCCACGATTATTTCAACTAAACCCTAATACCTAATCCCTAATACCTATTTCATTTCCTTGATGCAATTATAGATATTTTCAAAGAGCTTGCCGAGTTTTTCGGTCGGAACGGCGCTGAATGCAATGCGGATAAGGCCAGAGAGCATGATCGTGCCCGTGCTGTAATCCTTGATGAGCTTCTGGCGGAGTTCTTCAGCATCAACACCCTTCGGCTTGATGCACATAAAGTAACCGCTATTGCACGGCATTTGTTCGAAAGCGTCATTGTATTCCGGATGAGCGGCGAACACCTGCTTAATAATGTCGTAACGCTTCTTGAGAACAGCGTACTTTTCCTGCTTCTGCTGCTGGTATTCAGGGCTCTGGAATGCAGCGAGCAAAATCTTCTGGCTAATAGACGGAGCGTTAGAGATATTGCCACGAACCGTACCGGCAGCCTTGTCTTCGAGAGCCTTGAGCTGAGCTTCTGTAGCGCCCTTGAAACCGAAGGACATAAAGCCAACGCGGAAGCCCCAAACGTAGTCTTCCTTGGTCGGGCCATCGAGCTTCACGGCGAGGAGATTTTCGTGAGCGTCCACAAGCTTCACAAAGAGGGATTCCTTCGTCACGCCTTCTTCATATACGAGTCCAAAGTAAGCATCGTCGAGGAGGGCAACGACCTTGTTACCGGCAGCGGCGCATTCCGTGAGGATCTTTGCAATTTCGACCGCTTCCTTTTCGGTAGCGGTGTAGCCAGTCGGGTTGTTCGGGAAGTTGAGGAGAACGACCTTCTTATCGGACTTGCTTGCAGCAAGAGCAGCCTTCAAGGCTTCCGTGTCAAAGCCACCATTCTTGAAGGTGTTGAAAGTCTTGATCTTTGCGCCACGAGAGTTTTCGAACACGAGTTCGTAGTTGTCCCAGTAGAGGTCCGGGATGATGACTTCGTCGCCCTTGTCGAGGAACATGTAGCCGGCGCAGCTGATAGCGTGCGTCAAAGCGGCCGTCACGACCGGGTTGCTGAAGCTCTTGGAAGCAAGCGTCGGGTTCTTCTTGATGTCCAATTCCTTCCAAGCCTTGCGGAGATCCGGATTACCGAAGCTCGGAGCATAAAGGAAGGACTGCTTCGGGAGATTGAGAGACTTGAGAACGCAGTCCAAAACGAGCGGAGAGCCATCGTCTTCGAGAGCTGTACCGATTGTCGCATTGATGTCGGAGCCCTTAGCTTCGGCACCCTGGCCAAGAATACCCTTACGCGGGAAGAAAATGGCCTTGCCCTGTTCAGAGAGCATGTCAAGAACGCAGCAACCATTTGCAGAAAGTTCAGCGTTCAAAGCTTGAGCGAGAGGATTGTAGTTCATTCTCAATGTCCTGTTTTGAAATTTCCGCGGGGCAATTTAGAAAAATTGCGGACCAATCGCAAGATAGAATGAAGTGCAAAAAAGCGTTTTGTAAACAATCGCATTTCAATTAAAACATTTTTTTCGCAATTCGCCACGCCCGCCACCATGCAAGCCCCGACTTCTCACAAGTATTACAAAAAAATGAAAATTTCAGCGACCAAAACCAGCCGCTGAAATCATTCCTCCTCTAATACATTTTTATCTAGGGTTTTACGACTTCAAAGCCTTCATACACGCCAAAGCCTTCAGAAGCACCAGGTTCAGATATGCCGAAATAATATTTTCCTTCAGGCAATCCATAAATGACCATGTATCCATTTTCATAGTCTTCTTCTGTCACTCTTTGACAAGGCGCATAATAATTCGGAACATTTGGATGCTTTCCAGCTATAAAATCTTCCGAATACACGCAAACCTTTAATTCAGCCCTTTCTTCAATATCCTTTTCCAGGCGTTCACCCCATTTCATTTTTTCACTCATATATTCATAGAATTTCAAAATCTTGAAAGGAGGATTCAAGCTTAATTTACCAGAATATACGGGTTCCAAAACAATCTTTTCCAATTCAGCAAACGGCACACCATCAATCGTCATGGCGGAAGCGTTCGCAAAACTAGAATAAACATTGGCACCAAAGTTTGAATCCGCAGAAAGCACTCGCAACTGGAGAGAGCTAAACCGCTGTTCACTTCCTTGCAAATACCAAAGATAAGCTACGCTATCTATATAGATATAGCCATCCTTGTCCGTGGTGTATAAACATTCGTCATCATCACAAGCGGAACCGCCTTCGTAAACCTTAGCTCCTGCTAGCGGTTTTCCCTGCGGATCAACCACTTGCACTCTCGTATTTATATACAAGCGAACAGTTTCTTTTTTACCACAAGCCGGGACAAAATTGTCTCCGCCATCAATTATGGGAGACGCCTTGGCCAACACATTAGGCTCATCAACGTCTAAAACCACAGTCTTTGCAGAACACGGATCCACAACATCAATACGTTGGTAAACCATGGACGTATCCAATTCGGCAAGACGCCCCAGTTGCACAACAGGCTTGCCCGTTTGCGTTTCGCTGAACGACGATGCCACATCATTTTCACTACAAGCGGCAAGGATTCCGAAACCCAGCACCGACAAAGCAATGTACATCTTTGAAATTTTATTTTTAATCATAATCATTTAACCTCGTTTTTTTCAAATTTGAGACACTGAAAATTTTCATTTTTCAATGCATTAAGTTCGATTTACGGTTTTACTTCCAGCGGGGAGAATTCATAATACGTCCCTCCTATTAAAATATTGTAAGTTCCTTCTGGCAATCCATACATAATCATATACCCATTTTTACGGTCTTCTTCAGTCACCTTATGGCAGGGATAGAACACCGACGGAGAAGTTTTTTCATATTCGAATTTGAGTTCATTGCCATCTTTCAATTCTAAGCAAATACCCTCTCCATTTTCAATACTTTTCCTTATACTTTCATTCAAACTTTCGGCATTTTCCCTGTCTCGTTCCGAAGCGTTTTCATCAGATGCTACATAGAGGGAATCAATATACACCTTGCTCGAATATACAGGTTCAACAACGATCTTTTTCAATTCGGCAACAAGTTTTCCATTAATTTTTACAACACTGGCATCAACAAAACTGGAATAGATATTAGCTCCAAGACTAGAATCCGCAGAAATCGCGCGCAGTTGAAGCCTTCGATAATCCTCTACATAAGCATATTTTACATCTTCGGCAAAATCGTTTTCCCAATACGTCAGAAAATTGACGCTGTCCATGTAGAAATATCCATCCTTATCCGTGGTATATTGGCATTTCGGATCGTCATATTTGCACACCCCTTCATAGACTTTTGCAAAAGCCACGGGCTTCCCTTCGGAATCTACCACTTGCGCCCTAGTATCCATATACAAGTAGATATCATTATGTGGACGACACATAATCCTATCCCCCTTTATTACGGAACTATCTCTAACCTCAGGATCTTTTTTCTTGACAAGCATCGGGCCTTGGTAAACTGAATCAGTATAAACACTATCAACAACCGTATCAGAAACAGAACAAGGATTATCCCCAAAGATACGCTTGTCAACTAACGATGTATCCAGTTCAGCAAGAAGACCCAATTGTTCAACTGGCTTTCCCGTATTCGTTTCGCTAAACGAAGACGCCACATTGTCATCACTGCTGCAAGCCGCAAACAATCCCAAGCCGGGAACAGCCAACGCAGCACAAATTTTTAATATTTTATTTAAAATCATAGTCATTCCTCCTTGGCTTATTTCTTTAAATTTGTGAACAAGTGAATATTCAACTGGTGAACCCCAGTCGCCTCTTTCTTGTCTTGCGTAATAATTTTACGCACCTTGGCTTTCAAGTTCTGAATTTCCAAGGCAATTTCTTTATACGCATCGTCCGAAACGCTGAACGTGAACGTACCCATGTCCGACGGGTTATCGTCATTCGCGAGCAAAGCCTGCTTCGAAAGTTCAAAGCACTGCAACTGGTACTGACGCACCAAATCGTTATTGTTGTAAGCCCCACTACTCACAGACTCGCGGCAGCTTTTCCAAAAGCCGTCTTCATTCTTGCGCACAAAGCCAATGCGCTCCAGAAGTTCCAAAGACCGCTTCAACGTCCCCACAGATACCTTCGGGAAAATCCGTTTCTGGATTGGCTCAAGGTCATCTGAAACATCCATCACATCCAGCGCCGTAAACAACACGCTGTTGTACCAGTGGTTGTAATACTCATACGCGTCTTCGTTCAAGATGTGGTGCGGATTGGGATGCTGCTTGATGAGTTCGTCAAAAAAAGCATTGCGTTCCGTCGTCGTTTTCGCCTGGTCAAAGTTCACCATCGTCTCGAAGTACTTGGCCTCTTTCTTGTTGAGTCCAAGGACTTCCACAAACTTGGGAATCATGCGCGCGGTGAGCTTTTTCCCTTTAACGATATCGTTGTAGTAACTGCGAGTCTTGGGGAGTCCGAGCAGCGCACACACTCCAGCCCTGGTAAATTCAGGATCCGTCTGCACGCGAGCTGCTTGATATTCCTCCAGATACTTGCGAAATCGAGTAAACTGAAATATGTCAATTGTTTTTTCCATATTCCAAATGTACTCAATTTTTGACTCAAAGTCAATAGGTAATCATAAAATTTTGAGATTTTTTTTGAGTACTTGTTTTTATGCTGAATGAATCAGCACTTCATCAATTTTTTAATCATTAAAGTACGTTTTGCGGGCGGGGCCCCAGCTCAAAGTGGATGCTTTCAGCATCAGCAATTACGGCTCAGCTATGTTTGCACAAGTGCAACCGCAGCATTCGCCTTTGATGCTTTTGACGCCTACGGCGTCAGCGCAACACTCGTTTTGCACGCTACTGCGAAGAAGCAATCTTGGCCGACGCTTTATTCTCTCAACGATTAACTATAATTTCTTATACAGTTATTTTTTCACGCATTTATTGATAATACTAACGACCTTTGAATTGGTCACCGAATTTGAGTTCGGTTTCCTTAGCGCCGTTCAAATTGACAAGACGTTCCGGCACAAAGACCATTTCACGGGCAAGACCTTCTTTGAGTTTTTGGACTTGATCGAGCATTTCCGCAGCCGACTGGCACGTTAATAAAGCCTGTCGCACCGACATGGCCACATTTTCGTCCGAAGACGCGACAAAACCTTTGCACAGTCTCGCGGCGAGCTGCTTCATGCGGCCCATCGCATTCATCTCGGTCGCGCCATCTTCAATTTTGAACTTGTAATAGAGCGGGAACACGTCAAGCGCTTCTTCAGCGGTAATCACATGCTTTTCGCGACCTTCCCAGGCGTCTGCAATCTGCCCGAAAATCCAGGGATTGTGCATCGCTCCGCGCCCAATGCTCACGCCCGAAACTCCGTAAGTATTAATGCGTTCGCGTGCGCATTCGACGCTATTCACATCGCCATTGCCGATTACCGGAATCGTTGCCGCTGCAGCGACCTTCCCGATCCATTCCCAGTTCGCAAGGCCGTTATACCCCTGCAAACGCGTGCGACCGTGAACCGTGAGCATTTCAACGCCCTCGCCTTCCGCAATCTTCAGCGTTTCCATGACGTTGATGCTTTCGTCGTCCCAGCCAATGCGGCACTTGAGCGTGAGCGGAATCTCCGGCGTTTTCGCTTCCAGCGTCTTTTTCACTTCATGTAAAATTTCTTGCAAGCGAGGCAAATCGCGCAAAAGCCCAGAACCGCTCCCCTTGCCCGCCACCTTCGGCGCCGGACACCCCGCATTCACTTCGATAAATTCCGGGTGATAACGTTCCGCAATTCGACCTGCGGCATACGCCATGCGGTCTGGAAAACGTCCAAAAATCTGAATGCCGAACGGGCGTTCTTCCGGGAAAAACTTCAATTGCTTGTGACCATCCGGATTGAATACGGCATCGCCATCCGTTGGAACAAACTCCGAAACCAAGAGCCCCATGCGGTCGCCCGAAAGCACTCGGCAAAGCCGCCGGAACGGCGCATCGGTCACACCGTCCATCGGACTCAAGATAGTATTGGGGAAAATCTCCTTGTTTCGGAGATTAAAACGGACCTTTTTAGGCAAATTATCAATCTTCAACATTTAAGTCACAACTATTCACAAATATTCCGCAATGTGAACCCGAAAAAAATATTTAATTTCATACGAACCATCACTCTAAGTCTATGATAAACTTATATTTAGTGCGTGGCTAATATAACTAAACAATTCCTTATTCAAGAAATCGCTAAATCCACCGGATTTGTGCGCAATGATATTAAAATTGTCGTCGAACAGTTCCTCGATCTGCTCGGCGAGAAGCTTATCGAAGGCAATACTATTGAAATTCGCGGTTTCGGCACGTTTGCGTGCAAGCCTCGCAAGGCGCGTCCGGCGCGTAATCCTCGCACCGGCGAAACCGTCCTCATCGACGAACGCTTGGTCCCGACCTTCAAGTTCAGCAACGACATTAAGGACAAGATCAATTCGCTCGAAGGCATTCTTGGCGAAGCCACTGTGCAGCCGGAACTTGAAACGGAAAACGAAATCGCTCAAATCAACAGCGATTACGATTCTATTTAAACAAACGTTGAACCCATAAAATCAGGCTTTCACGCCTGATACGAAAAAGTCGGCTTTCGCCGACTTTTCTTTTTAGCTCAGAGCTGCAACTTCTTCTTCGGTGAGGAATCGCCAACCGCCCTCGCCCAAGGTGCGATCCAGAACAACCGGTCCAATAGCGACACGTTCAAGCGTTTCAACGTGATTGCCGACGGCAGCAAACATACGGCGAACCTGATGGTACAGTCCTTCGCCAATCGAAATGACAACAGCATCACCGTCCACTTCGATTTCACGAGCAAGCACCGGGCGTCGTTCGTCCTTGAGCATCACGCCCGCCAAGAGTTCCGCCTTCTGCGCCTCCGTAAACGGTCGCGCAAGCGTCACGCGATACTTTTTCCAAAGCCCCTTTTTGGGGCTTTCTACTTTATGAATAAAGTCACCCTGATTCGAAAGCAACAAGAGTCCTGATGAATCTGCATCCAAGCGACCAACGGACTGGATGCCCATCGCCGTAAAACGCTCCGGCAACAAATCGTACACAGGCTTATGGTCACGAGCGTTGTGGCTACATTCCACGTCCGTCGGTTTGTAAAGCATCACGTACAACTTTTCCACCGTCGGAGCTTCTTCGCCGTTTACCGTAATAAACTCCGGACGTTCCTTAAATTCCATGAACGGATCATCAAGCACCTTGCCATCCAATTCCACAAGTCCCATGCGAACCAGACCACGTGCATCCTTGCGGCTACCGAAACCCATCGAAGCAAGCAAACGTTCCAAAGTCAAAACCGCCATCAGTCCTCCAAAATAATATTCAGAATCTTTTTACGAACAAAACCCAATTCCGGGAGTTCATTTGTTTTTATCACTCGTGCACGACGGCGCCAAAAGCTGAACGCCAAAATTCCAGCCAGCACAAGCGTTTCAAGAACAAAGCAGAAAACGCGAAGCAAAGTGACACTCAATCGAACAGCACCCGCCGCACGGAGTTCCTTTTCACGGCACCAGTCCATTCTCAAGTCCCAATCGCCAACATACGGATAAGCTTTCAAGAATCCGTTTACCGCAGCGATATATCCCATAGTCTGGTAATCCGTCTGGATGCCTTCGACAAAACAATCCTTAAAGCGAATGCGGAACAACGAAAACACGGCACGCAAAATTTTCAGCACATACCTAAAAGCCCGAGCATCCAAGTCTGGAGTTAAGAGGATAGTCCAAAATTCACGGTCCGAAATTCTTTGACTTCAACTACAGACGATGCCTTCACTTTCGCAGGTTGCGCATTTTCGCTGTCATCACTAGACTTCACTGGATCTTTTTCGCAAGTGCAATCCGAGACATTATGGATTCCCTCCCTGACGGTCGAGGATGACGCGGGTTGAGATTCTCGCTTTTCACAGCCTACTTCCGACTTCCGACTTCCGACTTCTCTCTCGTCTCTCATCTCCAAACATTCAGTCTTCGGAGAGTCTGCGGGCTTTTTTGCGACGGCTTCTGTTAGCGGCGCACTCTCGCTACCAGCATTAGATTTCACAGGATGGGGCTCAGCCCCACCCCCTTGGGCTCGGTCATGCCCAAGCAAGCTTGGTCGCGACTCTCGCTTTTCGGGGGTGTCTTCCGTTTCACTCAGGATGACATCAGACGAATCACGCTTTTCACAGCCTACGTCATCCTTCCTACTTCCTACTTCTCTCTCGTCTCTCGTCTTTGGACAATCGCTTCGCTCTTGTCCCAAATGCTGATCTCGGTCATGCCCAAGCGAGCTTGGTCGCGACTCTCGATCTACGCATTTGTCGTCTCCCCCCAGCCCCCAGCTTTTCTTTGCCTCGTAAACTTTTTTCTTGAAAAAAAAGAACAGCGCCCGCGCACCGCGCTCCCCGGCTTCAAATTCGATTCGAACCGAAAACGGGAAAAGCAGTAGCACAAGCGCTACAACGAGAATAGAACAAAGGAGCCAGGAAAAGAAGCCCATTTACTTTTCGGCTTCGTCGGCCTTCTTACTGATGATATCGATCAGCTCGGCAAAGCTCTTATCCTTGAGAATCTTGCTGAACTGTTCCTTGTAGTTGCGGGCTGTCGAAAGGTCATCGATAACCAAATCCCAAGCTTTCCACTTGCCGTTCACAAGCGTCATCTTGTATTCGAGCACCGATTCCTTGCCCTGGTTCCACAAGTGGGCAATCACGCGAGCATCGTCCGTGCCCTTCATCTTTGCCGGTTCGTAAATCGTGGAATCGGCGCGGTAAAGTTCCAAGCGGTTGGCACTGGAATTGCGGACCATGCGCTGGAATTCAGCAACAAACTTTTCTTGAGAAGCTGCGTCCTGAGCTTTCCAATCACTTGCTGCAAGAGACTTCTTGGCAAGCAAGGCGAAATCAAAGGAATCGTTCAAGAGGTTCTTGACGCGTTCCGTTTCCTTAGCAGTGCGTTTAGACTTCTTGATGATATTCTGCAATTCAACGTCCTTGCTCTTGACGACAGACACAGGATCTTCGGCAGCAAAAGACAAGAGCGAAGCGCAGGCAATAGCAATCATAATTTTCTTAAACATCTTGATACTCCTCATTTTTTATTTAAAATACGAATTATACTCTTGAAGAGACAAACCCATCTTTGCAATTAATCCGGCAAATTCGACGTTATATCGGCAAACTGCGAAATAATAATCTTTTTTCATTGTTACATTCTGCGTGTAAGCCGATACGAGGTCGCTCGTTTGGGATTTGTCCAAATCATATTTCATAGCGGCTCCCTTCAAAAGAGCTTCCGAAGCGCGCAAACTTTCGCGCATGGCATCCAGCTTTTCCTTGGCCGCAACGACTTGATAATACTGTTCCACAGCCTTCGCCACCAAACCATCGGCGGCATAATTTTCTTTAAGCTGAAGACCACGATAATCCGTTCTTGCCTTGCGGAATTCTTCCCAGCTCTTCCAGAAGTTCAAACGGTATCTTAACCCCACACCGACAAGTCCAGAAATCTTGTTGACAGCATCCTGGGCAAAAGCACTTTTCTGCAGCACGTTGCGGTTTCCGGCCCAGCTTTTCACATACTGGAATTCACCCATGATAAAGAATTCAGGGGCAA
This sequence comes from Fibrobacter succinogenes, assembly GCA_902776765.1. Taxonomy (GTDB): domain Bacteria; phylum Fibrobacterota; class Fibrobacteria; order Fibrobacterales; family Fibrobacteraceae; genus Fibrobacter; species Fibrobacter succinogenes_N. The sequence continues at coordinate 10,002 of CACYRP010000081.1, forward strand.
GTTTAGCTTCGGCCAAATCCATCTGAAGCCTACGAGCGCGGAGCCCGGCCTCTAGCTGTTTCAATTCAGGATTATACTTAATCGTCAAATCGCGGACCTGTTCTTCGGTCGGGAGCGGTTCAGGTCGCATCGCAAGCACGGTATCTTCAGTTGCAAAAGTATCGCCATCCGGCAAGGCGAGAGCAAATCGAATCGCAAGCATCACGCGCTTCAAGCCAAGGTCCGCTTCAATCACGCCTTCCTTGACGGTGTGCATTTTCGCCTTTAAATTCAAAAGATCGTTCTGCGAAACCGTCGGTTCGTCTTCGTCCAAAGCTTCTTCGAGCTGGTCATAAGCCTTATCCACTTGCTTTTTTGCATCTGCAACAAGGCGTTTCATTTCAAGCGCCAAAAGATAATTGTAATAATACGACTGGAGTTCAACCTCTTTTTTGTGGGTTGAATTTTCAATTTCGAAGGTTTTCTGCTGTAAATCAGCTTCCAAAGCCTTCTTTCCGCTCCGGTACTGCCCCAAATTCAAAGGCTGGATAAACTTGGCCTCGACTGCCCAAAATGGTCCCATTCGAGAAAAATCGTACGTGTCAACAGTATCGCCCCACTGATCAACAGTTTCCTTCAAACCGGGTGCGGGCCCCACCATCATAGACACATTGAAAGTCGGCAAAATAACTTCAGCCGTCAAAGAACGAATCTTGTCATTTTTGCTTTCCAAACCATGTTTCGTTTCGGCCATTTGCGGATCATTCGCAAGGCCCTGTTCTACAAAGCGCAAACAATCATAACGGACTTCACCCGCCAAGGCAATCCCCGTCATAGCAAGAATAAAAATCAACTTCCTAATCACGACTAGAATTTAGAAAAAAGATTTTAGTCAGTAAATAGTAGACTATAAGAAGTAGGCAGTGTTAGTGGAAAGTGGGGTCGCATATGCGGCTGCGATGAGGTTTGAGGTATGAGGTCGGGCCTGCGGCCCTTTGAGGTATGAGTAAAGTGGGTTATGGCTAGGGATGCAGGCGAATAATGCACGTGTCATCTTCGTCTTGCGAGGATCCATACAATTCTTATTACAATGGATGGATTATGTATGGATTGGCTTCGCCCTGCTCTTTGCCTCAGCCATGCCCATGTAACCATGGTCGCGGCACTCGGCATTGGAGCAGTCTCCTTCGGAGAATGACGATTCCTAACCGCCAATCACGATTCTTCAAAACGAGCAGTGAGCCACCAAATCCTTATATTTCGCCACAACGCCCTCGTAATAAACAGTCGGGAGCGGAGCGTTTTTTTCAAGGAGTTTATCGACAGCGGAATGCCCCAAATTATAAGCCACCAAGGCTTCTCTCAAATGGCCATATTTTCCAATAAGTCGGATTAGGTAAGCCGAACCAACGACCACGTTCACTTCAGGGCGCATCAGGTCATCTTCCGTCTCGATAACAAGACCGAAACGGCTTCCCATAGATTTTGCAGTCTCTAACTTTATCTGCATTAATCCCAGCGCCCCCGAAAATTTTCCGGTCTGGAATCGCCCACGTGCAAGCGGATTGCCGCGACTTTCCTGCGCTACCACGGCAAGGATAATCAACGGGTCCAGCGAGTACGACTGCGAAATTTGCCACAAGTTTTCTGCCAAAATGCGAAAACTCACCTCTGGGAGACGGTCGCCAAGCATATACGTGAGCGCCTTTTCGATTTTCACATAGTCCAGCGTCCACTTGCCCACCACTTCCAAATGTTCGAGGTCACTGTGAAGAGTGCGTTCCCGGTAGGCCAAATTTTCAAGCTTAAGCCGGTTAGAATACCATTCGCTTGCAAAAGTAAACAAGACGGCAAACCCGATAACGAATAAAACGCTTACCGCCATCGAAGAAAGTCGTACGCTACTTTTCACGCCGATTCTTCTCCAAGTATTCTAGATACGAAACCCAATCCTGGATGACGCCAAAGGAACTTAGCAAAGTCGTATCCTGAACCACGCCGAGCTTGCGCATCGGACCAATTGCAGATTCCAGGCGATCAATTTCGCGGATGTATCGTGCTTTCTGGCTTTCTAGAACTGTAATTTGCGCTTGCTTATCCGAGATTTCACGCCCTTGCCCAACGATAATAACAAATAACGTAACAGCCCAGCCAATCAGGAACAGAGCCACCGAAACGGCAAAGCCAGGCGAAAGACTGATAGACCTCTTTTCGTAATGGAGACCGACCAAGTGCGCCTGTTTGGAAAGTCCCGACTTGCGGTACTCCTCGCGGCTCCTGTAAATTTCAAAAATGTTCTTGTAACGATCAAAATAGGTACGCAATTCTTCGCTATCAAAAATCAAGATGAGCGACGCTTTCTGCTGCTTCACCATGTTCAGAATTTCGAGGAACAGACTGCGATAAGCTTCTGTCGTAAAGCGAGCATTCTGGAGATTCACAAAGAAAAAAACACCCGGCCCGCGAACAAGCATTTCCAGCTTTTCGCGAACAGCCGACAACTGGTATTCGCCAAGAATGCCGTACAGCGAAATTTCAACTTCTTCGCCGCGATCTTCAACCTGGATATCAATCAAGTCGGCTCGCATCCATTACCTCTTGGTCACCGACACCGAAATTTTAAAAGCCTTGCGGTCGAGCACGTTAAACGGAGCATTCCAGAACGGGAACACGCGAATGCCTTGGAACGCCTGCGGAGCTGCCGACGATGTAGCGCCAAAGATGGAACCAACGAAAATGGATGTCGGTCGATCAAAAGCCATACGGAAAACACAACCATCCTTTTCGTCACGGATTTCAAGCGACTTGCCATCGGGGTACAAAAGCGGCTCGACCATATTCCACTTGACGTTCTTTCCGTCAATCCAAACTTTGTTGACATCGCCACGCGACAAAAGTCCAAGTTCGAGGATGGTCCCGAAATACCCCTTCGTGTTCACGTACGCAAGATTGTCTATCGCATACGAAACCGTAAACTTGGCCGCATCACCTTGGAAAGTAAAGACCTTCTTAATCCTAAACAAAGCCTTGCGTTCTTCATTTGCAAAACCCTGTTCTTCGTCCAACATAATCTCCGTACCAGAGTCCGAGCGAAGAATACGATAATCATAAGGGTCAGCGAGCAAATGCTTGCGATCGTAAAGCATCTGTTCTAGCTTGACCGGCGTAAAATCTACATTCGGGAGGAGGCAATCCAAAAAAGCAAAAGACGGTTCGCCATCGTCACGCCACGTATTCACTAAATTGATTTTTCCGGCCTTGTAATTCAAGGCGCGGAGCGCACCGCCAAAACGGGAATCCAGCAAGTAAGATGATTCAGGATTCTCGCAAAAAAGAACTTTTTTGCCACGGAGCAAAAAGTCGCACACATCAACGCGGAGTCCCGAAAAACCGGTGAGGTCATCCAACAGCTGAGAAGAAGCAAGCAACATGCGATTCGAGCGCTTGCGAACCATCATAGAGCGCATGCCCGAGCGGTTGAACATGTCCCTAAAATAAAGCGGAGCCATTGCTGGCAAAAGCGAATGACAGAACTCCAGCCACTTTTTGCCCGAAAGCAAACTGCGACCTCTCCTGTACAAATTCAGGAAAAACTTGTGGTGCAAATTAATTTCGGGGCGACGAATCAAGAGTTCACGACATGTGCGCGCCGTCGAAGGGAGCCCAAGCTTGCGACCCGCCGAAACGAGGAAACTGATTGTACCGCATGTTTCAAGCTGATCTACCGCAAAACTGACAGTTCTAGTCTGAACCTCATTTGTCTCGACAAAATCTACAAGACGCCCAAAGAAATCAATAATCCCAGACGGATCCGACGGGATGTCCAGAAGCGCAATCGCCGACTTTCCATCGCGGCAATACGATTCAGCAATGCTGCGCCACCCAAGATTGTCTTCAGCAATCGCCTGCGAAAGCACCTCGGACACAGGAACAATGCGGATAAGCGCACCGCGATCTTCAAGCGTAAACCAGCCAGATACAGGAGTCGAGCGGCCAAGCGCATCTTGCACAGCCGCTTCCGTCACCAGCGCATAATCAAAACGTGAATGCTCCAGAACATCGGCCATGCCTGGCTCCCACACCAACGAGGAATTAAAATACCCCTGCGGCTCTGCACCAAGCACTTTCTTCAAATAGTCACGATGCAACTCCAGCTGCATCATCTGCAAATCTTCCGGGAAAAGCGGTAGCATCGGATCGTAATAACCGCCGCCCAAAAATTCAAGAATCCCATTGCGAATTGCATTCTGGATCTTGCCGAACATCAATGGCTTTGCCACGTTGTAAAGCGCTTCAATTACCGGACCATCCAAGAAGATGGAGCACTTTACCTGTTCTGAATTCAGAAGAACATCCAACCCTTCCAGCAAGTTACGCGCGACCGCCTCAAGGTTTTCATACGAGGTCGATGGCGACATCTGCAATACAAAGGATATTCTAGGATTCATGCGACAAAGAATAGCAATTTTAATTGCTATCAACTATCGAAAACGCTAATCTATACCCGTAAGTATTTAGTTTTTTGACTATGGGGGCAATATCTTTCATCAGCACGTCTTTTTGAAAAGCTAACATTACTTTATTTGGACCATGAGCATTAGCAAGTAGTCTTAAAACCTTATCCTCTTTTTTACCTGGCATATTTCCAATTTGACGATCCACTTTCGAACGGACATCTTCAATAAACTTCCACAAATCAGCATCGTTGTTAAATGTATAAAAGTTATAGCCATCAAACCGGCTACCCTTATTGAAAAAAGTTTCATTCAAACTGACAACATAGGCGATGCCATCATCTTTACGGTAAAACGACAATAGCAAATCAAGACCTTTATATTCTTCAACGCACTCTCTATCCTCAACATCTATCTCAGACATTTCAGAGAGCGATAACTTTTGACGGTTACGCAAATACTTATATCTTAACCTTTTCATTTGCTGAATAACAAGGCCACACCACATATAATCGGTTCTAGGAATACTTAATTGAAAAACATCCTTATAATTAGTCCCAATCGCAATGTTGAAATCAGAATATCCACAGAAGTACATTGAAGATAAGGCTTTATAAAAATCTACGTAGGAAAGGTTATCATCAACATGTAACTTGGCTAATTCAAATATATCTATAGACTCACCATTCCCTAAAGCTTCTTCCAAAAACTTTCCTCTTGTGTCACACAATTCTCTGTAAAGAGGCTTGTCAATGACATCATCAATAACGGAAATATCGGTAGCAGTCTTACCGAGAACCGTTCCGTTCAATGAGTACTCTTCTGTATTGACATCGAGGAGTATTTCACCCTCTTTCAATGTATCGAATTCATTCTTGGCGCTGTCGCAGGCCGCAAGGAGGAAAAGGGAGAGGAACAGGATGTATGTGGAAATTCTAGTCATTTGTATGGAATATACAAAAAAAGGGTATAGGTTGTAGGGATTAGGTTTTAGGAAGCAGAGGGGGAACGTATCTGCAAAGGGAACTGTGCAAGGAGGTCCCGGCACGGGGACCGGGATGACAAGCATGGGAGGAAACGTGTCCGCGTGGACGCGGGAGCGGGAGGGGCGGGAAACGAAAAAGCCCCGCCCGACGTGCTGCGTCAGGCGGGGCGTGAATCCAGCGGCGACCTACTCTCCCGGGCCCGGGGGCCAGGTACCATCGGCGATCTGAGGCTTAACTTCCGTGTTCGGGATGGGAACGGGTGTGAC
>CACYRP010000082.1 GCA_902776765.1 Fibrobacter succinogenes
ACTTGTCACAATTCGTGGTATCGTTATTGTAGCAATAGCGTTCAATCTTCGTATCGTCATTTTGGTCATTTTCACCAAGAACCATTTCACCGATATTCAAATTTTCGGCCATAACAGTCACTTTTCTTCCTGTTTTTGAAGAAACTGCCGTATAGTAGTAGTAACTACGGCCATTACGCGGGTCGGTAAACTGTTTGTAAACTTCCTTATCTATATTCCAGTTCCACGCCAAGCAAGTACTATGGTCATAAGGAACATACTCGCTACTGCTAGACACTTTTTTACTTGAACTCGATGCAGGAGCAACAGAAGATGACGAGACAATCTTTTGGCTAGAACTGGATTCTACTTTTTTGCTAGAAGAGGATTGCTTACTGCTACTGGATCCTTCGCTACGCTTCGAAGATGACGAGACTTTCGAGGAACTGCTACTTGTCATGCCGGACTCCGTTCCGGCATCGCCTTTTTTACTGCTACTTGAAGGGCGATTCCCGCTTGAAGCGGGAATGACAGAAGAAGAGGAGACCTTTTCAGAAGACGATGACGACTTTTCCACATCATCGTTTGCGGATGTACCGCTGTCGCCGCCACAAGCGGCAAGAGCTACGGATAGGATTATGGATGCAATAATGCTGTACTTGAACTTTCTCATTCTAAACCTCGTCCATATACCCAACTTTTTTATTGAAACAATTTAGCAAAATTTCTATCTTTGACGTTAGTCAGTTCGAAACCCATCCTGACTTTAAACAAAACTAGGAGACTTTATGAAAGACGCTTTGCTGGTCTTGTCCGGTGGAATGGACAGTGTGACCTTGCTCTACGACCGCGCCGCAGAAATTGCTCTTGCAGTTTCATTCGATTACGGCAGCAATCACAACGACAAAGAAATTCCTTTTGCGCGCATGCATTGCGAAAAGCTCGGGATTCCGCACATTACGATTCCGCTCAAGTTCATGCATGATTACTTTACGTCGTCGCTCCTTTCGGGTGCAGATGCTATCCCAGAAGGGACTTACGCTGACGAGAACATGAAATCGACGGTGGTGCCGTTCCGCAATGGCATTATGCTTTCTGTGGCGGCAGGTCTTGCCGAAAGTCGTGATCTCAAGCGCGTGATGATGGCGAACCACTTTGGCGACCATGCCATTTACCCGGACTGCCGCGAAGAATTCGTGAAGAATATGTCGGCGGCAATTTCGGCGGGTACATACGCGAACATCACGATTGACGCTCCGTACACGAATATTTCCAAGGCGGATATCGCTCGCAAGGGTAAGGCGCTTGGTTTGGACTACAGCGAAACCTGGTCTTGCTACAAGGGTGGCCGTATCCATTGCGGCAAGTGCGCAACCTGCCTGGAACGCAAGGCAGCTCTCGCCGAGGCGGGCATCAACGACACGACGGAATACGAGGCGTAATATGTACAGAGTTATCAAGCGTATTGAAATTTCTGGGGCACACAAGCTCTCGCTCCCGTACGAAAGCAAGTGCCGCGGTCTGCATGGCCACAACTGGATTATCACGGTGTTCTGCCAGTCCGAAACGCTGGACGAAAACGGCATGGTGGTCGATTTTTCGCACATCAAGGAAATTGTCCACGGCAAGCTGGATCATCAATTTTTGAACGATGTGGTGGACTTTAATCCGACGGCGGAGAATATGGCGCGCTGGATTTGCGAACAGGTGCCGCATTGCTACAAGGTGCAGGTCCAGGAAAGCGAAGGCAATACCGTCGAGTACGAAGTGTAAGATAGGTGGGGGGGATAGGCTCGGTCGCCAAAAGCGACTTCATACCTCATTCTTATTTGAGTTTATATGAAAGTTTGTGAAATTTTTAAAAGTATCGAAGGCGAAGGCCTTCGCATGGGGCAGGCGGCTGCGTTCGTGCGTCTGCATGGCTGCAACTTGCGCTGTAGCTATTGCGACTCGATGTATGCTGTCGAAGGTTCAGATTTTTGGTTCATGAACGTGGGGGAGGTTCTCGCTGCGGTTGAAGAATATCGCGCAGAATCTGGCGTAAAATGCGTGACGCTCACCGGAGGCGAACCGCTAATTCATTCGGGCGTCGAAGATTTGCTCACCGCGCTTAGCGAAGCGGGCTTTGAAGTCAATGTGGAAACGAACGGCACAGTCCCTTGCAAATGGCGATTGCCGGGGCTCTTTTACACGATGGACTGGAAGTGCAAAAGCAGCGGCATGTCGGACCGAATGAAGATGGAAAACATCGAAACGCTCGGTGGAAATGACGTGCTCAAGTTTGTTGTCGGAAGCGTCGAAGACCTGCAAGAAGCGGAAGAGGTTGTCGCGCAACTTTCTCAAATTGCGGAACGCTCGCAACGTTCTCAATCTCAAGATGCGCGCACTTTGCACAGTTCAATCGTAAAAATGCCGCACATCTTTGTGTCGCCGGTATGGGGCATGCTCACCAACGAAGAAATCGTCAACTGGATGCTTTCCAGTCGCGTCATGACGCAAAACAACGCACGCTTCCAAGTGCAGTTGCACAAAATCGTGTGGGATCCCGACATGCGCGGGGTATAGCAATAGATTGCTTCGTTTCGCTTGCAATGACGAGATGCCCCTCTATGCGCGGGGGTTAAAAAATTATGGATCCCCTCACTTCGTTCGAGGATGACTAAGTGCAACTTGAGCTTAATCTAAATAAACAACTTCACCGATTTTAGGCATGAGCAAAGGCTTGCCAGATTCCTTGGCGGCCTTTTTCGCATTTTCGAGCGGCTCGTCGTAAGGGTGCTTGCTCAAGCAGAACTTCGAATGGTGAACGGTCAAGTAGCGCTTGGCCCCGAGTTCAGTCATTTCGCGCCCCAAGAATTCCGGCATCGTATGGACTTGCGCCCAGTCTGGGTTGTATTGCCCGTTTTCAAGAATCCCTAAATCGATGTTCGGGAACTTTTGCCCGATTTTGGCGTAATGCTTTCCATAACCGCCATCGCCGCCAATCCAAATCGTGCGTTTGGGCGATTCATAGACAAACGAAGCCCAAAACGTCTTGTTTTTGTGCAAATCGCGGCCCGAGAAATGCCTTGCCGGAGTTGCCGTAATGCGGGTACTGTCGCCAAGTTGCGCGTTTTCCCACCAGTCAAGTTCAATAAGTTTACTCACGGGGTAGCGCCAGTATTCCAGATGCGAGCCCACGCCAAGTGCGGTTACAACTTTCTTTACGCGTGGCTCCAGCTCCGTAACCACTTCATAATCCAAGTGGTCCCAATGGTCGTGGGTGATGACGAGAACATCGATGTCCGGCATGTCAACAGGCTTGTAAATGTCTGTACCCTTGAACATCTTATTGGCAAACTTGACGGGGGAACCTTTGTAAAATACGGGGTCCACCAAAATTTTTTTGCCGGAAAGATTCAAAAGGTATGACGAATGCCCAAACCAGACAATCCAATCCTTATCATTCGGGAGCTTTTTTAAATCGGTTTTGACCGCGGGAATGGCCTTGCTTGGAACAGTGTTCTTCTTTTTGTTGAACATAAATTCGCGCCAAACAGTAAGCGTGCTCTTGTTGCCGGTCATAAATTCCGTTTTTTCTTCGTTCACAAACTGCTTGCCATCGTAATGCGGGGACTGCTTGATGCGTTCAAGGCGTTTGCCGTGCGGGATGTTACCGAAACTTTCTTGGCTTAAAAAGAGGACGCCGGCATCGCCCAAAATAAAAAGAATCGTAAGAATAATCGTTGTAATCATAGATTTTCAATCGGTAATATCCCTTAAATATACAATTGTTTCAAAATAGAAAATGGTGAAATATTACCATATAGCTGCTTGCCGGAGATACAGTCCGTCAATTTAAAAGAAATAAAAAAGTACGTTCCCTATTTCAAGGTTTGAATCAAGGAATCCAACTTGGCCGTTAATTTTTGACCGCCTATATAGCTCAAGTGGTCATAATCATACGCCATTTCGTCGGTATAGTCGTGATTACCCATTTTATTTTCGTCCACAAAAACGAAATTCGAGTACTTTTTCGGCCATTCCTTCAAAACGTTAATCAAAGAATCCGCTGTGCTACGTCGCATACCATGACGGCCAAAGGAACCCGTTTCCTTGTAATAAGGAGACTGCGGGAAAACGACACCAATGAGCACAACATCCTTTTCTTTCGCATAGTCAATCAGCTTTTTCAAGCGGTCCATGTCCTTGGCGTAAGCGCGAGAATCACTCCAGGTAGAATCACCGACAATCGGATTCTCGTTAAAGCCACCCACGGTCCAGCCTGCGGATTCGAGCCAAATCCATCCATGGTTGTTATTCATGAAATCTCTCAAAAAGTCAATCCCATGAGCATAAGTTGCATTCAGTTCCTTATACGCCGAAGGAACGCCATCTTCCCAGTAGGAATGACTCTTGTCGTAATCAAAGCCAAGATTGCCACCCACATTTTTATTGAAATTGGCACCCTTTTCTTCGGACCATAAATCAAAATCGATACTTACAATTAAGTATTTCAGATTTTTGCAATGAGGCAAGACGTATTTTTCGGCAAGCGTGCCGATAACATCCATGTCGTTAGGGATTGTTGCCATGTTGAATGCATAGCCAGATTTAATCTCAGACGCCACGAACCCAGAGCTGACTCGAGATGAACCCAACGCGATAATTTCAACATCATCGGAAATGGTCCAAAAAGCGTTCATCTTGAACGTAATAAGAGGAGCGTCTTGTCCAACATAATACATTCCAGCACTGTCTAAATCTAGTTTAGCATAAGCTTTGGCGTCCATCGGTTTCACCCAGAAACTCGGATGCCACAATTCATCACCTTTAACAAGTTCTATAACATTCGAATTTGCAATATCAACAAGCGCAATCGTCGTATGAAATCCATACGCCGCATTGGTCAGTGTTACAACGGCATAATCGCTAAGGCCGCTGACCCACTCGCTGTGGTCAAATGTAAATCCTTCGGGTGCAGCAACCGACTGGATTAACTTACCTTTTTTGTCTGCAATCAACAAGCGTTGATGAGTTATGTATTTTTTTCCAACAAAATCTATGCCGGTTTTTCCGCCAAAGTCGAGGAACATTGTACGGAGACTGCCATCTTTTGCAAGCGAGACATTGCAAGCTTGCTCCCCGCCATACCAAATCGTATCTCTAGCAGATTTTTCGTCTTCAATGCGTACGCGCAAACGGGTTGAACCCGTTACTGCAAAAGAATTATCTTCACTAACACCGCCATGATAAGCTCCATCAAACAGCTTTTTCGGTTTTCCAAATTTTTGACCTGCAAAGGAAACCTGCCATGTCGATTTACTCTTGAACTCAGCATCTTTCTGATTGTTACCGGCATCGCTCACAAAGACGATAACGGTATCTCCATCTGGGAGAATTCGCCAGCGAGGAATTGCAGCGTTTTCAAATTCAAGCTTCTGGAGTCCCGTTCCAGCATCAGCCAAATCGCGAACATAAACCTCAGATTTTCCAGAAGTTCCTTCAAGACCTGTACAGAACGCAACGCGATTACCATCCGGAGAAATCTCAGGATGATAAACTTCTATAGTATCCTTGATTTCCATAACATTCGAAAAGCCATGTGAATAATCAATGAATACAAGGTTGCCCGTTACATCATTACGGAAAGCAAGCTTAACTTTGTACGACCCGGCCAGAGAACGGATTCTTGCAAAATTGGCAACTGCAGTAGCAGCCCTTACTTTTTCCTTGTCATTTTCTCCAGCCCAAGAAGCATTCGGGATTGCGCCATAAGCGAGACGGAATCCCACATAATCAGCACGTGTTCCCGAAGTCACGGCATAAACATCCCCGCGACTGAAGAGATTTATGGCACCGGCAGCATCACGATAGCTTCCACCCTTGACGACGCGCTGACCAATAGAGCGCCCTTCCTCAGCGCCAACATAGTTCACATAAACCGTATCTTGGAAATTGCTCATCCAATCATTGACAAATTCCAAAGCGTTTCCTATGATGTCGCAAAGCTCTTTTTCTTGAGAAGCCTTTGCACAGACCGGATGCAATGCAAACCCAGAATTGTCCGATGTCCAACTATGTTCTTTTTCACCAAACGTTTGTGCTGCAAGAACCCATTCTGCTTCTGTCGGCAGGCGGAATGATTCTTTACTAGGATCGAAATGAAGGCCTTCTAGACTTGTGCAATGCTTTTCTGAATCAAAGGAAATCTTGCTATAAGTAAAAGCTGTATCTTTGCCCGCCGCCTTGCTTTTGGCATTTGCAAAAAGGACTGCATCGTAATAAGAAATATCCGTCGCTGGGTAACTATCATTTTTACACTTCAGAACAAGCCCAGTTTCTGAACGCATCAAGCTATTAAATTCACCACAAGTGGCTTCGCTCTTTGCCATGTAGAAATCGTAGTCGAACGTCACCTTCATCTGAGGGCGTTCGCTAGGCTTTGCGTTTTCATTATCCGTACCCAGTAGCGTCTCTGCATTTTTTGCGGGAATGCGCATCATGCCATCAAGATATGCAGGCAATTTTTCATCACCACCATCCATTGATGTGCTACTAGAGCATGAATCAGAACAGGCCCAAAAGAGGATACAGGAAAGTCCAAGAATATAGAAACGCATTATGCTTACGAAAATACAAATAAAAATAGAATATAACGCAGCATATTATACTTTTTTTTTCATACAACAGAGACACGTCAAATCACAAGACATTTTTATTGACCAAAAAAACGACTTATTTACAACACCAAAATCCAATTCTATCCAGATATGAAGGTCTGTTGGAGTTACTAGTTCTGAGTTACTAGTTCCAAGTTACTAGTTACTAGATAATTTCGAGGGCCGGAATGATGAATCGATTGAAAAGACGATTCTAAGTTCTGCCAACTTAGTTCTCGTAACTATTGACTACGGACTGCCTACTGTTTACGAACCATTAATCACTAAAATCCATTGACCAACACCCATTTTTTTTGCTATCTTGTAGCCCGTTCGAAATATCTCGAAATCAAACACGTTAAACCTATAGGAGCTCATAATGAGTCTTACTCTTAACGATATCAAGCACCCGAAAATCAGTACTTGGGTGAATGAAATGATTGCCATGTGCGAACCGGACAACGTCGTTGTCGTCGATGGTTCTCAGGAAGAATATGATGCCCTCATGCAGAAGTGCGTCAAGGCCGGCCTCGCAACGAAGCTCGCCAAGAAGGAAAACTGCTACTTGTTCCGTTCTCTCCCGTCTGACGTGGCTCGCGTCGAATCCCGTACCTTCATTTCTTCTGTTAAGGAAGAAGATGCAGGTCCGACCAACCACTGGATCGACCCGTCTGAACTCAAGCAGACGATGCGTAAGCTCTACAAGGGTTGTATGCACGGCCGTACCATGTACGTGATCCCGTTCTGCATGGGCCCGCTCGGCTCCCCGATTTCCAAGAACGGTATCGAAGTCACGGACTCCGAATACGTCGTTCTCAACATGGACATCATGACTCGCGCCGGCAAGAAGGTTCTCGATATCTTCAATGCGGACCCGAACGCTGACTTCGTTCCGTGCCTCCACTCCGTTGGTAAGCCGCTCCGCGAATGCGAAAGCGACAACGGCATCTGGCCCTGCGCTGACGTTGAATACAAGTACATCACGCAGTTCCCGGAAGAACGCCTCATTTGGTCCTACGGTTCCGGTTACGGTGGAAACGCCCTCCTCGGCAAGAAGTGCTTTGCTCTCCGCATTGCTACCGTTCTCGCTCGCGACGAAGGCTGGCTCGCTGAACACATGCTCATCCTCAAGCTCAC
>CACYRP010000083.1 GCA_902776765.1 Fibrobacter succinogenes
GACACCTTTTGCACTGGACACTTTCCGCCTCGTCAAAAAGGAATTTCCAAACCTGATTCGTTGCATGAGCACAAACGGACTTTTGCTGAACGACAAGGCCGACGAAGTCATTGACGTGGGTATCGACACGCTTACGGTAACGGTAAACGCAGTCGATCCAGAAATCGAAGCGATGATTAACGCAAGAATTTTTTACCACGGCAAGACCTACACAGGTGTCGAAGCCGCTGAAATCTTGATCCACAATCAGCTAGAAGGCATTCGCAAGGTTGCAAAAAGCGGGACTCTCGTCAAGGTAAATACGGTTCTTTGCCCAGGCATCAATGACAACCATATCGAAGATGTTGCAGCAACCGTACGCGAAGCGGGAGCGATTATATACAACATCATTCCGCTGATTCCGCAAAACGGATTCAAGGATCTTCCGGCCCCGACTCCGAAGGGCCTCGCCATCGCCCAAGAACAGGCTGGCGTATTTATCAATGTTTTCAAACATTGCGCTCACTGCAGAGCAGATGCTGTTGGCGTTCCCGGCGTCTATGACGTTGGTTCACAAATCTACATGGATCGCATCCGTGTAAAGGAGACTTTCTCTTAAAATATTGGATCAGGCGCGCTACAAATGCGCTTTGGCAGCAATGCAGACCGTGCAATCCATTCCTGGAGCAATTCCCGTTTTGCATTCCGGTCCAGGATGCGCATCCAAGCTAAACGATAACAACGGCACGAGCGGCAGATTCAGCCCCAACATTTACCCTTGCACAAGTATCAGCGAAAAAGAAGTCGTGTTTGGCGGTGCAGACAAGTTGCGTTCAACCATCAGCAACGCTCTCAAAATCATCGATGCCGACCTGTTCGTGGTGCTTTCCGGTTGCACGGGTGAAATCATTGGTGACGACATTCAAGAAGTCGCAGAAGAATTCGAAGATGCTGAAAAACCTGTCATCTGGGCAAAGACGCCGGGATTCAAGGGCAACAACTACATCGGTCACGACTGGATTTTAAAGAGCATCTTTGAACAGTATGTGAGAAAGTTCAAGGGCGAAGCCCCGAAGGAAAAGGGACTCGTCAACTTATTCGCAGGCGTGCCTCAGCAGGATCCGTATTGGCTTGGCAACTTGCGTGAACTTGAACGTCTTTTGCAGTCCATCGGTCTCAAGACGAATACGATTTTCGGTTTTGGCCGCGGGCTTGAAAACTTGCAAAAGATTCCGACGGCAGAATACACGATTCTAGTTTCGCCGTGGGCAGGCCTCGAAAGCGCAAAATACTTGGAAAAAGAATTCAACATTCCGCTGTTGCACTACCCGATTTTGCCAATTGGTGCGGCCGAAACGACAAAGTTCCTCCGTACGGTCGCTGAGTTCACGGGCGCTGACAAAGAACTCACGGAATCCGTTATCCAGCAGAACGAAGCGCAGTTCTTCTACTACCTGGAACGCTACGCCGATACGATTCTCGAAAGCCGCATCGTGAGCAAGCGCTTTACCGTCGTGAGCGAAGCCCAGTACGTAATTGCCGTGACCAAGTTTCTCGTGAACGACATGGGTCTTTTCCCGCAAAAGCTGTTCGTTACGGACGACACGCCGGAAGCATTCCGCGAAGAAGTCTCGCAAGAAACAAACACGCTGAATTACGACATCAAAACAAAAGTCGAGTTCACCACGGACGGTTTCGACCTCCAGAATCAAATCCGCAAAATGGACTTTGGCGGCTCCCCGCTCATCATCGGTTCGAACTGGGAAAAGAAACTCGCCCACGAACTCAAGGGCCACTTCGTGAACATCAGCTATCCGATGATCGAAAAAATCGTCATCAACTCGCATGTGGCGGGTTATTCCGGCGGCCTTTACTTGTTGGAAGACATCTACTCTGCAGCACTTTCCATGCTGAAAATTTAAGGAGGATCTAGTGCCATTTAATTTTAAAAATGCAAACGTCGGTGTTCGCGAAAACCGTCTTGGATCCATCACTGGATTTTCGGGCGACTTGGAAACGCTCGCACACCGCTCACAGTGCGGTTCTGTCAAGAATCGCGAACGCTGCTTTAGCCAATCCAGTTCTTGCCTTTCGGGTTGCGCTTTGGACCAGCTCATCAGTATCCGCAATGTGGCTGTCGTCTATCACGCTCCAGCCGGTTGCGTTGCGCTTGCACAAGGTGAAGATGTCAAATTCCGACAACTCGCCGAACGCATTAACGAAAAAACAAATTCCGTTTACGTCTGCACGGACTTGAACGAAAACGATACAGTCTTTGGCGCTATCGAAGCACTCCGCAAGGCAACGCAGTACACGTACGAAAAGTTCCACCCGGAAGCAATTTTCCTCTCGTCTTCTTGCGTGTCGGGCGTGATTGGCGAAGACGTTGACGGTCTCGCCGACGAACTCGCAGACGAATACGATATTCCAATTATTCCAATCCATTGCGAAGGTTTCAAGAGCCGCATTTGGGCTAGCGGTTTCGATATCGCAGACCACGCGGTTTTACAGGGCATCGTGAAACCGCCTGAGAAGAAGAACAACAAGATTATCTTCAAGAACTTCTTTGAAAGCGCACGTCCGCAAATTACGGAACTTTTCAAGGAAATCGGAGCAGAACCGCAATTCGTTTATTGCAACTCCACGGTCGAAGAACTTTCGCACTTGAGCGAAGCCCAAGCAATGGTTTGCATTTGCGGAACGCTCGGCACCTACCTCGGCAACGCCCTCGAAGAAACTTACGGTGTACCGTATGTGCGTACGATTAACCCGAACGGCATTACCGGTTTTGAAACTTGGTTCCGCGCCATCGGCAAAACGATTGGCAAGGAAGCCGAAGTAGAACGTTACATCGAGCGCCAGCGCGCCATTTACTTGCCGCAAATCGAAGAAGTCAAGAGGGAACTCAAGGGTCTCCGTGCCGTGATCGGTATGGGCCCGGGCTACACCTACGAAGTTTCGCGCGTATTGCAGGAACTCGGCATGGAAGTGGTTCACGGTCTTGCTTGGCATTATGACTACAAGTACGATAACGGCCAGATTCCGCCAGCACTCGAACATTTGCTGAAGACATCGCCAAAGGGGCTCAAGCTCACTGTGGCTGACCAACAAAACTACGAAGTGATGAGCGTGTTGAATTATCACAAGCCGGATATTTACTTTAGCCGTCATCCAGGTTCAACTGTATGGGCCATCAAGCAGGGTTACGCAGCGCTCTTCGTCGCCGATGAATACATGATTTTCGGATACGAAGGAACACTCAACTTTGCCAAGAGCATCCTCGATACCATCAAGAACCGTAGCTTTGAAAAGAGTCTTGCCGCTCGAATCAAGTTGCCCTATACCAAGTGGTGGTACGAACAAGATACAGACAAGTTCTTGAAGCCGGAAGGCGCAAGATAAACAAATTTTTTTGACATGGTTTCTCCTGCGGGAATTTTTTCCGCAGGAGATTTTTTATGCAACCAATTTCAGCTGAGTTTCAAATTCAAAAAAACGCAACAACAAAACGGCTATAGAAAATCATTATTGCCAGTTCCAGAAAAATAGTATAAAGAAATCTCTTGCCAAAACGAAAAGCTTTATCTAAATTAACCCACAAAAGAAATAGGATATAAAAAATGAATTTCCCGTTCAATAGCTTAAATTTCGCTTGTTGTTGTCGATGTCGGACGGGCATCTAGTTTTTAGGCTATTCTTTTAAACAGATTCCCGCTCGGTTTTATGTTCCGTAGCGGGATTTTTTTATTCAAAAAAAATTTAAACCACAAAGGCGCTAGCATTTAATAGCGTCACAGGAGATTATTATCTTATGGCACATTCCAACTACATCGAAACAAAACTCATTCACGGCGGCATTGATGGCGACAAAACTACAGGAGCTGTAAACGTCCCTATCTACCAGACTTCCACCTACAAGCAGGCAGGCCTTGGTGAAAACACGGGTTGGGAATATTCCCGCACAGGGAACCCGACGCGCGCAGCGTTGGAAGCGCTGATTGCAGAACTTGAAGGAGGAGTCGCAGGCTTTGCATTTGCAAGCGGCATGGCTGCAACAACAACCGTCCTTTCGCTTTTTAAGCAAGGAGACCGCATCATCATTTCGAGCAATGTCTATGGCGGCACTTTCCGCGTTTTGGACAAAGTTTTCGAGAATCTCGGCATCAGTTATTCCATCGAAGACACGACCGATTTGAAAGCACTTGAATCCAAAATTACGCCCGATGTGAAAGCGTTCTTTGTCGAAAGCCCTGCAAATCCGCTCTTGACGGTAACAGACTTGGCAGGCGTTGCCGCAATTGCCAAGAAGCACAACATTTTGACCATTGTCGATAACACATTTATGACGCCGTATCTGCAGCGTCCGATTGAATTGGGTGCTGACATTGTCGTGCATTCTGCGACAAAGTATTTAGGCGGTCACAGCGACTTGGTGGCAGGGCTTGCTGTTGTCAATTCCAAGGAACTCGCTGAAAGGCTGGCATTTACGCAGAACGCAACCGGGGCCGTTCTCGGACCTTTTGATTCATTCCTCTTAATTCGCGGCATCAAGACGCTTGGCGTCCGCTTGGATCGCCATACTGAAAATGCCGAAACCATCGCCCGCTATCTCGAAAAGCACGAAGCCGTAAAGCACATTTATTATCCGGGACTCCCGACAGCACAAGGCTACGAAATCAACAAGAAACAGGCCAAAAACGGTGGTGCTATGATTTCGTTCGAACTTCGTGAAAATTACGATATCAAAAAATTCTTCAAAGCTCTAAAACTCGTTTCTCTTGCTGAAAGCTTGGGCGGCGTCGAAAGCCTCGTATGCCATCCAGCCACAATGACGCATGCATCTATCCCAAAGGAAATTCGCGAAAAAGTCGGCATCACTGACGGGCTCATTCGCTTATCCGTGGGCATTGAAAAAGTTGATGACATTATATCGGATGTAAACCAAGCCATCAACGCGGCACAAGCATAACAATAATAGATAGCCTCAATTTTGCGATACATGTCATTGCAAGGAACCATAGGCAATTTTGCTACGAGCAACATGTGGCAGAAGCAATCTAAATGGAGAAATTTATATGCATTACCACGAATCCATGAAATCCCTCATTGGGAAAACGCCGCTTGTAAAATTGAATCATGTTGGTGTTCCCGAAGGCGTAAATTTATTCGTAAAACTTGAATTGTGGAATCCTTCGGGCAGCGTAAAAGACCGCGCCGGCCTTTATATGGTCGAAGACGCGTTCGCCAAAGGGACACTCAAACCTGGCGGAACGATTATCGAAGCAACCGCAGGCAATACCGGGCTTGGAATTGCATTTGCAGCATTGAACCGCGGTGTGCGAGTGATTTTTGTGGTGCCGACAAAATTTTCACAAGAAAAGCAGACGCTTTTGCGTGCGCTTGGCGCAGAACTCATCAACACCCCGCGTGAAGAAGGCATGCTCGGCGCCGAAAAGAAAGCAGAAGAACTACTAAAGCAAATTCCAGATTCCATTTCTCTCAGACAATTCCACAACATGGCAAATCCACGGGCCCATTATGAAACAACAGGACCTGAAATTTACGATGATCTCGAAGGCAACGTCGATTATGTTGTTGCAGGCGCAGGGAGTGGCGGTACATTCAGCGGCATTCTCAAAGCACTCAAGGAACGCAACCCCAAAATCCAAGGCGTGTTGGCAGACCCTGTAGGCTCTACAATGGGCGGTGGCGAACATGGCGACTACAATATCGAAGGAATCGGAAACGATTTTATTGCAGACACTATGGACATGTCGCTTGTAGACCGCGTCATCAAAATTAACGATGACGACGCTTTCGGTGGTTCCCGTGAACTCGCGCAAAAAGAGGGAATTTTTGCGGGATCTTCTTCGGGCGGTGCTTTCGCAGCAGCCAAGAAACTGATTGCATCGGGCGCTCGCGGGAACATTGTCTTTGTAGCCCCAGACCGTGGCGATCGTTACTTCAGCAAAGGTTTATACAAATAACATAAAAATTCATCTTTAATTAGAGTGCACACGTTTATGATTAGCAAAACTGCGCTTTTATGCGCTCTTGCCCGAGCTGTCCACACTCACGCTAAAAGTGAAAAAATTTTTGAAGACGAATTTGCGCAGGATTTTGTGGGTTTGAAGGAATATCGCCACGCACGCAATCTTGCAAGGCAGTTCCTTCCTGCAAAAAAGTCGAAGCCCAAAGATTACCCAGCTAAGGATTTTATTGACCAATACCTTCTCCCAATCATTCTTCCACGAAATCGATTTGCAGAAGACATTGTCGATGCCAAGCAGAAAACAGGAGATGTGCAATACGTTCTCTTGGGTGCAGGCCTAGATTCCTTTGCGCTTAGGAACAAAAGTCAAAACGTAGATGTCTTTGAACTGGATCTGTACGAAACACAAGTTTTCAAAATCGAGCGGACGCGACAACTTTTCACAAAGAGGCGTCCCAAAGTTCACTTTGTAGAAATCGATTTCAACAAGGATAGCATCATTAGCAGATTGGCAAACGCCGGTTTTAATCCGAAAAAGCGCTCCGTCTTTTCGATTCTCGGCGTATCCTACTACATTCCTATTGAAATCTTTTTCAAGACTATTGCGGAAATTTCTAAGATTGCAGCCCCCAATAGTGCAGTCGTATTCGATTACTACGAAAAAGAGCGAGACAGTGCGGATAACACAACCAAAATCAGCCGCTTAAAACAAATAACAGCATCGTGCGGCGAGTGTATGGTTGACGGATACGATCCCGTTCAAGTTGACAATTTGGCCAGGAAATCGGGTATCCAATATTGTCACGATCTTTCTCCCAAAGATATCGACGATGCCTTTTTCAGCACATCAACTGGATTGTCCGCATTCGAGGGCGTTCACCTGATGTATTGCGGATTGTAAAATCCATACAAAATACCCGGCTGCAAAATTCTGCAACCGGGTTTTCCAAAAGCACGTTAATATAACACTTGCCGACTTAATTCGCCTTCGTCCAGAATAGCACCTTGCGTTTTACAAATTCAAAGAGTTCCATAATCGCAAGGACAACAATGCCAGTCCACAAAATTCCCGCAACCATGTTGGGGTAATCGGAATAGTCAGCGTAGAATTGCACAAAGTGCCCAAGGCCTGTATTTTCGCCGAAGAGTTCAGCAACGGTGAGCATGATGAACGAAAGTCCCATGCCTACGGAAAGCCCGGAAAATATGGACGGAAGGCTTGCAACAAATGCAATTCGCCACAAGTATTCAAAGCGACCGATGCCGATAATGGCGGCATTTCGCCTGTACTTTTCAGGAATGTCCGCAGCACCCGCGGCGGTATTCAAGTAGATAGGCCAAAAGGCCGCAATGAAAATAATGAAAGTAGAGGACAA
>CACYRP010000084.1 GCA_902776765.1 Fibrobacter succinogenes
ATCTGTTATTACTCGCTAGTCAATAGAAAGTCGTCCGGCTTTATGCCGGACTTTTTGCATATAGTATAGTCAATTGTAAAATTTCATTTTAAGTCAAAAAATTAGTGAAATATTTTTTCCAAAAAAGCGTGTTAATGTAATGGACGGAGAGCGGTTTTCTGTCTATGAACCCGACATTATCGGGTGTTTTAACACTGGAAAAATATGGAAAATAATATTGTGGTCGAAATAAAAAATAACCATGGTGAAATGATTGGCGAGGCCAAAACTTTCGAAGAATACAAAGGAGCTGGAGTCTTTGCGGATCTTCTTCTTGATAGAACTTTCAAGAAAGCCTTCAATCCTGACACGCAGAACAAAGTCTGTTTGATTGCGCTTTTGAACGCTGTACTTGAAGGCGAAATCGCGTCGCCGATTGTCGATGTGCAGTCCCGTAACAAGGAATACAGCGACGGCTCGAATGAAAATCGGACCTCCATCTTTGACTTGCACTGCATTGATTCGGCACAGCGGAGATTCATCATTGAAGTGCAGATTCTTTTTCAGAAAAACATTGTCAATCGTTCGATTTATTACGCTTCGCAGACAATCATTGCTCAGGGGCAACGCGGCAAGAAGTACAATTACGAATTGAACCCTGTTGTTACGGTTGTGTTCATGGAATTTAATGTGTTTGCCGATGACCGCTACATCCGACGGGCAAAGCTTCGCGAAATTAATGGATCTTGTATCAGTGATACGCTCAATTTTGCGTTTGTCGAACTTCCGAAGTTCAATAAGCCACTGGACGAGCTCGAAACGATGCTCGACAAGGCGCTTTACGCTCTCAAGAACATGAAAAACATGAAGCAGATGCCCAAGCAGTATGCAAACACGGTGTTCGAGCTCTTGTTTTCAACAGCGAAATTGGCTAAATTATCGAAAGAGGAACAGAAGATGATTGACGAAGCTCAGAAAGTCAAGTGGGACGAATACGCAATCCATAAAGCGGCTATTGATAGCGGCTTGCAGCAAGGTCTCGAACAGGGTCTCGCACAGGGTCTCGCACAGGGTCTTGAAAAAGGTGCCAATCAAAAAGCTCGCGAAATTGCAAAGAAAATGTTGTTGAAGAATGAACCTATTGATAAGATTATCGATTTCACTGAACTTTCTGAAGCTGATATCCTCGCTATCAAGGCTTCTCTCGGCCAATCGTAAATTGACGAAGTGCTTTGAATAATAGATGTCCGGCTTTCATGCCGGACTTTTTGCTTTCTAAACCACCGCTTTGCTTTTCCAGCGGCCGCTTTTCCAGCGCCAGGTGTTGGCGAACGAACGGTAGAGTTCGTCGGCGGCCATGCCGAGCCAAAGTCCGGGGAGCCCAAGGCCTACAACGAATGCGAGGATGAGCGAGGTGGCAAGCCCGAGCGTCCACATCATGCCGCTTCCGACGATGGCGGGGAACTTGGAATCGCCCGCGGCACGCAGAGATGTAGTGAGGATAAAGTTGATGGCCTTGAATGGTTGCACAGCGACATCGCACCAAAGGCAGATTTTGCCGAGGCGGATGACTTCGGGATTGTCGGTATAGAGTCTGATGAGGTGTTCGCCGAGGAGTGCGACCGCGACGGATAGCAAGAAACCGCTGGTGATGCCCACGGCGAGAGTTTGGTGAACGCGGCGGTTTGCTTTGACGTAGTCATGTGCACCAACGAGGTGCGCCACGAGAATCTGGTTTCCGCTGCCGAGGCCTACGCCGAGAATGACGGATAATGCGGCAAAGTTACCAGCAAATACGCGGGAGGTCATGGCGGTTGTGCCGATGTAGACGACCATCGCGGTGATAAACACTTGGAAAAGCTGGAAGCTGATGGGTTCTGCGGCTGCCGGGAGGCCGATGCGGATCCAGTCGGGCAAAAGGATGCGGGTGCGTTTCCAGTCGCGGGCTTTGCTGTGGTGCTTGACCTTGAATTTGAGCACGAGCCAGAGAATGCCCGAAGAAATCAGCCAGGAAAGTGCGGTTGCAAGACCGACTCCGTACACGCCCATCTTGGGGAGTCCAAAGTATCCTTCGAGAAACACGACGTTCAATGCAGCGTTCGAGGCGATGGTAATGGTGTTACCGATGAGGTTCCAGATGGTGAGTCCGTGGGTCGCGATGAGGGCGGTCAGGATGGTTTGCAAGGCGCGGAATGCAAATCCGAACGAGACGATGCTGAGGAACTGCTGTGCGTAAACGGCGGGGGTTTCGGTCAATCCCATCCAGCGGGGAATGTTACCCGAAAGAGGATAGACGATAAGGGTGAGTGCCACTCCGAGGAGGATGCTCCCGAAGAGGACCATCGTCTGCGTGCTGTTGGCGTGGCTATTCTGCTTCGCGCCGATGTACTGCGAAACGATGCTCGCGCCGGATTGCGAAAAGGCGTGGAGGGCGGTAAAAAGCGCCCCGAGAATCGGGAGCATGGCGCCGACACCTGCGGCTGCTGTTTCGGAAGTGCGCGACAAGAACCAGCTGTCCATCATGGGCTGGATCATGCTCACGGCGAACGTGAGAATTAGCGGCCACGAAAGGCTGATAAGCGAACGGTCCTTGACATCTATCTGTTTCATGTGTAAAAATCTAGAAACAAAAGACGGCGAGTCAAAGGGTCGTTTTTAATAAAATGTTTTCGACTGTATCCAGTGTTTTGGGGAGGAGGAAAACTATTTTTGCTTGCGTTTTTGAACTTTGTCGTTACTCCATTTGACGTTATTGCCGATGTTGCGAATTAGGCGGAAACCTGCGTAGACTTGACCATTATAATTAGGTTTTTTATAACCAAAGCTGATTTGGGTCCAGTGTGGTTCTACTGGCATTTCTTCTTCGTCCTTTCTTATTTTATTACTTCCACCTTTCAAACAAGATGGTGTATTGTTCAAAAATTCAAATGGATTCGTTTTTTCAAAAAGGACATGTTCTTCTACCAAACCAAATATGTCGTATAATCCATATCCATTCGGCAACAACTGGCCTACGGGAGTGCCTATTGGGGCTGCGAATTTCGCATATTTTGATGCATTTTCAAATGTTGTGTCATATCCCCAAGGGGCTTTAATATGTTTTTTCACTCCACCGCGAGCCAACATCATCCATTCGTCATAATAGGGAAGTCTGTAGCCATCAGAACTGTTGTCAACAGATACATCAATGGAATAGTTTTCATTATTATTTTGATTGAAATCTATATACCTTATTATGTAGTGCCCATTGAGTTTGATTTTATGGTTCTCTTCAGTTGTATTTGTGATGATATAATACGGCTTTAGTCCTTCTCGAATGCTGCGAGTATTTGCATATTTTATAGCTTGAAATAAAAAAATTGATGATGCGGCAGCATCGTGCGCTGGACATTTTTCACCATGTGAACTATTCTTTTTTCTTAGCGCCCATTTTTCTGCATAAAATTGTTGCGTTAAATCAAAATGTGATGGATTCATGGGTATGCTGTCCCACATGAGCTGGGTGATTTCACAATTTGTTACGGGATATTTATCTACCAAATATGTAGCTGTAACAGATTTTAGTCTTTCTGGATCTTCATCTTTTGCAAAATAAGATCCTTTTGTAGTTGTAATCATCAGTACATCCCCTGAACCAAGCATCGTGCTATATCCTAATAGCACTTCTTCATTTTTGAAATTCAAATACTTCATGCCGACCGCTAAATTTATGTTATGTGAACTACTGTCATCGGGAAAATAGACTTTAATCGTGTCAACACCAATAAGCGTCGGCACTTGAAATGCGAGGCATGAATCATTGAGATTTTTGGAGTGTAGCTTTGTTTCCCAAGTGCGAACTTTGCGGTCTAAACAAAGTTTAATGACTTCGTTCTTTTCAACTTCAAGCCAGAGCTCATTGCTCAAGGAATCGCGGGATATGTCAATGGTCCTTTGAATTTGGCTTAAATCCGCTTTGTATGGCGTATCATTGGAACATGCGGTGCATAAAAGTATGCACAAGGCAAGGAACGAAAATACAGAAAGTGAAATCTTTTTCATACAACCGAATATAATTTTTTATTCCAACATTTCATAGTAAAAAATGTCGGATTCGCTTTTCAGGCACAATATAACAGCATCTTCATAATTTCCCGCATCGGATTCATCTTTGGAAAACAGCAAAGGCTTTCCTTTTGAATTCGTCATTGTCTGGAAAACGTAGAAACCGCCTTCTTCGCCATTCTTGTACAATTCAATTTCCACGGGATTGAAACCATACGATGTCGAGTCGCTTTTTAGGAGCGTTATGCGTGCTTTTATCCTTTTCACTTTTGTTTTGGGGTGCTTGATGACCCAAACTTTAGCGGCTCTCGCCAAATTGCTGTTCGCAAAAAATGAGCGAATCCAGTCATTGGCAATCGTATCTATACGCGGGATGGCTGGTGATTTTGCTTCGACTGAACCTTTGTCCGACAGCGTTCCGAAAAGGATGTCACGCGAAATCGGCTTGATATATCCATCGAAAACGACCTTTTTTTGCTTGCGTTTTGGATTGGCTGTGTTCGGTTTGGGGACGGCTCTTTTTTGTGGCTCATTCTTTGGCGAATTAGAAATAGATGAAAGGTCTTTTGAGATGCCCTTTGATTGTTTATTAGACTGGACTTCGTTCTTTGGGGCTTTTATTCCAGTCCATTTGGCGTTGTTGCCAATGTTGCGGATGAGGCGAAAACCGGCATCCATCCCTCCGTTGTAATTTGATTTATAATATCCATAGTTTATCCATTTCCAATAAGGAAACATATCAATGGAATTTTGTTCGTATTCTTTTTTGACATGGTGGTCACCGCCTTTCAAACAAGATGGTCGACCTTGAAGACCTTTAAAAGGATTGCGTTCTTCGAAGAGAACATGCTCATAGACTAAGCCGAATATGTCGTATAGACCATATCCATTGGGAAGCAACTGTCCTACAGGTTCTGATTCGTAGTAATGCTTCCATGTTGCAAATCGTGCGTATTTGGCGGTTTCTTCAAATGCTACGGATGAATCACCCCATGGAGCTTTATTTTTTTTATCGCCACCGCGAGCAAACATCATCCATTCATCATAATAAGGTAATCTGTATCCATCAGAAGTTCTGTCTACCTCAACTTGAATGAATCGATCGTCAGTGTACAAGTCATAATCATAATTGCCTATGACGTATCTGCCTTTTGATAAGATTTGGGATTCATCGTAATCGGTCGCTGAAAAAATGTAATATGGTTTCAGCCCTTCTCGAGAACTGCGTGCATTAGCATACTTCATTGCCTGTAACAATGAAATTAAGCAAGCTGCAGAATCGTGGGTTACGCAGTTTTCATTTCTGATGCTATTATTCTTTCTGGATGTCCTTTGCTCTGCAAATTCTTTTAATTGTTTGTTTACAAACGAAGGATTTGCTGGGAGCGAATCCCACATTAACTGCGTTATTTCGCAGTTTGTTACGGGATACTTATCGACTAAATATGTTCCTGAGACAGATACAAACCTTTCTGGATCGCTTTCTGGTGAATGAGGATTGAAAATATCCCCTTTTCTGTCTTCAAATTTATTAAATCCTAACAGAACTTCGTTATTTTTAAAATTTAGATATTTCATGCCGATAGCCAAATTAATATTCTTAGGAAGATTTGCATTTGGAAAATACACCCTAAGTTTTTCAACTCCAATAAGCGTAGGCACTTTAAACGTCAAACACGAGTCATTGAAAATATTCGAATTCATCGAAGTTTCCCATGCGACAACAGGGCCGTCAACGCAAATCTTAGCGACCTCATTTTTCGATACTTCTAGCCAAGTTTCCTTGTTTAGAGAATTTCTACTAATGTTAAAACTCTTGTCAACTTGTTTTGTTGATAGTTGATGTTGGTTTAGATTTTTTAAAGATTCTTTTTTTACTAATACAGAACCATGGTTTTCTTTAGCAAATTTTGCAAGAGAATACTTGTCCAAAACTCCATTGATAGAACCGCAATTTTTCCCATTCAAGTCATACACCGTGTATTCATGTGCATTTGATAAAGCAAAACATGCTGCTATTAACAGCGTTATCGTTTTTAAGAGAACCGTCTTTTTCATGCAACGCAATATACAAAAGTAACGTCGTTTGCAATTGTCCGCGCAAGCCCCGCTCCTGCCTAAAAATATTTTACAAAGAATTCTTGGGAGAAATGGCTTGCTGAAGCGTGTTAATAGTAT
Source organism: Fibrobacter succinogenes (assembly GCA_902776765.1). Classification (GTDB taxonomy): domain Bacteria; phylum Fibrobacterota; class Fibrobacteria; order Fibrobacterales; family Fibrobacteraceae; genus Fibrobacter; species Fibrobacter succinogenes_N. The sequence goes on from CACYRP010000084.1 coordinate 6,202, forward strand.
AGGGGGCAAATCATGACCAACCCTCTAAAGGAATTGTAAATGACCGAAAATAACACAACTTCAGAAAAGAAAGCCTACTACATCGTCACGAACGCACAGGGCGAACAGTTCTTGCTTCCTTATTACAGTGAAACGTTTCGCGTGCTGATGGATGACAAGGACACCATTCGTGATATTCTCAATTGTTTGCTTGGGCTAGACAACGACCACGAAATCATAGATCTCGATTACGAGTTCGAAAAGCCCATTGACGTTTTCATGCCGGAAGATGATTCCGCAAGACTTGACGTGTGGGTTACTACAAAGGATCACCGTTATTTTAATATTGAGCTACAAAACCGAAGTCATCCATTCTTTTTGGATCGCTTGCAACTTTACAATTCCTACCAAACATTGCGTGGCAAATACGAATATAACAGGTCAACGTATTTTAAATTGATGGACGAAAAAGAGCGTAAGGTTCATTTTTATGAACTTCCCGAAACGATATCCATCTGGCTTTGTAATTTCCAAATTCTCAAGTCAAAGGAT
>CACYRP010000085.1 GCA_902776765.1 Fibrobacter succinogenes
GCTCGCCGTCATCAATGTTTAGATTGATGTCTTTTAAAATGGGTTTACCATCGTATGAAAATCCAAGATTAGTCGCTTCAAAACCACTTTGCTTTTGTTTCATGTTAATTTACCTTTAATTTCTGGACTTGAATATTTTTTCGGCTTGTGCGTAGAATTCAGATTTGGGCTGCTGTTTACGGAGTTCCGCGAGAGCGTCGCGATAGTACTTCGTGATGACATATTCAGAGACTTTCTTGTCGGACTTGATGAATTCGGCATCCTTCAAGAAATCCCAAAAGAATTCAACGCCTTTCACGTTCGGGTCGGTATCCTGCGTCACGTAACCGCTGTAGAAAGCCTTGTTGACGAGAGCCGTATCAAGCTTAATCCACTTTGCGATAATTTCAACGCTCTTCTTGTGATCGTTTGCGACAAGTTCTTCGGCTTCAATCAGCGACTTGACCAAGCGCTTGTAAATGTCGTCACGGCCTTCAAGTTTGCGGAGCGATGCAATGAGGCGGCAGCAAATATGACCGGGATTGATGTCCTTGCTGCGGAGCACTACGGAGAGGCCGGCTTCTTCGGCACGGAGATCGTGCGGGCCCCATGTAACGCCGGCATACACACTGCCGTTCTTTACGGCTTCGATAACAGCAGGCGGATTCTTGAGTTCTACAATAGTAACATCCTTACGCCAGTCAATACCTTCTTTTTTGAGGCCTCCGCGAACAATGGCATCCGCTGTTCCCAAACGGATTGTAGCGATTTTCTTTCCCTTGAGATCGCTCAGTTTTTTGACGGAGCCTGCATTTTCCTTGCGGGTAATCACAGCCTGGTCGCCACCCATGAGGCCGCCAATAACGCGAATATCAGCACCCTGCGAAACATGGATAAGCGGAGCAAGAGAGCCAAATGCACCAGCATCGAGCTTTCCGGCACGAACGGCAGCAATGCCATCGCCAGAATTCGAGAATTCCACCAATTCTACGTCAAGGCCGTTCTTCTTGAAAATGCCCGCATCTTTTGCGATGAAGAATTTTCCCTGACCCGTAGAAGAAAGGTAGCCGATGGAAAGTTTGTCTGCGGCGATTGTGGAAGTCACGCAGGCGAGAACGAACAGGAATGCCGTTTCAATTCGAGTGTGTAATTTATTCTGAGTCATTGTAGAATTCTCCATTGTTAGAAGGCGTAAGTTGCAGAAAGTTGATAACGATTCAAGTCAGCTTCTTTTACCGTATTGGCGGTCAAGTAATCCGTTTGAACATGCAAGTATTCAAAGCCTAACGAGAACGCATCCGTCAAATTGTAGGTTGTGTTGGCAAAGAACGAGAAGTTCTGTTCGCGGCCACCAACTTTTTTGACATCTTTGCGTTTGAGTTTGTCAAGCCCTGCACCCACATTAAAGGCCAACTTTTGAATAAACTTGGCCTGCAAAGCGATCCAGCCACCATAAGCACCAATGCTTTTTACGCTTTCGGGGTCTTCGGTATTCGAAACCAGTCCGCGTCCAATACCAGCTGCGTATGTATCGAGATTAGCACCCACAAAATACTCACCAAGGAAGGTAAAGTTGCTTGTGATGGGGAGAGTCAAATCAACGTTAAAAGACCATGAGGGAATATCCTTAGTATCACCAGTGGCATCCAAGTCAACTTCTTCTTGGCCATAATGACCAGAAATACCTAAGCCGAACTTTTTGTTTTCAACCCAAAGCGGAATGGCAATACCGATGCGTCCCTGAATGGTGGGAACATCGGCGTCAACACCAGTTTCCGAAGCAGAAGAAGTGTTGTAAGGCTGCGTTTCGCCGATAGTACGAACAAGAGCAACGGCAAAATCTAAAGAGCCATTACCAACAGGAACTTTTTCGGTCAGTCGGAGTTGTGCTCTGCGAAGGCCCGGATCACCAGAATTGTTAAGAACGCCAGCATTGAGCGTCGGAGTCACGAGGGGAGAAATCAAATCCCATGTCTGACCGCCCAAAATGGAGAAGCCGGACTTGCCAAGGGAAATTTCACCGTAACCATGACGGAGTCGCGGAGTAGGCGCATTACCGGAACCACCACCGTAAAAATCGACTTCGATTTTACCATTCGCCTTGAAGAACGAAGTATCGCTACCGCTCGAAAGATTCAAACCGATTCGAGTGAGGTTCGGCGTAAAATGCCAGCCACCATCGTTTTTGTTGGTAATATCCGATTGAGCAGCAAAGTTTGCAAAGTTGCCATTATTGCTTTTAGAATCTTCGTAGGCGGCGTTCAAAGATGCAAAACCATAGAGTGTAGCACTTACGCCAGATTTCGTGGTAACAGCAATAGGTTCAGCAGCAATTGCAGTAATTGAAGACAAAAGAGCAATTTGAGCTATAGATTTTTTTATATTGAAATTCATGGAGGAACTCCTATTTTTTATGAGTTTAGTAACCACGCAGAGCAATGTTCTGCGCACTTTTAAAATTGCCGATTAGCCTTTAAAAAGGCTTTGGCTTAGTTATTGGAGAATTTACAGCTACAACACATATAGGTATCCTCGTGTTGATTTGTGGAAGTTTCGGAACACAATGTTCTCGATTGCAATGCCTAAATTAGAAAACAAAAAACGCTTTGTAAAATACTTTATTTTTATCGCTTGATATAAGGTTTGGCTCTATGTATAAAATTAATTTATACATATCATACACGAATAGCGAAAGACTATAAATAGCGTTAGCGTTTGATTAGAGCGAGAAAAGATCGGCAATGATTTGCACAGCTTTTTTCATCTTATTTCTTTCAACAGAAGAATAATTGATAACAAACTTGTGTTCCGACGGAGTTGCCACAAAATAATATTCCGAAAGAGCCCTAACATTGATGCCCTTTTGACGCAAGCGTTTGCAGAATTCTGCATCAGAATAATTTGCATTCACCTCAAGAATAAAATGCAAGCCTGCATCTTCTTCATAAACATGCGCTACTTTTGAAAGCTTACTTTTATCAATCGCCGTAAGCAACGCGTCTCGTTTACTTCTGTACAAATTGCGCATACGGTTGATATGCATTTCGTAATACCCGAGGTCAATAAACTTCGCCATCACATATTGGTCAAGAGTCGATACGGTACAAGAATAAAACGAAAGTTCATTGTGAAATTTTTCAGCAAGATGTGGAGGGAGAACCATATAACTGAGCCTAATGGCAGATGTCATCGTCTTGGAGAATGTATTCAAGTACACAACCTTTTCAGTCACATCAATATTTTGCAATGCAGGGATCGGTTTTCCGGTCATGCGAAATTCACTGTCGTAGTCATCTTCGACAATGTAGCGTTTAGGCGATTCCGCCGCCCAACTGAGCAAACGATAGCGTTCACCAACGGGCATCACCTTCCCCGTCGGGAAATGATGCGCTGGAGAAATATGCACGATATCGGCATCTGATTTCTTCAAAGCATCAACAAAGCTATCGCCTTCAATAGGGACATGATTCACCTTGACACCATACTGACCGTAGATTTTCGAAATCTTGCCCCAGCCAGGATCTTCGACCGCATAGCACTTGTCAAATCCCAACAGCTGAACAAGCAGGCCATACAAGTAATCCGTTCCCGCACCAATAACAATTTGCTCGGGCGTCACCTGGATATTTCTGAATTCACGGAGCATGCGCACAATAGCTCGGCGAAGTTCCAATGTACCAACGCCAGGAGAAACTTGCAATAAGTCATTCTGTCTTTCGCAAAGAACTTCTCGGGTAATCTTTGCCCAAGTCGAAAAAGGGAAAGCATCAATATCAGCTCCATTGCTTGCAAAATCGGCAATGTACTTTGGGTTGGTATGCTCAGATTCTTCGGGAAACTCCGTTCGAAGCCTGCGAGAGCGATTCGATTTTTGACGAGTCTGGACTTGCGATGTTGCCTTCGCATTGATATCAACGACAAAGAATCCCTTTTTCGGTAAAGAGTAGATAAAGCCTTCGGCCAAAAGTTGTGCGTAGGCATTTTCAACGGTCACCACGCTAATGCCAAGATTTTGCGCAAGGCTTCTTTTAGAAGGAATCTGTTCATCGGCTAAAATTTTTCCGCTTACGATATCCTTTTTGATACACTGATAAAGATAATGATAAAGGCTATTGGAGCCCGCCTTAGACATATCGTAAGTAAACATGAATCTGACCTTATTAAATATGCAAATCTGGTATTTATCTGACCTTATAAAAATAACAAGAAACTGAATATTGAACAAGGCCAATGATTGTTTTAAATTCCCCCTTGAAAAAACAAACCACCCCACAATCAAGGAGATACTCATGCCAGAACAGAACCGTTACGAACTCAATAAGAATCTTGCCCAAATGCTCAAGGGCGGCGTCATCATGGATGTAACCACACCGGAACAGGCTAAAATCGCAGAAGCTGCAGGCGCTGCCGCCGTAATGGCATTAGAACGCATTCCCGCCGATATTCGCGCTGCCGGCGGAGTATCAAGAATGAGCGATCCAAAAATGATCAAGGGAATTCAAGATGCTGTTTCTATCCCCGTTATGGCCAAATGCCGCATCGGGCACTTTGCAGAAGCTCAAATTTTGCAGGCCATCGAAATCGACTACATTGACGAAAGCGAAGTGCTTTCTCCAGCCGATGACGTTTTCCACATCAACAAGCGAGAATTCAATGTACCCTTCGTGTGCGGCGCAAAAGATTTGGGCGAAGCGCTACGCCGAATCGAAGAAGGCGCGTCCATGATTCGCACCAAGGGAGAGCCGGGCACGGGCGACATCGTCCAAGCCGTTCGTCACATGCGATTGATGAATCAAGAAATCGCTCGCATATCCAGTTTACGCGAAGATGAACTTTTTAACAGAGCCAAAGAACTTCAAGTGTCGTACGACCTGGTACGCTATGTTCACGACCACAAGAAACTTCCGGTCGTGAACTTCGCGGCCGGGGGTGTCGCCACCCCCGCCGATGCCGCCCTCATGATGCAGCTCGGCGCAGAAGGCGTATTCGTAGGTTCCGGCATTTTCAAGTCAGGCAACCCTGCAAAACGCGCCGCCGCCATCGTGCAGGCAGTCACCAACTACACCGACGCAAAACTCATCGCCAAGCTTTCCGAAGACTTGGGCGAAGCCATGGTCGGCATCAACGAACAAGAAATCGCATTACTCATGGCCGAAAGGGGGAAATAATGCCTAATGCAAAACTGCAAATAGGCGTGCTTGCGGTACAAGGAGCGTTCATCGAACACGAACGCATTCTTGAATCGCTTGGCGCCGAAGTTTTTGAGATCAGGCAATTGCGCGACCTTGACCGTCATTTAGACGGTCTTGTACTCCCCGGAGGCGAAAGCACCGTACAAGGCAAACTCCTTTGCGACTTGAAACTATTCGAGCCATTGCGTCAAAAAATTGCAAACGGACTTCCCGTACTCGCGACATGCGCAGGAGCGATTCTCCTTGCCGAACATATCGCAGGCGAAAGCAAGGCGCATTTTGCAACGCTTCCGGCAGTCATTCGCCGCAATGCTTACGGACGACAGCTCGGCAGTTTCTTTACAGAAAACGAAGTCGCACACATCGGAAAAGTTCCGCAAACATTTATCCGCGCACCGTTCTTTGAATCCGTCGGGAGCGATGTCGAAGTTCTTTCGCGAACAGCGAGCAGCAACACCGACGCAAACGCCACGAGCGCCACCAAGCAAATCGTTGCCGTAAAATACAAGAATCAAATTGCGCTATCGTTCCATCCGGAACTTAATAGCGATACAAGCATTCACCAATACTTTTTGAATCTTGCAAAGTAGAACACGCGCATGCCCAATCCGCAAACTCATTTACTTCTAATAAAAAATGCCGGCTGATAATTCAGTCGGCACTTTTGTTGATGTTAGTGACGAAGCATTAAATTTATTTTCCGCCAACGGATGCACTGTAAATCTTTTCGAGAAGATTGAGCGCACCCTTGTAGCCAACAAAGCTTCGATTGATAATCAAAGTTTCGCTGGACGGAGGCGTAATTTCGAAGAACAAAGCGCCCTTATCGTTAGCAAGATTGATTTCCCAAGAAGAAGCAAGAATCAACGGCTTTCCAGAAGAGAAATCAACTTCCTTGATAGCTTTTTCAATCAAGTAGCCATCTTCTTCG
>CACYRP010000086.1 GCA_902776765.1 Fibrobacter succinogenes
GCGTCCGATGGCTGTCGAAGGCGACCAGGAAAAGGTCTACAACTTCGTCAACTCCGTCGTCGGTGGCCGTATTCCGAAGGAATACATCCCGTCTTGCGACAAGGGTTTCCAGAGCTGCATGGAAGCAGGTTCTTTGATTGGCTTCCCGGTTGTGGGTATCGAAATGGAAGTTCAGGATGGTGCATTCCACCCGGTCGACTCCTCTGATATGGCGTTCCAGGTTGCAGCCCGTATGGCCTTCCGCGAAGCTTTCGCCAAGGCTGGCGCTCAGATCCTCGAACCGATCATGAAGGTCGAAATCCAGACTCCGACCGAATTCCAGGGCGGCGTTGTGGGTAACGTTTCTCAGCGTCGTGGTGCTATCACAGGCACTAGCGAAGAACTCGGCATGACCACCATCACCGCTGAAGTTCCGCTTTCCGAAATGTTCGGTTACGCTACGGACCTCCGTTCCATGACCCAGGGTAAGGCAGAATTCACGATGGAATTCTGCAAGTACCTCCCGGTTCCGAAGAACATCCAGGAAGAACTCATCAAGAAGTACGGCGACAAGGTCAAGGCACGCGCTTAATCCTAAGCCATCTTGAAAAGCTTACAAAAAAGGCCTGCAACTTTAGTTGCAGGTCTTTTTTATTGACCCAAACACCCTAGCTGAGCCACATATTCTCATTTTTAACTCGTATAAAACTTCCCTTATAAAGGAAGAGTCCCACAAGGCGGGCTCACGGGACTCTTTTTATAACGTAACACTAGTAAGTTCTACTCCGCGATTCGATTCGGCTTCCCGTCTCAGAACCAGAATTTACTTGTGCCACAAGAATAATATACCACACGAAATATTGGTATGGAAATTTTTTTCGCACAAAGCATACTCCAAAATGGAATGAAAAGTTTACAAAGTTGCCAAAATTATTCAAAAAAATCACTTTTCCCAATCTGTGCTATTTGCTACTTTAATTCATCGAGGTAAAGGACAGGTGCAATATGACAAACAAGATTCTTCAAATTTTCGCAAAAAAAACATCAACTAAATTACTTACTCTATTCGCAATTGGAATTGCAGCAGGTTTTGCGGCATGTGCTTGCGAAGATTGTGAGGATTCTTGCAGCGAAATCAACCGTTTCCAAAGACCTCTCACAAATTATGCAAAAACAGCCGATTTGTTCAAGATTGGGAACAAAGTGCATTATGTCCATTCCGATGGATTTGAATTCAATTTGTCCGTAGTCAAGGATACAACCTACACCGAAAACAAGAATGATTTTTGCGCTGAAACAAGTATCGAGAATCGCGATATACAACTTAAATCAAACGAACAAGCCATAAGCATAGACGTTCAATTCAATGGACGAATTGAAACCGTTAACGAGAACGATCAAACCAGTTTTCTCACACCGCTTTACGTCAACTTCGAAAACACCAGCTTTTTTGCAGACCTAGACTCTTCTGGATTGCCTATCGAATCAGAAGTCGAAGGACATATCACAATGTTAAATACGGTGACATTCAACGATGTTTCCTACGACAGCGTATTTGTCATCTTGGATTCTCGTCACTTCAACGCCCGTTGCTACAACGATGATTCTTCCGAATTAGGGGAACCAGCATACCTCTATTATTCGAAATCAAAGGGCATCTTGAAAATCGAATCTCTTAATGGAAAAAGTATCACCATCAAGGAATAGCTTTAAACGCTTTTAGCCTTAGCTTCTTTCCAGAGCTTTTGCAAGCCTTCTAGCCCAACATCCTTGATTTCTTGACCTTGTTCCTTAACACGGCGCTCCACCTCGCGGAAGCGCTTTTCGAATTTGTTGTTTGCACGTTGCAAGGCAATATTCGCGTTAAAGCCGCAATGGCGCGCCACATTCACAAGGCTAAACATGATATCGCCAAATTCATCTTCGAGGCGATCCACATTATCATTTTCAGGAGAAATATTTTCCATTTCGGCACGAAATTCAGCAAACTCTTCTTGAGCCTTATCGAAAACGGGCCCCGGTTCGCCCCAGTCAAAACCGACTTTGGCAACGCGACGGATAATATCTTGGCTACGGGCAAGCGTTGGCATGCTCTTGCTCACTTTGTCCATAATAGATTCACCGGCATGCTTTAAGTTGTTCTTTTCTTGCGCCTTGATGCGATCCCAACGGCGGCTGACTTCGTTTGCGCTATCGACTTGAGCATCACCGAACACATGCGGATGCCTGCGCACCATTTTTTCGCAAAGCCCTTGAATCACATCGTCAATGGAAAAATCGCCTTGTTCCTTGCACACTTGCGAATGGAAAATCACTTGAAAAAGCACATCGCCAAGTTCCTCGCACATGTGCTCCTTGTCGCCTTCTTGAGCGGCATCGATAAACTCACAACTTTCTTCGACCAGATAAGGCAACAGCGAATGCGTATCTTGTTTGCGGTCCCACGGGCAGCCGTTCTCCGAGCGGAGACGCGCCATAATATCAACCAAATCGTTAAACGAATATTTCATGCATTAAAAGATAGAAAGTATAACGGCTAACCGCCTAAGGTTTCTTTTTAATTCAAGAAATAACTTTATGCGGGCGTCATTACGCAAGCGCCAACCTTACGGCTCAGCCATGCCCATGCAAGCATGGTCGTGGCACTAGCCTCTTAAGGTTGTGGCCGACGCTTTTGCCTTCAAAGAAAATTTTATACACAGGGCTTGCATTTATTAAATAAATTCGTTAAATTAAAAACGTTCTTATATCGTTTCCTTTTATCGTTACATTTATCCTTTTAAAGAAAAAATATGGAAACGAATCTTTTAAACGAACCGTACCGCGAACTCGCACCCGAAAATTATCCACTGCTTTTAAGCCAATCCAAATTACGCCCCAAGCGACTTTTTTGCAAAGGCGCCCTACCTTCCACTGACAAAATTGGAATCGCCATGGTCGGCACTCGCCGCCCGACAGCCTCTGCCGAAGAGTTATGCAGGCGACTTGTCGCATCACTAAAAGGCACAAACGCCGTAGTGGTTTCCGGGCTCGCACAAGGCATAGACTGCTATTGCCACAAAGCCGCACTCGACGCCGGGATTCCGACGATAGCAGTACTTGCACAAGGGCTAGGCGCCAAAATTGATGGAGAACGCGCAACTATTGCAGAACGCATTTTGCAAGCTGGAGGAACGCTCCTAAGCGAATACGAAGGGGACGCTCCCGCCTACAAAGGCTGCTTTATCGCACGCAACCGCATTATCAGCGGACTCAGCCAAACGACACTCGTTGTACAAAGCCGCAAAAAAGGAGGCGCCCTTATCACCGCACAATATTGCATTGACGAAGGCAAATTGCTCCTTGCTGTCCCTGGGAACTTTGACTGCGACCTCTATAGCGGCACAAACACGCTCCTCGACAGCGGGCGCGCAATGCCCGTCTTCATACCCGAAAATTTGCGGGCGGCAGCAGGTATTCCACTCATCGAAGGAGCTAAAATCGAGCAGCTAACGACGTGCGGAGTCCAGCTTTCAAGCGGGGCGCAGAAAGTTTTCGACCGATTTAACGGGTTCCGCAAAACATTTTCGGAACTTCAAGAAGATTTTGGCTTTAAGGCACCGGAACTTTTAGCTATATTGACGGAGCTAGAAATATCTGGTCTAGTCACATCAAAGGACAACTTCCAATTCTATTTTAACGGAGCATAATTAGTTGCACATACGACTTATTATTGGAATTGCCACCTCGATTACGTTCGCGTTCCTGGTGTTCCACTTGCTGTTCGGCAAGAACAGCATCCCGGAGCAACGTCGAATAGCGAGGGAAATCAAGCTCTACCAGATGCAGATTGACTCGCTAAGCAAAGTGATTGAAGAACGCGACGAGCTCATCCAAAAGCTAAAGACCGACTCCCTCTACAAAGAAGAAATACTGCGCACCCGCTACGGCATGAGCCGCGAAAACGAAAAAGTATTTCAGCTGGTGAAGTAGTTGGCAGAACTTAGACCGCTTCGCTCTTAGAACTTAGTGAAGTGATGATTAGTAGGAAGTAGTCGGTAGGAAGTAGGAAGTTTTTTATAATCGCGGCAAAGCCGCTCCAATATAAAAGCGCGAAGCGCCATTATAAATCTTTCGTCTCTAGTCTGTAGCCCGCCACAGCGGGCGTTCTTTCGTCTAAAACTAAGCCATCTTGCTTGCGTCACTGCGGGCGGTTTCGACCTTCCCTGCAAAGAAGCTGTATGCGGCAGGCACAATGAATAGCGACATGAACGTTGCAAACGTGAGACCGCCAGCAATCGCAATACCCATGGCAATGCGGCTCGGGGTGCCGGTCATAATGAGCGGCACAGCGCCAAGTACCGTCGAAAGGCTCGTCATGAGGATTGGGCGGAAGCGGCGTTCCGCCGCCATCCGAGCCGCCTCAAGCTTGCTACATCCGGTATTTTCGGCAATCTGGTTTGCAAATTCCACAATCAAAATGCCGTTTTTCGTCACAAGAGCAATCAACAAAATCAAAGCAATCTCGCTAAAGATGTTGAGCGTTTGGCCTGTAACAAACAAGCTCACCAATGCACCTGAGAGCGCAAGCGGCACCGTAAAGAAAATCACGAACGGCGCACGGAAGCTTTCGAACTGCCCCGCGAGCACCAAGAACACAAGTGCTAGCGCAAGCAAGAACACCACGTAGAGTCCCGAAGAGCTTTCTTCGAATTCCTTGGACGAACCGCTCAAGGTCGTGCTCACGCTCGGGTAATCCTTCAACAAGGTCTTTGCAATGCGGCGCATCTCTTCGACGCCATCGCCAATCGTCTTGCCCGGCACAAGGCCCGCCTGGATGGTTGCTGCGCTAAAGCGGTTGTAACGCGGGAGCGACGGAGAAGCGGACTGTTCCTTGTACGTAATAAAGTTGTCCAAGCTCACCAGCTCGCCCTTGCCGTTCTTAACCGTGAGCATCGAGAGGTTTTCCGGCGTATCGCGGTACTGGTAACCGACAGCGCCAATGATATCGTACTGACGACCATCCTTATAGTAATCGCCATAAGTCTGGTCGCTAATGGCAAGCTGCACCGCCTGTGCAATATCGTTCACCGACACACCTTCTTCATTTGCCTTGTCGCGCAAAATTTCGATGTGGAGTTCCGGCTTCGTGAAGCGCAAGTTGCTGTTCACCACGCTGAACACAGGGCTCTTGCTTGCCGCTTCTTCGAATTTCGGAACAAGGTCACGCAGCACTTCGATGTTCGGAGCCTGCAGCACAAACTGCACCGGGAGGCCACCGCGCTGCGTACTGATGCTCTGCGGTTCAAACACCATCACGCGCAAATCCGGGTATTCGTTACCGAGCACCTGAATCACTCGGGCGATTTCACTCTGAGGACGACGAGCCTTCTTATCGTCGTTCAAGAACAAACGCATTCTCGAGTTGCCCGCATTCCAAGCACCCGCCTGGAATTCCGTGTATTCATTGGAATCGAGAATCGAAGTCACTTCATCGACAAATTCATCGGCCATGCGCTTGGTGCGCGAGAGGTTCACGCCTTCGGGCATGCTCATGTTCACCATCACAGCGTTGGAGTCTTCGGTCGGCGCCATTTCGCTACTCATGTTATTGAAGCAGAAATACGCTCCAAACAAGAGAACAGCCACAATCGGGAACAACAGCAAGCGCCACTTGAGGAATCCGCCAAGCAAACGTGAATACATCCCGTTCAGCCAGTCAAAGAACGGTTCCGTGAGCTTAAAGAAACGGCCTTTCTTCTGGTGCTTCAGGAATTTAGAACAAAGCATCGGCGAAAGTGTCAAAGCGCAAAGCGTCGAGAGGAACACGGTTCCAATCATCACCGCCACAAATTCGCGGAACAAAAGGCCCGTCGTACCGCCCAGGGCAAGCACCGGAATGAACACAGCCATCAACACGACAGACGTTGCAATCACAGCAAAAAAGATTTCATTTGTTCCAGCAATTGCCGCCTGCTTCGGCGTCATGCCACTTTCTATCTTGTGATAAATATTTTCCACAATCACAATGGCATCGTCCACGACAAGGCCAATCGCGAGGACCATCGCCAAAAGCGTAA
>CACYRP010000087.1 GCA_902776765.1 Fibrobacter succinogenes
CGCCAAGTTCGACTTTACAGCAGAGCCCTTCTGCGCAACGACATTCGATACAAAGAGCAATGACTACAAGGCATCATGCTCTGCAATCGGAGAAAAGGCGGGAAGAACAACAGACAGCAAGACAAAGACTCTCGGTTTCAAGAGAAAGAAATAAGAACCACGGAGCTGCCAAAATTTAACCATTTTGGCGGCTTTTTTATTTCGTTTGTAAATTCATAGTTACAAAACTTCTCTATAAATACACGTCAATCATATCATTTTACTACAAATATCCTTAAAAAATATCCGTATAATACACTAAAGAAAAATCGTCTAATTTCTGAGTATAATTTGAGAACAAAAAAGCTTTTATATCAAAACATTTTTACATAAATAATCTATTTTATCTTTTGAGAGATTATAGTCAGAGGGCAAAACGCGTTTTTGCCCGCTTTTTTGGTTATACAAAGGAGACCATGTGAGTATTAAGAAGTACCTGTTAGCACTATGCACAGCCACCTCTGTAATGGCGGATGATCCTACTCCTTATGAATTGCTTCGACCAGTGTTCCCATTGACATGGGATAGCACTGTTTTCAAAGATTTCGACACATCGAAAGTCATTACGAAAAAGCACAATGTGCTGCCAACAAGACTGACTCCCAAAGAATACGAACCCAGCGCGTTGGTTCCCGATACGCTAGACCAAGCGTACCTGGACGCCATGAACGTCAAAATTTCCCCTATTCGCGTGAACCAGGCGGGTTATTTGGAAAGCGACCCCGAACGCCAGTTCTACTACGTTGGTAACGAGACTACTTTTGAAGTCGTCGATATTAACGGAAAATCTTTCGTACCGGCATTCACAGGAACACTTAAGCCCACCGGCAGCACAACGTCTTCCGAATGGACAATTATCGCAGGAACAAACGCCGCTACAGCAGACCAAAAACGCTATAAGGTATCGACAACAGGACCTTCTGGAAAACTCATGTTCGGCAACATTCCGCAAGGAGTTCCAACCGAAACTCGTCTCCGAATCAAGGTCGGCAACAATATTTCGAGTACATTCATCGTTTCTGAAAAAGTTTACTCCATGGTGAAAGATGCCGCACTCAAGTTCTACGGCATCAACCGCAGCGGACATTCCGAAAGCTGGTTCCGCAACCGCAAACCAAGCCATACAAAGGATGGCGGCGGCATGGTGACGCAAGGACCGCTAGAAGGGCGTGGGTATTTCGATGCATCTCTAGCAGGAACACTTGAAGGCGGTTACTACGACTGCGGTGACCATTTGAAGGAATCGCAGACCCAGATGTACGCGTTCATGGTCATGGCTTTAATGGCAGCAGCCAACCCCGATGTTGACGAAGACCACTACGCCTTCAACCAGAGCATAACCTCCATTACAGATGGTATCCCGGACATGCTCCGCGAAGCCAAACATGGCGCCGACTTTGTACTTCGATCTTTCGTTCGTGCCAAAGGCATCGTTGACGACATGGCTCTTTCTATAGGAAGCAGCGGCTCCGACCATGGCTGGTGGGGTCTCCCTGAAAATCAGGACTATTTGCCAATAGACGGTTCTAATGCGGCAACAGATCGAGGCGGACCAGCCTCAAGACCAGTCCGCCAAGCAGAAGTGGGCGCGAACGTTGGTGGCGAAACCGCAGCAGGTCTAGCCATCATTGGCAAGATGTATAGGGACAATTTCCCTGAATACAAAGACTTTGCGGATAGCTGCATCATGGTTGCCGAAAAGATGTACGACTTTGCCAAGTCTTTGGTACAAGGGAAAAATACCTATGACGGCGGAAAACCTTTTGTTCATCATGGTCAAACCACCGATGAAAAAGGTAACCGATTTGTTTTGGCAATTCCATCCCCGGCATATCAGGGAAACAACGAATTTGTTGACGACATGGCCATTGCTTCCGTAGGCCTTCTCTACGCCACAGGCAAAAAAGAATACGCCGATGACATGATCCGCAACAAGAACATGTTCAGAGAACAAGTTATTTCTCAAAATGGAGGTCCCGGATTTTTTGAAGGGGGATGGTTCGTTACAGAGAACCAAGCCTTCTTGAAGAATACCAAGAACACAAGCTGGGCAAACGCCTATTCTTACGCTCTTTATGCCCTTTATAAGTTAATTCTTTCCGACAAGACCAAGGCCATTAACGAATACGGCCTTACCGAAACAGAATGGCTCAACGCCGTTGAAGACTGTGTAGCCAACATGATTGTAAACCTTGGCGACATGCGCTATGATGAAGGAGTCAGCGAAACGTTCCTGTTCCCGAACGTGCCCAACATTTGGAAACAAAGTTCCGTTGTCTATGACAAAATCTGGTACACAATGCATACCGACCAGGAATGGATTTACAACCGTTACCGCGCTGGTGATATTTTTGAAGTTCTCGCCTACGCCGATGTTGCCGCTGATATCGAAAAACAGGGTATTGCACTCCCTGCAATGGGAACCCCAAACTGGAAAGCCGCCGAAGCAAAACAATTCGGAATCAATCAGTTGAACTACTTGCTTGGTGTGAACCCGTGGGATATTTCCTTTATCATGGGCGTTGGCGACAAGAACGATGCCCACCCGCACCATCGTGCAGCAAACCCCGAAGGCAAAAACGTTCCGGGAGCAAATTACCTTTACAAAGTCCCGGTTGGAGCTCTTTACGGAGCAGTTCCTCCTAACAAAAAAATGAACCAACCGGAAAAACTTTCTTGGGAACACTACGAAATGTCCGAAATCTGCATTGATGCATCGGCAACACTCGTAAGTACAGTAAGCCTAGCCTCTCAAAAAATCGACAAGACCTTAGCTCCGGATATCAGTGTAGAAACGCGCTATGTAGGCGTGGATTCCGCCATTATCCGAGTCAAGCTCACCCAACGCGGTACATCAGTCATTTCTTACGGCACAACCGAAGGCGTGTACAACCTGGAAGCTACAGACAGTACAGCAGGAGTCCTACACGACATCGTTCTTCACAATCTGCAACCAGGCACGACCTACTACTTCTATGCCACGGCAGCAAACGCATATAAGCCCGAAAACACAAAGACTAAGTTCCGCGTCGATAGCACGCAAACACCTTTTGCATTCACAACATTGCCCACTCTCGGAGATGCAAACATTGTAAATGTTACCGTCTGTAACGTCACGGCCGATAGTGCAGAAATCATGTGGTACACCCCCAATGGCGCATACGAATCCAAGGTTTACTGGGACACCATACCGCATGCGACAGCAGCAGAATTTGCCCACAATACTGGAGCCGGTAACGCAGACGTCTCCGGAATCCCGACCCAATTCCACTATGTCAAAATTGGTGGACTTAAAGAAAGCACAACCTATTATTACATGGTCGAAAGCAATGGAATCATTGTCAACCTCAACGACAAGGGAGATCTCCTTAAGTTCAAGACTCCCGTAAGGTGGTACGACTTTAGCGTTCGCGGCTACCAGTACGTCTTTACCGATATGGACTTCTTGAACCTGAACATTTACAACAACGAAGCAAGACCGTTCGACAGCTTGACACTCCGCCTTTACTTCAACGCATTGCCAGAAGAAGTCGAAAGATGTGCCACCTTGATTGACTCCGATATTTGCTTTGCATACGATGAAGCTGGGTTTAGCGTACCATGCGAAAACGACCGCGAACTCAGAGACTTGCTGCGCGCTGCATTGCCAGTCCGTCTGGACGACACTTATGACCCGGCTACAGGTAAATATTCCTACTACTTCCCGGCCCCGCTTGGCTCCACCGTTATCAAGTCTCAGTCCCGCCTCCGTGTAGACTTTGGCTTCTCTTATGGCATTTCGAACGACGGCTACAAAACATGCGAAACATTACGTCAGCCCGGCAAGAAACGCTTTAGCAAGAACTCTGGCGACTGGTCTTGGCGTCCGCATACTTACCTAGAAGATGGTGCCGATTATGATGGCATGCCCGTCGAAGAAAAGGAATATGGCGATTTGGACGTCAACGTACCTATAAATCCTTATATTGCCGTTTATCGTAAAGACCAATTTATCTGGGGTTTCAGCCCATCCAAGAAAGAAATGGAAACCAAGAGGGCTAACTACAGAATGGACCTTAAGCTCGATCCACCGTTCAACCTT
Source organism: Fibrobacter succinogenes (assembly GCA_902776765.1). Lineage (GTDB taxonomy): Bacteria > Fibrobacterota > Fibrobacteria > Fibrobacterales > Fibrobacteraceae > Fibrobacter > Fibrobacter succinogenes_N. The sequence continues at coordinate 4,121 of CACYRP010000087.1, forward strand.
TCCAACGGTTCCCATATCGAAATGGACCAGCCCAGCAGCGTTGTCCATGTTAAGGGTAGAGTAAAAATAACCGATGGCGGTTATGTAACAAAAATTTGGGCAAACGGTGTCAAAGTAACCGGTTTGGTCTTTGCAGAAGGAACCGAAAGATGGATCTTGAACGAAGCTGGATCAGATTATGTCGCAAAGTACGATATGGCAACAGACGAATGGATTCTCGATATTCCTGTGAAGATGGCAATCGGCAGCAACAAGGTTGACATCACCATCTTTGCAGGTCCCGATCCCACATGCGACGCCTGCACCGAAAATGGCGGTTGCGCATTTGAGAACAGGAACTTCCAGGTGAACTTCTCTAAAGGCGACGCAACGGCATCAATCCTAGTCCTTAAAGATGCAACAACAGGAAATCCGGTAATAAGCCCAGCAGATCCTGAAGGAACCAAATTCATTATCGAATTGAAGGACGAGGACAAGAAAAAGAGCAATCCACAAACACTCGAAGTTCAAGTCTTCAACAAGAAGAAGAACGACCTTCTCAAGGTTACTTTAACAGCAGACCCGGCGACCCCCGGACGCTTTGTTAGCGAACCAATTACCGCCATCAGCCACAGCAAGGAATCCAGAAATCAGACTTCTGAAATTTCGTTCTTTGCAGGTGATACAATTCAAGTCATCTACACCGACCCAAGTGACGAAGAAGATATTTCTACGTATTCGTTCTTCGCAGAATCCAAGGTTCCGTCACCGCAAACGGCTCTCGCCGAAGACAGCAACTGCGATAACAAGGCAGATCAGCTGAGAATCACGTTCACGAACAAGCTTGCCGATGGCTACACGCTTGACAGTATCCGCTACTTTATCGAAGGCATGAAAGATACCGTCAAGGTTGCGCTTGTCGCTGCAAACTATGCAGACAAGAACGAAGTCCTCATTGCCATCGACACAAGCCTCATCCCGACAAACGCAAATCCGACGGGCAAGATTACAACATACGTTACCGACAAGGGCTCAGCTAACGCCGAATCCATCAAGATTTCGGATGGCATACTCCCCACACTCGTAAGCGTATCGATTCTCGAAAAATCGGATAGTGACGACAGCGGCCTCGACACGGTCATGATAGCATTCTCCGAACCGGTTATTTTCTCGTCTGAGAACGAATGGCCACTCGCCATCGCAGGAGCTACTGGTGCACCAACAGTTGTCGGAAGCGCCTCGACGACAAACAACGGCAAGACCTGGCAGTTGATTATCAGCGGCAATACCAACAATTCGCTTGTTCCAATTGGCGCCATGGCTAGTGCAAGAACATCAGGCGGATTCATGATTACCGACCAAAACTTCAATCCGATCAACCCACTGGGCTGCAACCCGAGTGTTCCTGTAACGCTCATTTCTCGCCCAGTTCCTGTTTACTATGCCGAAATAGTCGACAAGGAAGGCGATGGGATTCCGGACTTAGTCCACATCATATTCGAAAGAAAGCTCAAAACCAAGGATGTACTCGACAGTATCGTGACCATCTGGGGTAACCCAGGCATCACGCGCAGCTTTATCACCACAGCCGATACTACCGGCGGTGTAATCGTCCCGAAGGAATCTTACTGGACCATCCGCGACTCCGTTTCGGCACCGTTCCAAGTTCAAGTCGACTCGGTCACGGTAAAGGATTCTGTCAACACATATAGCATTGTCGACATCACAATCCCGGCAACACATGCCTATCCGTACGGCTCCACAAGCGGAGAAAAAGACGGAAACGGAACGGTATCCCCGATGAAAGGTGTAGCAAACGGATTCTTCGAAACGAACTACACATTGTACGACAAGTGCGCTCCGGTCATTGCATCGGCACGCATGCTCAAAGATGGCGTACTCACCATCAACCGAATACATTCCGCTCGAAAGACCGCAAGGAACAGGCAAGTCACAGCTCTTTACCTATGCCGAAAAATCCAATGTATTCTATGCTGGCGACCGAGTGCGCCTCGTCCCGGATGTTCTCGGAGCGGCCTACATCGACAAGAACAGCAATGCCCCAACAACAGCAAACCCCTATGTGCGTATCACGGGTGACGACAACATCCGCTTTGATGTTACGCTCACGAAGCCTGTAGCAACGCCGAAGGCCGGTGCATACATGGGCCGTCCAGAAAAAACAATCAACGACGCATTCGTTACATCCGCAATCATCAACGGTAAGCGAACCTTTATTAGCGCAAACGGAACAATCCTCGGCCAAGTGGATACAGCTGCATACTTTGGCTCTGGCCCGAATTTCGAAATCGAGGTCGTGATGCCTTCTGCGGGTTTCCAGACTCATGACGGGCAGCCAATGTATGATTTCCACCTGAAGATTGTCACGGACCTCTACGATAACCTTGGCCAATATGTGAATACCTACAAGTTGGATATCCCGAGAGAAAACTTCGCGATGATTAGAAGCCTGACCGATAACGGCACCCTGAAACTTAACGTGGAATGGGCCGCGAAGGACAACATAGCGCCGGTTGCAAAGAAGGGCAACAAGATTGGAACCGGAGCCTATATCGCCAAGTTCGACTTTACAGCAGAGCCCTTCTGCGCAACGACATTCGATACAAAGAGCAATGACTACAAGGCATCATGCTCTGCAATCGGAGAAAAGGC
>CACYRP010000088.1 GCA_902776765.1 Fibrobacter succinogenes
GCTTGTAGCTGTTGAGCACGTAGCGCACGAGGTCGGTCATGGCTTCTTCGTGGGTCATGGCCAGCACCATGTTGTGGTTATTGCGGTCCTTGAAACGGAGCAGTTCTTCGCCAATGGCTTGGTAACGTCCGGATTCGCTCCAGAGTTCAGCAGTCTGCACCACCGGCAAGTCCACTTCGATACCGCCGATTTTGTTCATTTCTTCGCGGATGATGTTTACGATCTTCTGGATCACGCGGAAACCCATCGGCATCATGGAGTAGATACCGGTAGAGACGGGCTTGATGTAGCCGCCGCGCATGAGGAAGATGTGGGAGGGCATGGTGGCATCGCTCGGCGTTTCGCGGAGCGTGACATAGAAATACTTGGAGAGTTTCATTGTAATGACCTTTTAAAATTTTACGGCGAAAATTTAGCTTTTTTTGTATTTTGCAGTCATGGAATTTTTAAATAGGTTGCGGGAAAAATCCGCTGTCCAAAAAACGGAGAAGTTTTTCCCAGCATTCGCTTTTTTAGGCGGATTCAGTTGGGACTCGATGACCATCGGGAGTAAGGTTTACGGCTCGGACCTGATTTTTTTGTCATTCTATTATTTGCTGGCGCTATTTTCGATATCCTTTATTGCCACGCGAAAAGTTGTTGATTGTAGTGATGACTTAAATGAAGAGGATTCCAATAATGAAGAGGTGTCCAATACAAAAATTCTGCAAAATTTTTACCACAGGGCTTTGTCTTACGAATGGCCGCAAACATGGATAGACCGTTTGACTTGGCTTGTGCAGTTTTGTTTCGGAAACCTCTATAGCGCGCTCGTCATTTGCTATTTCAAAAGTTCAGGTTCCATAGCGTCGTTTATCATTGTACTTGTCTTAGCGGCTCTTCTCGTCGGCAATGAATTCTTGAAGGAAAAGTATGAAAACTTTGGCGTTTGCCTTGCGTTCTTCTGCTTGCTCGGGACGATGTTCTTTAATTTTTTGATACCGCACTTGGTTCACGGAATGGGAACGTTTTGGTTCTTTTTGAGCACGCTTTTATCTGCTGGAATTTGCTATTTACTTTGGAAGAAATCTTCGCTAAAAACTTCGAGTGAAGGCTCTCGTTATAAACGTTTTTTGATTGCGCCTATATCCATTAGTTTTGTCCTAATAATAGCGTATCTCGCCAACTGGATAGCACCTGTTCCGCTTGTTTTAAAGCAACAAATCGTCTGTAAAAATTTTGATCGTGAAACGTATTCATGCGATGTAGATAAACTAGACTTTTGGCAGAGGATGGGGCTCAAGGGCACGACAATCCATAAAGAAGAGGGTGACGAAATTTATTTTATGTCGTCAGTTTATGCACCTGCAGAGCTTAAGGCTCCGATTGAATTTCGCTGGTATTACAAAGAACCTTCCACAAATAAATTTAAATTAACGGATAAAATTACATCGAGCCGAATGATTATTCGCGGTGGGCGGGATCAAGGTTATCGAAGCTATTCCAAAAAGAAAAATATCCCGGTTGGGACCTATCGTGTGGAAACCGCTTATAAAGATGGTGCTGTGATAGGTTCTGAAACCTTCAGGGTTCTCGAAGGGATCCCAAAACAGGGCTTTGTTCGTGATTCTTTGCGCTAAATCGAGGGGTCATCTTAAAAAAATATGCTATATTGGAATGCAAAATTAGGAATGGTTATTCCTAGTGTTTGACTTTAAGGAGTCTATATAATGAAATTGAAAAAAATTGCTCTCGGTGCCGCCGCTCTTGCACTTATCGCTTGCGGTGAAACCCAGAAACCGGTTTCTAAAGTTGCTGCTATAACCCCGAATTCTACAGATGACCAGAAATTTGCATACATGCTCGGTGCCCAGTTCGGTCTTCAGAATTTTTCGAACCTTCCTTGGCAAACTGGCGAAGGCATTGACGAAGACGTTGTTGTTCAGGCTTTCCATGATGCATTGGGCAACATGAAGGATTCTACCCTCAAGTTGCAGCTCCCGCACGATTCTCTTGGCGTCATTAGCCGCCGTATCCATAACTCCATGCGTGAACGCTATCTCAAGACCCAGCCGGATACGAATGTGACGAAGAACTTGAACAATGATCAAATTCGCGCTTACGTGGATTCTCTTCGCAAGGCCCTGCCGGTAAATGCCGCTCCGGCTGTGAAGAATGAGAAAGTGACGCTCCCGGAAGTTCCTTCTGAACAGCAGAAATTCTCTTATTTGATCGGTTTCCAGTTTGGTAACCAGTTCTATGGCATCGGTCGTCAGTTCGAAACAGAATTTGACGGGGACTATTTCGTTCTCGGTCTTCGCGATGCCGGCAAGCGCGTTCGCGATACAACGTTCACTATGACTCTTTCGGACGATTCTTTGAAAGCTGTCGGTGACCGCTTTATGGAAAAGTCGAAGCAGATGAATGAAGAAAGAATGAAGAAGGCTAAGGAAGAAGAAGAAAAACTCAAGGCTGAAGTTGCCGGCCTTCGTGGCGATACGCTTGCTAATGGCATGCCTGCCAAGATGAACTTCAAGGTGAAGGCCTCTGGTATTACGGTCAAGGGTGAAGACTTGAGCGCATTTGCTCAAAAGCCGCTCCTCATGTTCTACTTCTCTGCAACTTGTGGTCACTGCGCTCACGCTGCTCCGCAGATTCTTGAAATTGCCAAGGAATTTGCACCGAAGGGCCTCACGACGCTTTCTATCGCTAGCGGTGGTAACAACAAGCCGGGTATCCGTCGTTTCATTGACGATGCCAAGTTCGATGATAACGTTAGCGTTATGTGGGACGAAGCTCGTCAGTTCGGTGAACTTTACAGCGATGGTTATGTTCCGAAGGTTTACCTCGTGAATCCGGATGGCACGTACAAGCAGTACGCCGCATTCGAACGCGAAAAGGATGACCTGAAGAAGGAAATTGCAGAACTCCTCGCTGGCAAGAACGTCGAATGGAAGATCGAAGTAAAGCAGGCTGCTGATTCCGCTAAGGTCGAACCGAAGCAGGAAGTAAAGAAAGACGCTAAGCCAAAGGCCAAAAAGTAATCTTTGGTCTAGGCTTTCTGTCATCCCGGACTCCGTTCCGGGAGGGAATCCTCTTACACAGTCTTATCAAAACGCATCTCGTAAACGCGGGATGCGTTCTTTTTTGTAGTTCGTTTTTTATATAGCCGTTGCGCCATATATTTTCTAAATTGCGAAAAAAAATCGCGTTTGCGCAAGAATCGCAAAGAAAGAAGTCTATGATTATCGCAGAATTTGATGTCGTTGTTGTCGGTGGCGGTCACGCCGGAATTGAAGCAACTCATGCCGCATGGAAGATTGGTGTGAAAACCGCTATGCTTACGATGGACTTGAACGCTATCGGCAGAATGTCTTGCAATCCGGCTGTCGGTGGCGTTGCCAAAGGCCAAATTGTTCGCGATATCGACGCTTTGGGCGGCCTCATGGGTCTTTTGACCGACAAGGCGGGGATCCAGTTCCGCATGCTCAACATGAGCAAAGGTCCTGCAGTTTGGGGCCCGCGTGCGCAATGCGATATGAAGTATTACAGCGAAGTCGCTCGAGAGACGATGGAAAGTCTGCAAGGGCTTACGCTGATCCAGGGCGAACTTGCTGCGTTCGAACGCATGAACGATGGGCGCTTGGAACTCACGCTCTTGAACGGTGACCGTTACATTACACGCGCGCTTGTGATTACGAGTGGAACGTTCCTTGCCTCCAAGATGTTTACCGGACTTGAAACGAGCATCGGTGGGCGAGTGGGCGAGCCGAGTGCAGATAAACTTTCGGAATGCTTGGCGAAGAACGGAATTCGCTTGCGCCGCTTGAAGACTGGAACGCCGAGCCGCCTCGACCCGGATTCTATTGATTTTAACGAATGCGACGTGCAGCATGGCGATGATAAGCCGTGGCCGATGAGCGACCGCCATTTTGACGAAAACGGAACGCCTGATAAATTCTGGGGTGACCAAGCCAATAAGTTTATCCGCAACGATTGCGTTTGCTGGATTACGCGCACGAACATCAAGACCCACGATATTCTTCGCAGTGGCTTCAAGGATAGCCCGATGTTCAGCGGCCGTATCCACGGCAAGGGCCCGCGCTACTGCCCGAGTATCGAAGATAAAATCAATCGTTTTGGCGACCGCGACGGGCACCAGCTGTTCCTCGAACCGGAACAGGCTGACATCGGGCGCGTGTACATCAACGGCTTCAGCTCTAGCTTGCCGGCGGACATCCAGCTTGCTGCAATCCACACGATTCCGGGCCTCACTCGCGCAAAGGTTCTGCAAATCGGTTACGCGGTCGAATACGATTCTGTGGATGCCACGCAGCTTTATCCGACGTTCGAATGCAAGAACGTTCCCGGCATCTATTTTGCGGGTCAGGTCTGCGGCACGAGCGGTTACGAAGAAGCGGCAGGGCAGGGCCTTATGGCGGGCATCAACGCAGCGCTCAAGGTCAAGGGCGAAGACCCCTTCATTCTCGGTCGTTCCGAAAGTTATCTCGGCGTGATGGTCGATGACCTCGTGAATATCTTGCTCGATGAACCGTACCGCATGTTCACGAGCCGCGCCGAATATCGTTTGTTCCTCCGCAGCGACAATGCCGAAATGCGCCTCAAGGAAAAGGCTCGCAAGATTGGCATGATCAGCGACCGCGACTGGTTCGATTGGGACCGCCGCAAGAACCTCATGGCGGACCTCAAGACGAAATTTACGGAAACGTCCGCAACGCCGGATGAAGCAAACATCATTCTCGAAGCGGGCGGACAAGCTCTTGCCACGGAGCGCACCCGCTGGATCAACGTGCTCCGCCGCCCGGGCATTGATCCTGAAACATTCTTCAAGGTTGCAGCTCCCGATGCTCAAATCACGCGCCGCGACCAGTGGTACATGTACGCCGAAGAACTCTACGCGGGATTCTTCGACCGTCAGGAACGCGAAATCGACGACCAGAAGAAGATGGAAAAGGTTAAGCTCTCGCCGGATCTCGATTACATGTCGATTTCTGCCATCAGCATCGAAAGCCGCCAGCGCCTGAACGCTCACAAGCCGCTCACGCTTGGGCAGGCAAGTCGCGTCCCGGGAATCCGCCCTGCCGACATCACCGTCCTCGCGCATTGGCTGGAAAATAGGTCGTAGGTTTTAGGTTACAGGTTATAGGGAAATAGTCGCGGCTTCGCCGCCCTTTAAAAATTTGCGTAGCAAATGATTATTTACCCTAACCCCTAACACCTAATACCTAACCCCTATAACCTGAGTCGCCACTTGCATTTTCCCAAATTTTTACTATTTTTGCGCCCGTCAACTTAAACAATTTTCCAAGAGGTACATTTATGGCAGAAGAAGCAGAAGTCAAATCCACAGAAGAAGTTAAGCCTCAGGAAACAAAATCCCAAGAAAAATCTCAAGCTAAGAAGGCTCCGTCCAAGAAAAAGCGCCCGTTCAACGGCAAGCGCAAGGGCGCTGCTCCTGCTGCAAAGAAGCCGGCTGTCTTTAGTGATTCCCTGGAAGATCGTTTCCCGAACCTCGCTGCAAAGCTCAAGAAGTCCATCGAAGATGGTATCAAGCAGAAGATCAAGGACGCTCAGAACGATCCGAAGGTCAAGGCCGCCTCTAAGAAATTAATTTTATGGCGTTTACGGGAGCTCGTAGAACGGGCTGAGAGGAAGTTGAAAACTTCGACCGAACCTGATTTGGATAATGCCAACGTAGGGAGGTTCCATTGAACTCAAATCCAGTCAAAATCAACGGTGAA
>CACYRP010000089.1 GCA_902776765.1 Fibrobacter succinogenes
TAACGCTTGATAGCATCTTCGTAGACGGACTTAGCAGCCTTGTGCATACGGAGGTTTTCGAAAGACTTTGCCTTGTAGAATGCAGCCTGGTCCACCAAGTGGAATGCCGGGTACTTGGTCTGAACCTTACCGAAAGCATAAGCAGCTTCGAGGAACTGACGGTTCAAGTACAGACGCATTGCAGCGCGGTAGTCATTTTCAGGTTCAATCTTCAAGCGGCGATAACGTTCTTCACCGATTTTTTCTTCACGGGTATCACCGAAGCGAGAAGTAAGCTTGACAGCCCACACAAAGCCACGGTTCTTCTTGGCCCAGAGATCGTCGTGAGACATTTCGAGGTCGAGAGCGAGGTAACGGAAGATGCTCACATCCTTGACGTTAACCGTAGCGCCGATGACCGGGTAGCCTTCCTTAGTGAAGCGAGCACGAACACCAAGGTGAGAAGAAAGGTAGTAAGTCAAGGTGAAGCTCATTTCGAGGTTAGCACCCTTACCACCTTCATTGGAATCATGAATGATATCAATGAGGGAGAATTCAGCCTTCATTTCGAGGAGACGGTTGAATCCGCGATAGAACAACGAAATGTTGAGGTTCGTCGGAATCTTGTAAGCATCGTCAGCGCCCATGAGCACAAACTTGAAGCTACCGTCGCCATCAGCTTCGCTGACTGCCGGAGCAAGGAGGTTCTGCACGGCAACGCCAATGAGCAAGTAACCATACTTCGAAGAAGCGAGCGGGTTCCAGCTGAGGCCCACGTCAGCACCGACAGTGAGCTGCTTGAGTTCATCAAACTGGTTGATGTACAAGACAGAGAGGTCGACACCGAGAGAAAGCAAGTGGAAAAGTCTATAAGCGTAACCGAACTGAGCGGCAATTTCGCTATAGGATTCGCCACCTTCAATGGAAGCACCGTTTTCGAAAAGGGAGAAGCCCAAAGTGTGCTTGTAGTCAATCGGGTATGTCAAGCTGACATATTCCTGGCTAGCTTCGCCACTAATGGTGCTAAAGAATGCAGCACTGAATTCGAGCTGATCAGTTTCAGAAATACCAGCCGGGTTCACATACATCGAGGTGTTACCACCAAATTCGGCAAACCAGTCATTCTGCTGATACTTATTCGGCGTGTAGGTGGCCTCTGCAAACAAAGAAGTGCTGGCTACGGCAAGTCCGAGAGCGGACGTCTTGATGAAACTAGTACGCAACATCACCTACTCCTTTACTTAATATCCGTGCGGATGAACTCGATACGACGGTTCTGAGCACGACCTTCAGGTGTTTTGTTGGAAGCAACAGGCTTAGTATCGCCCAAGCCCTTTGTAGTCATACGGCTTTCGGCAATGCCCTTTTCGACAAGGAAGTTCTTCACAGAGTTAGCACGATCTGCGGAGAGAGTCATGTTCTTGTCCTTGTTACCGATGTTATCGGTATGACCCACAATTTCAAAAGTAGCTTCGGGGAAGGTTTCCATGATATCGACAACCTTCATCAAGGAGATGTAGGAGTCCTGAGTGATGGTAGCCTTACCAGATTCGAAGTTCACACCTTCAAGAACGAAGACTTTCTTCGGCGGCTGCGGAACTTCATCCGGGCAACCATCGTCGTCCTTGTAGTTGTTCAAAGATTCAGACTGTTCCGGGCAGAGGTCCACACCCTTACAGATGTGAGCATACTGGGAAAGCAGGCCCTTAGCTTCGACCCACGGGTCGCAGAGACCGTCGCGGTCGTTGTCGGCATCCGGGCAACCATCGTCGTCCTGGAAACCATCGAAGTCTTCGGCTTCTTCCGGGCAGTTATCGAAGCCCGTGCAAGTGCCGGCGTACTTTTCGGAGAGACCTTCTTCAGAAACCCACGGATCGCAAAGGCCATCGCCATCGGTATCCGGATTGCGAGTTTCTTCGACAACTTCTTCTTCCTTGACGACGTCAGTTGCAGTAAGACCGATATCCAACTTGCCCTTACCGCGCTTAAGCATCGGGGAAGTGGACTGGCAGAAGAAGTTCGGGTTACCGAGAGACGGATTGTTGAACTTCGGGTCCAAAGAAACGTTCGTGCGGTTCACCTTGATGAACTGGTTGAACGGATAGTAGTTCTTATAGATGTTGTTGTATTCCACCTTCGTCTGACCGGCAGCCGGGTCAGCAAACACACCGTAGTAGTGGTTTTCCATGAAGATGTTGTTACGGGCGACCAAGTTGGTCGGGCCCTTCAAAGCAAGGCCAGAGTAGCCGTTGCGAAGCACAACGTTCTGTTCGATGTAAGCATCGAGAGACTTAGCACCCCAAGCAAGAATACCAGACCAACGGTTGCCGTAGACCACGTTATTGCGGAGCCAAGGCAGAGAAATAAAAGCACCGATACCAGTTGCATGGTTATCGATCACATAGCAATGATGAATGTAAGGGGCTGCGTTTTCGCAAAGGATACCTTCAAGACCGTTCCTCACCGTGAAGTGCGACATTTCGGCGCCTGAAGTACCCATGACGGTCGGACCACGGCGACCACCATCGATGATGGTAGACAATGGGTCCTCGCCCTTAAGAACAACACCCATGATCAAGGTGATGTTTTCATTATAAACACCGCGTTTGACAAGGATTGTATCCCCGGCATCCGCATTTCCGAGAGCATCTGCAATCTTTGCGAAATCGCCTGGCACGTTGATATTCTTAGCCATGGCGGTTCCTGAAAGAAGCATCGCCCCGGCCGTAATTAAGACCAGTTTCTTTAGGGTCATACTGCTACGTTTCTCCAATCATAGAACACTTAAATTCGTTAAACATACGCTTGCCAGTTTGGCAAACACAAAACCCATGTGGGAATATACCTTCATAAATGGCTTTAGTCAAATACTTTTCGTCAAAAATGCCATTTTTCGTGTAAAAATTACACAGGTATAACCATTTAGGGATAACTTATCTGTCAATCCTCACTCGGAAGATCGTCCTTCTCCTCCTCCTTCTTTGCACCTTGAATTGAAACACGGATCTCTTGGCAGGTCTTTTTGATATTCTGCAAGACCTTACGCGCGCGCGTGCCAGCAGACTTGTTGCCGCGTTCGAACTTCTCGTATTCGCGTTTGAAATTTTCAATTTCTAGTTCAAGATCGTTTACTAAACTCATAAGCAAACTCCAAAAAAAGATGCTTTTTGGAAAATAAATAAAGTTTTTGCTAAAAATTCGCTGTTTTGCAAAATTACGTTTACGTTTACAAACTATTACATAGGTTTTGGACAATTCAACAACTTATTAACAGTGTGATAACCACCACAGATTTTCTAGAGCCCTCCAACCAGCGTCTCCGACATTTTCTGAAAAATCATTCACGAACATCGCGATGTGGGACTTGATGACTTCTTCGTCTTCGATTTGCGCTTTTTCCACGATAAATGGCGTCACCGGATTCTTCCTTTGGCGGGCTATTTGCAAACTGCGGCGGATTTCGCGCTCGACCGCTTCGATTTCGGCAAAGCCGAGTTCCTTTTTGGCAACAGCAATCCCAAGAGGAATCGGAGAACCGGTTTCTTGCTCCCAGAAGGCGCCTAAGTCCTGCAAAAGATGAAGGCCGTCGCGTTTCCACGTAAAACGGTGTTCGTGGATGGTAACGCCCTGGGGGGCGCTCTTGTTCAGGAGTCTCTGATAAACCTCGTTAAAGAGCGCGTAATCGAGTTTTGGAACGTTTTTGAACTTGTGGGAGTACCAGAACTTGAAAAGGAGCGCTGCGGTCGTATTTGCACCTGGAAGGGTCGTCGAGAGCTCGGGATTGAACGTATTTGCCGAGGAGGACAGCAGAAGCGGGCCACAGCCGTACCCGATAGCACCTCCGCAACCGAGACAGCGGTATGCATCCCGAATTTGCGGATAGACCTGCGCACTGATTTTTGCCACATCCAGCTCGCTGCGCAAGACCATTTCGTTAAGCGTCTGAACATCGGCATACGTAACCTTCCATTCGAAAGGGGAATTTTCAAGCCCATGTACCAAGGCTTCGTAAATGAACGTATCGTTAGGGCAAGTGGAGATACCGAGAGATAATTGCATAGGGGTATGAGGTCGCGCCTACGGCGCTTTGAGGTATGGGGTCGGGCCTACGGCCCTCTGAGGTTAAGCAATTAGAAATTAGCAAAAAAGCCCGAAGCGAAGCGAGCCCGAAGGGGCTTTAGCCCCGAGCTCATAGCTCATTGCCTCAAAGCGAGTTTACGAGCGATTGCAATGCGGCAAGGGCATCCTTGATGCGCCAGGTGGATTTGTCGCGGGTGGTGGCAAAGTTGCTCACCGCACGGATTTCGTAGCAGGGCATGCCGAACACAGAGCATATCGAGAAGCAAGACGCCCCTTCCATCGACTCGACATCAACATCGAAATTTTGGACACGTTCTGCAGCCATAGCGGCCGTTCCTGAGCAACAGTTGACGCTAAGCCCGGAAACCGATCTTAAGCCCGCAAGCCACGCAGGAACGCCACGAAGCGAAAAAGATTCGTAAACGAGTGCGGAAGCCGGATTTTGCGCATTTTCGGAACCATTCGCTGAGGTCGCGCAAACCTTATGCCACGGCGTAAACGAACCATCGCGTTCAACAACGCCCAAATCCCCTACCCTTTCGGAATCGACACGCACAACATCGCCGACGTCCAAACCGCGGCCCGGATAGGCGCCACAAATACCCGCCAATACCACATGCGTAAACGGGCCTTCAGCCGAAAAACGAGAAAGCAGAACAGACAAATTTGTTGCAAATTCAAGCAGACCAACGCCGAGAACTACAGCAAAACCGCGATTATCGGACAATTCGATAATTTCGCCCTTACAAATATTTTTTTGAACAAACGTCTTACATTCGGGGAAGACTCCAAAGAATTCCGCGTTTGACGCAAAGGCAAACAAAGGAACAAAACGGTCTTCCATGACAAGGCCTTATTCGAGGCGCTCGACCGGTCCATACTCAAGTTCCACGGGCGTTCGACTTCGCAGCGAGCACTTGCAACAGCAGTAGCCTTGGCCAAGCAATTTTCAAAGCTCAAGTTTTGTTCGAAAGCATAAAGCCAGCCCGCAAAGAACGAGTCACCAGCGCCAATATCATTTTTAACCGTGATTGTAGGCGGCTGGAGCTGAATGCCCTGGAACTTTTTCTCCATGAGGCGGAAAGCGCGAACCGGTGAATCTTCTTCCGTCACGACAAGATTCTTAATCGGAAGGCGTTCAAGAACCGCCGTTGCAGTCATCTTCCAGAACTGCGGGCTCGACTTGACCAACGGAATGCTCAAGCGTTCGAGCAACTTGCAGTATTCCTGCATGTTGATTTTCAAGAGGTCCACGCCTTTCGCAAGAAGGTCTTCAATTCCATCAATAGCATCCACAAAAATGTGCTTGCCATTAAAGTCAAGATCATTGAACATCTTGGCATTAAAGCCCTGCGGGAATGTTCCGCAAAGAGCCACATACTGCGTAGAATCCCAATGGTCGTTTAGCGTTTGTGCAAAATCGTCGTTCTCGGAATCGGCAAGCATCGGGGACGGTTCCACAAGTTCCGTCGTATCGCCATTGCAGGCAATCGTCGTGCAGATGCGCGTATTTTCGCGAATCCAGATTGGAACTTGCTGAATGCCGCAAACCGAAAGCTCGTCAAAAATTTTCTCGCCATGCCCAGCACCCAGGAAATGCATCAAGCGAGGAGTGCCACCCAAAAGTTGCAAAACGCGGCAGCAGTTGATGCCCTTGCCCGAAGCATATTCCTTGACCTTGGAGATGCGGTGGACTTCGCCTGGAGTAAACTTGTCCAGAAAGAACACCCTCTGCCAAGCAGGATTGAGACCGAGAACTAAGATTTCCCTTGACATTACTTACCTTAGAAGTTCACCTTGTAGAACTTACGCTTGCCCACTTGAACAACAAGCTGATCGCCACCCTTGATTTCAATCTGAGCCTGCGGATCGGCGAGCTTTTCACCGCCAATCTTCACGCCTCCGTTCTGCACCATGCGGCGAGCTTCGCCCTTGGAAGCAAAAGCCTTGATGTTTACGAGGAGATCGAGAGCGCCATAAGAACCAGCTTCGACAGAGCATTCGGCTGCATCGCTCGGGATAGCGTTACCGCTGTGGATTTCGCGTTCCTTAGCTGCAGCGGCCTCGGCGGCTTCAGCGCCGTAGTACTGCGTTACGATGTCGATAGCGAGGCGGTGCTTGGCATCGTTCGGATTCATCTTGCCTGCCGCAATGTCTGCCATCATCTGCTTGATTTCTTCGAGCGGAATGTTGGTGAGGAGTTCGAACCAGTTCTCGACGATGCTGTCGGCGAGGCTGTAAATCTTGTGGTACATCACGTCGGCCGGTTCATTCAGGCCCACGTAGTTGCCGATGGACTTGCTCATCTTGACCTTGCCGTCGGTACCGAGAAGGATAGGCATGAAGAGGCCAATCTGCGGTTCCATGCCTTCGAAAATCTGGAGGTCGCGGCCGCGGAGCACGTTGAACTTCTGGTCGGTGCCGCCGAGTTCTACGTCGCTCTGGATAGCAACGGAATCGTAGCCCTGCATCATCGGGTACATGAACTCGTGCAGGCTAATAGGCGTGTTAGCCGTGTAGCGGTTGTGGAAGTCCTCACGTTCGAGCATCTGGGCCACGGTAAACTGGCCCATGAGTTCAGTGACCTTGCTAAACGGGAGCTTAGAGAACCATTCGCCGTTGTAGTGGATTTCCACCTGGTCGCGGCGAACGACCTTGAAGAACTGTTCTTGGTATTCCTTCGCGTTTTCGAGCACCTGTTCGTGCGTAAGGCGCGGGCGGGCCTTGTTGCGGCCGCTGGGGTCGCCAATCTGTGCGGTGTAGTCACCCACGATGAGCACGACGGTATGGCCCAGGTCCTGGAACTGGCGGAGCTTGCGCATCACCACCGTATGGCCAAAGTGCACATCCGGAGCGGTCGGGTCCACACCCATCTTGATACGGAGCGGCTTGCCCGTATCGTAGGACTTCTGGAGTTTCTTTTCGAGTTCGTCTTGCGGCACAATGTCAGTAACGCCGCGCATCAAAATTTCAAGCTGTTCTTTTACAGGACGGAATTGCATTTTAGGTATTAGGTAAGTGGTTAGTGGTTGGTGGTTAGTGGTTAGGGAAATTACAAGTTTAAACCGCTAATCACTGGAAGCCCATTTTGAAGGAATGGATAATCATAACGAGGGTAAAGATAGTAAAGGAAAGAAGGGCGATTGCTCTTGAAAACAGGAGTATCAACGTATAAACAACCATTTTCGTATCATCACGATACACGTAAACACCTTTTTACTTCTATTCTACATTTTAACGCTTTGAAAATGCTTCCGATTTATTAGCTTTGCGGGCAACACAAAAAACTTATCAGGAAAACATTATATGAAGAAAATTCTTTTGACAATCGCTCTTGCCGCAATCAGCGCATTTGCTATTTCTGCCCCGAAAACCCACGATGGATTTTTCTTGAACGCCACAATGGGCGCAGGTTATTCCAGCTTTGAAGACAAGATTGAAGGCGGTCTCGGCAAGATTACATGCGAAGGTGGAGCATTTGAGGCATCCTTTAAACTCGGCGGTACTATATACCCCAACTTAATCCTTCATTTTACCTTCATTGGCAACGCCATTTACTCAGACCTCGAATTCAAAGCCGGGCGCGACGAAGAGTCTCTTGAACACGACGGTTTCAACATGCTTATGCTCGGCGGCGGTTTAACTTATTACGTCGTCCCCGAACAAAACATTTATGCCAGCGCTTCTTTCGGCATTACCGACATAAGCATTTCTCTAAACAGCAACTCCTACAACTTCGACAATCTTGATGCCGGCTTCGGCTTCAACATCACCGTCGGCAAAGAATGGTGGCTGAACGATGAAAACGCTCTCGGCGTGGCATTCTCGTTCTCCCATCACTCCGCTGACGGTAACTATCGTGGTGAAAAGAACGAAGCCTCCTCCAATTCGTTCTCCATCGTGGCATCCTACACGTTCAACTAATCACTGTATAAAAACTTATATGGAGCCTCTGTGTTTAACATAGAGGCTTTTTTAAAACCAAGTTTTTACATAAAAAAAAGGAGAAAATATTTATGAAGAAAATTCTTTTGTCTATCGCGCTTGCCGCTATTAGCGCATTTGCGACTTCTGCACCAAAAACCCATGACGGTTTTTTCCTGAACACTACAATCGGTTTGGGTTACGGAAATTACCTTAACGAGTTCAAGACAGAAGGTGTCAAAATAGAAAGCAAAGGTGCAAAGCTTGAATCAGGTTTTAAATTAGGCGCAGCTATTGTTCCCAATCTTATTTTGCACGCTGCCATTAATTTAAACTCTATTATTACAGACATCAAAGCCTCGAACAACAGGGGACAAAACACAACGATACCTCTCGAAAATGAAGCATACAAAGTTCTCATCTTTGGTGCAGGCATTACATACTACATTCCACATGAATCCAATATTTATTTAAGCGCTACGGCCGGTTTAGCAGAATACTCCGAATTTTGCTTCCTCGGCAGCGTCATCAGCGAGCACGACGCCAATTTCAGCTTTAACCTGTCCGTAGGAAAGGAATGGTGGGTGAACAACGAATTAGGTGTAGGCGTCGCATTATCGTACAACCACTCTTCAGCAAAAACCACATTTACCTCTTATAAAGGCGAAGCCTCCTTCAATTCATTCTCAGTGGTAGCATCGCTTACTTTCAACTAATCGAATCGTACTTTTATAGAAAGGCCTTCACGTTAATCGTGAAGGCTTTTTCGTTTACAAAAATCAGAGCTATAGATGTTCGTCTACGCGAACATGACGGGATGAAACAACGCGATTCTACTTGTGCTTGTTCTGTTGGCGTTGCAAAATATACTTCGTCAAAAAGTCGTAGAACTGTTCTGTTTTGGAATTGTCCTGCTTGTTACGACGGAGCGAAATCACGATATCGCGCTTAAAATCCGTATCGGTAATTTCAAGGAGCTTGACTCGCTTGTGGTCCATTTTGCCCCACGAAAGTTCAGGCCAAAAACCAACCCCAATACCCGCTGCAATAGCCTCTTTAACAACAGCGGTATTATCGCTTTCAAAAGTCACATTTGTATGGAATCCAATGCTATCGCAGAGCTCGTTACAAATCGTGCGGTACTGTTTTGAACCGTAAAGGCGTATAAATTTTTCTTCTTTCAAATCGAACAGCGAGATGGAATCCATCTTTTTGTATTGCGCTGTATTCGGAACCGCCAAATAAATTTTTTCGGAATGGACAAAAGTCTCATCGCTTTCTGTATTGTCGAGTTCCGGCCTATAAATGGCGTAAGTGCGCACGCAAATATCAAAGACGCTCGTTTCTTCGTTCTGCACGATATCGACATTGATATCTGAATTACTCTGTTTGTACTCAATGACTGCGTTCGTAATGAGCGTTGAGGCGGCAAGGACATTCAGTTTGACATTGTTGTTCTGCTTGTCCGCAGTCTCTTTTAAAAGTTCCGGGAGCGCCATCATGTTTTCGTAAAGTGGCAGCAATTTTTCGTAAAAAAACTTTCCGCTATCGGTGAGTTTAATATTACGCCCAGCATTCTTGAACAGCAAAACGCCGAGTTCGTCTTCGAGCTTGTGGATCGCTTGCGTGAGTGCCGGCTGCACAATGCAGAGGTTCTTTGCACTTTGCGTCACATGCTCCGTGCGCGCGACCTCCAAAAAATATTTGAGCTGAGTGAGTTCCATGGAAAGTAATTATAGAAATTAGACGAAAGACAAAAGAACGGACCTTCGGTCCTACAGACGAAAGAGATGCTATAGATTACAGCTTTTAGGAGGATGGGCGGGGCCCCAGCTCGGAGTGGATGCTTTCAGCATCAGCAATTACGGCTCAGCTATGTTTGCACAAGTGCAACCGCAGCATTCGCCTTTGATGCTTTCCTTTGATGCTTTTGACGCTTACGCGTCCGTGGCTGCATTCGGTCATGAGAGTCTGCAAGCAGCCTCCCGCGACACTCATTTTGCACACTTTTGCAAAGGCCGCACGGGCCCCTCCCTGCACCCTCCCCATCCTGGCACAAGCGCCAACCTTACGGCTCAGCCATGCCCATGCAAGCATGGTCGCGGCACTCGCCTTTTAAGGTTGCGGCCGACGCTTTCATTTGCTAAAGGCGGCGAGTTCGATGCCGAGCTGTTTGATTTTGTAAGTAAGAATGCGCGGGGTGGTTGAAAGGCTACGGGCAGCCGCAGCCATTTTGCCCTTGCTACTCTTGAGGGCATCGCAAATGATGTCGCGTTCGTACGCTTCCACCATCAGCTTGAGGTTACCGCTCACGGGTGTTCCGCTGGTTTCGTCCGTCTGGATTGTCGGCGGAAAGTGATGCGGGTAGATGACATCTTCTTCAGTCAACAGCACCGCGCGTTCAATCGCATTTTCAAGTTCGCGCACATTGCCCGGCCACGGGTAGCTCATGAGCATTTCGATGGTGCCGCGAGCAAGACGGCGCACGTTTTTGCCCACCATGCGGCAATAATGTTCAACAAAGTAATCCGCTAAAAGTACGATGTCGGTACGGCGCTTACGGAGAGGCGGCACGTAAATCGGTACAATGTGGAGCTGGTAATACAAGTCCTCGCGGAACGTGCCATCAGAAACCATCTGCTGCAAGTTCTTGGTCGTTGCACAAATCACGCGCACGTTCACTTTTTTCGGGAAGCGAGCGCCCACGCGTTCCATTTCGCCCTGTTGCAAAAGTCGAAGCAACTTTATCTGCAAGTTCGGTGTGAGTTCTGCAACTTCATCGAGGAATAGCGTACCGCCTTCGGCTTGTTCCACGCGGCCCGGGGCCTCGTTGACGACACCGACCAAGGCGCCCTTTTCGCTACCGAAAAGCTCCCGGTCAAGAACGGACTCCGGGAGGGCCGCGCAATGCACTCGCACAAACGGCCCCAAATTGCGGTCAGAACGGAAATGAATCGCTTCTGCAACAAGTCCCTTACCGGTCCCCACCTCGCCTACGATCAGCGCCGGGAGCGGGCTTCGCGCCACTTGGTCAATCTGCGTATAGACCTGTTGCATCTCAGGCGTTTTTCCAATGATATTGTCCGGCTGGAAACGCGCCTTGAGTTCCATCGCCATGCGCTCGTTTTCGGCCTTGAGGATTTCGTTCTCTTCGCGGGCCTGGCGGCGGAGTTTCACAGCAGTCGCAAGCATCTGCGCAATGATTTCGAGCAAATGAATTTGGTCGTTGAGGTTCGCTTCGTCTGGATTGTGTTCGTCGGCACTCAAGGCGCCAACGACCTCTTGTTCCATGATAATCGGGACGCAAAGAAACGCCTTGTCTTCGGTTTTTCCACGGCCCGTGCGGTCCAAAAAGTCCGGATCTTTCGCAACAGAGGGAATGATAATCGGCTTGCCGGTTTCAACGACGCGGCCCGTAATACCTTCGCCCACTTTATAGCGGCCCTTGCTCGCCTGACGGCTGCTCAAGCCCTCTGCAATTTCAATGGAAATTTCGCCGGTATGGCGGTTGTACAAAGTAAGGGTTGCATGCTCGACACCCATGACCGATTCGACCGTTTGCAACACCGGATGCGCTACGGTTTCAAAATCAAGACTTTGGTTCAGAATAGAGCTGATCTTGTAAAGCAGCTCCAGTTCTTGGATTTTGGATTGGGTATTGGGCATACGCATTCAATATAAAAAGAAATGCCCGGACAAGCCGGACATGACAATGCAAAACAGGATGGCGGATTGCAGTCCGCCATGACGACGAAGTTGGAACAAGGGAATCACTCCCACTTCTTACCGTCGACTTCCTACGGTCTACTACTTCAACGCTTCTTGGACGAGGGCGCTGGCGCGCTTGGAATCAAAGCGGCCCTTGACCTTCGGGGAAAGTTCCTTCATGATCTTGCCCATGTCCTTGGGAGAAGAGGCGCCCGTTGCAGCCTTGATTTCGGCGATGAGAGCCTTGACTTCTTCTTCGCTCATTTCGGCAGGCATGTACTTGCGGTAGATGGCGATGCAAGCTTCTTCTTCAGGAATCTTGTCCAAGAAACCGCCCTTCTTGAGGATTTCGATGGCTTCCTGTTTCTGCTTTACGCTCTTGGCAAGAACGTCAATGCACATGGCATCCGTAATGGTATCCATGATTTGAGCCGGAGCAGCCCCTGCCTTCATGGCTTCGTTCTTGATATCTGAATGGAGCGTACGGAGCGTTCCGAGGGAGGCGGCATCGTGAGCCTTCATTGCAGTCTTGATGTCGTCGAGAATTTTTGTCAAAAGTTCACTTGCCATAACAGTTCCTTCAAAAAGGTCTAGAAAACACCTAATGAGTCATCAGCACATGCCGACAACTCATTAAATTGAACAAAGCTCGATTAATAAATCGAATTAGTAGAGACGCTTGCGGTTCTGGTCAGCAATCTCTTTGAGACGCTTGCGACGAGCAGCCGTTTCAATACGCTTCTTTTCTTCGGAGGGCT
>CACYRP010000090.1 GCA_902776765.1 Fibrobacter succinogenes
AGTCTTCCACCTGGATGGCAAGCTCACGCGTTGGCAACAAAATCAAAGCACGGCAAGTTTTGGGAGAACGGAACTTCCCGGAATCCAAAAGTCGCTGCAAAATCGGGAGCGCAAAAGCAGCCGTCTTGCCGGTTCCCGTCTGAGCAATTCCCAAGAGATCCTTGCCTTCGAGAAGGCTCGGGATGGAACGTTCTTGAATCGGGGTCGGGGTTTCATAACCAACAGCGCGGACGGCCCGCTGCAATGGATTTGCCAAAGGAAGTTCTTCAAATTTCATACTGCGCAAAGATAGAAAAAGAGAGGCTCACGCCTCTCGAAAAGTTAACGCTTACGGCGATTCATTTCAGCATGAGCGGCATAGAACGCTTCTTTATCCTCGTACATGCGCTCATCAACAGCGTTAATAAAGGCATCCGCACTTTCGTTCTTCATGTCGAACTTGTGGAATCCAACGGAAATAAAAAGTTTGTAAGGTTTGTCCGTTTCTTTATTGAATTTATCAAAAGAGTGGCGGATTCGAGCAAGGCAATTTTCTATCGCAACGTCATCTTGAGTATTCAACAAAATAATAAATTCATCGCCCGCATAGCGAACTACGCTACCTGCGTTACCCACCGCCGATTTCAGGATTCGGGCCGTTATCACCAACGCATCGTCACCCACCGCATGGCCTAATTCATCGTTGATACGCTTGAACCCATTCAAGTCAATCATGATACCCGTAATGTTCAACTTCGTCCGTTCCGTAAGCTTGTCCAACAGGTAATTCAAATAAGAACGGTTAAAAAGACCTGTCAGCTGGTCATGGTAAATCATCTCGTTCTGGAGGCTAGCAAGCACGCCCGCAATCGAGACCGCGATGCTCGTCGGAATCACGGAAATGCCGTAGTAAAGCGACTGCACCATACCACCGATAAGGATCGGCGCAATATAAACCCAAATCGGGAAAAACTTGAGAATGCCGCCTTTCGCGCGCGCCTTGATATAAACCACAACGCTATAAACGACAAACAAGTAATCTACCACTAAGAAGAAAGCGTACAGATCAGTTCTCGAATAAAGGTTGTTCTCGTCGATAGAAAATACAATCGGCGTAAAGATATTTATCAAGAGCAAAGTAATGCCAACGGCAACAATTGAGTCGAGCACAATTCTAGAACGGCGCGGGATTCCACCATTCAAATGGAACGAAAGGAATCGCACCCAGAAAAAGCTTGCAAGCATATTCGCCGCAAAAAGCCACGTACTCGTCGCATAAACGGCAATCTTTGGAACAAGGCCGGGCACGCCCTTCATCGAATAAGAAATCGGGTCGGCTATGCAGCTCGTGAGAGCAAGGAACATCATCAATAGCAAATTCTGGTCCGCACGGCTGCGCGTCTGGAAACGCCATAAATTACAAACAATCATGACAGCAATCAGAACTATCCCGATTACGTTTGTAACATAAATGCTTTCTAGATTAAATAACGGCTCCATATTTCCAACCTGCTCCCTAATTATACATTATAATTAGGCAATCTTGGCAATAAGGGTTCCGCAGAAAAACGCTTTTTGCAACAAAAAAAAAGAAGTTTCAAGAAATTATTTAGGACTTTTCTGGCGTCCAAAACTCCCGATAGGGTATTTCACCACCAAAGTTGCCGCCTTGTTGCCGAGGAACTGGATAACCTCCACCATCGCAATGATGATAACGACCGATTCGATCATTACGTCAGTACGGAAACGCTGGTAGCCATAACGGATGGCTAGATCACCAAGACCTCCCCCGCCGATTGCCCCCGCCATCGCCGAATAGCCAATCAGCGTGATTATAGTCAAAGTAACACCAGAAATAATCGATGGAAGCGCTTCGGGAATCAACACTTTTCGCACCACCTGACGTTTGGATGCGCCCATGGCAACAGCCGCCTGGATTACGCCCTTGTCCACCTCGTTCAACGCCGTTTCGGTCAAGCGCGCAATAAAAGGAGCCGCCGCAATGGATAGCGGAATAATCGTTGCCTCAGTTCCAATCGCCGTACCCAACACCACACGGGAAAGCGGGAACAGCACAATCATCAAAATCACGAACGGGAACGAACGCAGCACATTCACGATACGGCTAATTAATTGATACGGAATAATTTTGGGAGCGATACCGCGCGGGGATGTGACAAATAAGAAAATTCCAAGAGGAAATCCGAGAAGAATCGCGAACAACGTCGAAAAGAAAACCATGACGACAGTTTCCCAAGTCGATTGCAAAACCAGTTCTGTTATAGGACTCATCTTTTGTTCACCTCGTAACCTTGAGCCTGCAAATAAGCGATAGCGGAATCCACTGTGATTTCTTCGCGACGGATGTTCGACAAAAATTCACGAGTGATTTCGTGCCTGGGCGAACGGAAAACATCCGACACCGCACCCGTCTCGATAACGTAACCTTTGTCTACAACAGCGACATATTGGCAAGCATCGCGCACCACTTCCATCTGGTGCGTAATCATCACCACTGTGAGATTCATTCCTGCGTGGATTTTCTTAATCAAGTCCAGAATTTCGTGAGTCGTCTGCGGGTCGAGCGCACTCGTCGCTTCGTCGCAAAAAAGAATGTTCGGCCGCGGCGCCAAGGCACGTGCAATCGCCACGCGCTGTTTTTGACCGCCCGAAAGTGTTGTAATCGGCGACTTCTCGCGGTCTTCAAGGCCCACAAGCGCAAGCATCTCTTTGACGCGAGCGTCGATATCGCGGCGGTTCCAACCTGCAAGTTCCAGCGGGAACGCCACATTCTTGCCTGCCGTGCGAGAACTGAACAAATTAAAATTCTGGAAAATCATTCCGATTTCGAGCCTACGGCGGTTCAGCTCTTTTTTTGGCAAATGGTCCACACGAACGCCATCGTAATAGACCTCGCCCCTATCGGGAGTTTCTAACAAACTCGCAAGCCGCAACAGCGAAGATTTGCCAGCCCCGCTCTTGCCGATAATGCCGATGATGGAATTATCAGGAAAATCAAGGGAAACATCCTTGACTGCCGTGACGCTTGCGCGTTTTGTCGTGTATGTTTTATTGAGATGTTCGAGCCTAAGCTGCATTGACGCAATCTAAAAAACGGGAACCACTTCGCCCTTGGTGTACTTGCCCTTAATCCAATTCTTGACCTTTTCGCTCTTGAGGGCGTTCACCAAGGCCTGAATCTTTGCAGACTTCTCGTTACCCGCCTTGACCGCAATAACATTCACGTAAGGCGAACTCGCATTTTCAACAAACAAACCATGAGACGATGCATTAAGACCTGCCGGAATCGCATAGTTGCCGTTGATGGCTGCCGCATCCACATCCTGCAAAATGCGCGGGAGCGAAGCCGCCTCCAGTTCCTTGAACTTCAGCTTTTTCGGATTCTCGGTAATATCAATGGGAGTTGCAGTGATGCCAGACTTTGGATCAAGCTTAATAAGGCCAGCAGCCTGCAACAAAAGCAAGGCGCGCCCTTCGTTGGTCGGGTCGTTCGGAATCGCAATCGTTGCACCTTTCTTCAAATCCGCAAGCGATTTGACCTTTTTCTTGGAATTCTTCGACGGATAAAGTGCGAAAGGTTCCACATGAATGCCGCCCGCATTCACAAGATGCGTTCCCTTTTCTTTATTGAAACTTTCGAGGTATGGCAAATGCTGGAAGTAATTGGCATCTAATTCGCCAGATTCCAGCGCCTCGTTCGGAGTCACGTAATCTGTGAACTCAACAACCTTGAGTTCATAACCCGCCTTGGCAAGGTCATCCTTAACCAAGTTCAAGATGGAAGCATGCGGCTCCGGAGTCGCACCAACCTTGATGACTTCGGCAGAAAACGTAGCAATAGCGGCAAAAGCAACAGACAAAATAATCTTACTGATATTCATTTTTACTCTCCTATTTTTTCGCACAAAAGATAGGATTAGCAAGAGTTATCAGCAAGATATATTTAACTATAGCGTTTTATAGTATTTTTCTATACGTATTTTGTGCAAAACGCTTTACGCTTGTTTCCAATGCTTTAGTTGCGAGAGGTGTTTGTCGAAAAAGGCGCGGCGTTCTGCGTCGGGAGTATTGTCGGGATTGGGCATGTGCGAAAGCAGAAAATCGAGGAGGACCGACTTGTCGTTGTAAACAAACTTACCGTCGGTATAGCACCACTTGCAATAATCTTCGTTGAATTCGCCGCTGGGTTCACGGCTGATCATGGAATCTTCGCTGAGAGGCATTCCGCAGCATTGGCAGAAGAGTTGGCGCGGAGCGCCGAGCAACGTGTTGATGGACACGTCGAATTCACGGGAGATGACTTTGAGCATTTCGGTATTCGGCTGGGTTTCGCCAGTTTCCCAGCGGCTCACAGCTTGGCGCGTTACATGCAAGCGTTCGGCCATCTGGTCCTGGGTCAGGTTTTGATTCGAGCGCAACTTAAGCAAAACTTCTCGTACTTCCATAATATTCTCCTTTTGCAAATAAAATATTTTTAATCGTTTATCATTTCTTTTGACGAGTATAATATAGAACCAAGCTATAGCAAAAGCAAGCAACAGGCTGTTGCTTTTTTACGAGAGACGCGCAACCGAGAAGCGCGCGGCCCCCCGGTCCACAAACAAAAAAAGGCGCCACGCATAAATGCGAGGAACACCTTTTATAGGAGGAGATTCCCGCTCGGAGGCGGGAATGACATTATGCACCGAGCTTTGCTCTAATCCAGTTGTTAGCGTTAGCGATAGCTTCGGCAATCTTTTCCGGTTCGCGGGTACCAGCCTGAGCACGGTCCGGACGGCCACCGCCCTTACCGTTGCAAGCCTTGGCGAGATCCTTGACGATGTCGCCAGCCTTGATGCCCTTGGCCTGAACGTTCTTGCCAACCATCACGGCGATGCTACCGGAACCATTGTCCTTGTTC
>CACYRP010000091.1 GCA_902776765.1 Fibrobacter succinogenes
ACGCGGCGAAGTTCGCCTCGGCGGTATCATCTGCAACAGCCGTAACGTCGATAACGAACTTGATTTGCTCCGCGCATTCACCAAGGAACTCAACACGCAACTCATCCAGTACGTGCCGCGCAACAACATCGTGCAGCAGGCCGAAATCCGCAAGAAGACCGTGATTGACTTCGAACCGAATTGCAGCCAAGCTAACGTCTATCGCGAACTCGCTAAGAACATTGACGAAAACGAACTCTTCACTATCCCAACGCCGATGACGCAGGACCGCTTGGAACAAATTCTCATCGACTACGGCATGATGGAAAAAGACTACTCCATTTAAAATTTTTTTGCCAACTATCTCAAAGTGAAAAATCTTACCCAATCGGGTAGGATTTTTTTTTGCAAATTTAAAAAAATAGTGGGCCAAATCTCCGAAAAAAGCGTGTTAAAAATATAGAAGTCTCAAAAACTTCAAAAAAAGGTAACACTATATTGACGGATATAAAATTATATCCTATCTTCAAAGGAGATATAAATGCCGACATTGCTTATCCTCTTCGGTCTTAGATTCTATTTTTATTCTAACAATCATGAACCGTTTCATATTCATGTAGAGAGTTCTGATGGAATAGCGAAATTTGGAATCGAGAATGGAGAAGTTTTATTGGAAAAAAATGAAGGGCTAAAAATAAAGGATTTAAAATTAGCAGAGTCCATTATCGAAGAGAATAAGGAAATTTTTGAAAAGGAATGGAATCGCTTTTTTGGAAAGGATGCGTAATATGCATAAAAGAGACATCGAAAGCGCTGAACTCGTGAGGGGCGGAATTTTGCTAACGGCAAAGGATGGGCGTACAGCCCTTTTGAAATTCCGTGACTCGGAACGACTTCGTTCTGCTAGTGTGGAACAACGTGCCGCTTTCAGATTGTCTTTTGGTGGCTTGCGCTGGGATGAAATAGACGAAGATTTATCTTACGATAGCATTTTTGAACCGCAAGCATATCCATTGCGTGGCTCGGCGAAATTTAAATCGCTTAATATGTCCGAAGTGGCAAGACGGCTAGGAATACAGCAGTCGTTGATGGCTGCGTATATGAACGGTTCCAAAAAGCCGTCTGTGGAACGTGAAAAACTTATTCGTGAAGAAATCCGTAAAATCGGGCGAGAGCTTTTGGAAATTTGAGTTTTTACTTCCCGATGATTGCACTTGCGACCACGCCTTTGTCTGCGTAGAGCACAAGCACTTGCCCTGGAGCCGATGCGAATTGCGGTTCGTCAAATCGCACGCGGATTTTGCCGGCGAAGGTATCGAGTTCCGTAATTTTTGCTGTAGCACCTTTATGTCCGAGGCGAATGTGTGCCGTGAGCGGTTCCTTCAATAACGGCGATGTTTCCGAAACCATCAGGTTCAAATCGATGGCGGAAACTTCCGTGCAGCTCAAAGCACTTCGCGGGCCGAGAACGACCTGATTTTTGTGCGCGTCGATTGCCACGACGTAAAGCGGTTCTGCTTGTCCGCCAATGTTGAGTCCCTTGCGTTGCCCAATCGTGTAATGCACAATTCCCTTGTGCTTCCCGAGAACTTTTCCGTTCACATCGACAAAATCTCCGGGAACGTTGTCACTCTCGTCAAACAGCACTGAGTAATCGCCGCATTCGATAAAGTCCTGGCTTTCGCGTTTCGTAGCGAAATCGTCCCAGCCAATTTCCTTGGCAAGCGCTTTCACTTCGGCTTTCTGCATGCCGCCCAGCGGAAAAATCACCGTCGAAAGCTGCTCCGCCGTGAGTCGCGAAAGAAAGTAGGTCTGGTCTTTGTGCTCGTCAAACGCTTCGTACAAAAACGGAACATCTGGATTGATAAAGTCGATTCGTGCATAATGTCCTGTCGCAAAGTAGTCGAATTCAATTCCCATCTTGCGGGCTGCATGCAACAGCGCACCGAATTTGATATTCTGATTGCAACGTACGCACGGGTTCGGCGTTCGCCCAGCACGGTATTCCGCGCGGAAATAATCGAGAACCCTGTGCTTGTATTCTTCGGCGACCGGAACAACATAATGTGGAATTCCAAGGCGTTCTGCGACAAGTTTTGCTTCTTCGATATTCTTGTCTTCGCTGGGGCCGTAACAGCCTTCGCGCCCTTCGACAGCAGGCATGTTCACGGAACCGTCCCACGTGGCCATCGTCATGCCGATCACATCGTAGCCTTGCTTCTTCAATAAATACGCCGAAAGGGCGGAATCCACACCGCCCGACAATCCAACCGCAACACGCTTTTTCTGTGACATTTGTAAGCCTTTATCAATTATGTAACTGGATCCTTCACTGCGTTCAGGATGACGCAAAAAACAAAACGCTAGATAGGCGAATGGAACCTTCTAGCGTTTTCACTCAATGATATGTCATCTTAATAATGTTTTCGGTTTCTACCGCGTGGCGCATGGAACCGCGAAGCACTTACCGAATATTATCTAATCACTTCCTACCGTCTACTTCCTACTGCCTACTTATTATTAGTCAGCGAAGAGCGGAGTGGAGAGGTAACGGTCGCCGCTATCCGGGAGGAGTGCGACGATGGTCTTGCCCTTGTTTTCCGGACGCTTTGCAATTTCGATTGCGGCGTGAAGAGCAGCACCAGAAGAGATGCCGACGAGGATGCCTTCTGCCTTGGCGATTGCCTTGCCTGCGGCGAATGCGTCTTCGTTCTTGACCGGGAGCACTTCGTCATAGACAGAGGTGTTCAAAGTATCCGGGATAAAGCCTGCGCCAATACCCTGGATCTTGTGCGGACCAGCCGTGCCCTTGGAAAGCACCGGCGAAGATTCCGGTTCAACAGCAACAATTTTCACGTTCGGATTCTTGGACTTGAGATATTCGCCAACACCCGTAACAGTTCCACCAGTGCCAACGCCTGCGACAAAGATATCAACCTTACCATCGGTATCTTCCCAGATTTCCGGACCGGTCGTAGCCTTGTGAGCTGCCGGGTTTGCCGGGTTCACGAACTGGCCCGGGATAAAGCTGTTCGGAATTTCCTGAGAGAGTTCCGTTGCGCGAGCGATTGCACCCTTCATGCCCTTGGCACCTTCGGTAAGAACAAGTTCTGCACCGTAAGCCTTCATGAGCTGGCGACGTTCGATACTCATGGTTTCCGGCATCACGATGATGATGCGGTAGCCGCGAGCCGCTGCGACAGAAGCGAGGCCGATACCGGTGTTACCAGAAGTCGGTTCGATAATCACTGAACCCGGCTTAAGCTTGCCTGAAGCTTCGGCATCGTCAATCATCGCCTTAGCAATACGATCCTTGACAGATCCAGCCGGGTTGAAATATTCAAGCTTTGCCACGATCTTAGCCTGGAGATTGTTTTCCTTTTCGATGTGGGAAAGTTCAAGAAGCGGGGTATGACCGATAAGTTGGTCAGCAGAAGAGTAAATCTTTGACATGGTAGAATCCTTTTTGTTAGGGGTTTAGGTTTTAGGGATTAGGCGTTAGGTTTATAATCGCGGCAAAGCCGCCTGACTGACCTACAACCTATCACCTACAACCTATCACCTTATTGATGTTTTTATTAAATGTTATCCAGTGCCTGTGCGAGGTCGTTGATGATATCTTCGTAGTGTTCCGTACCGATGGAGAGACGGATCGTTGCAGGAGAGATACCAGCTTCGGCAAGTTCAGCCGGAGTGAGTTCGGAGTGGGTTGTTGTATACGGGTGAACAACGAGGCTCTTCACGTCGGCAACGTTTGCGAGCAAGCTGAAAATCTTGAGGCCGTCGATGAACTTGAAGGCTTCTGCCTGGCCGCCCTTCACATCGAACGTGAAGATGGAACCGGCACCGTTCGGGAAGTACTTCTGGTAGAGAGCGTGCTGCGGATGATCTGCAAAGCTCGGGTGGTTGACCTTGGCGACCTTCGGGTGCTTCGAGAGGAATTCGAGAACCTTCTTGGTGTTTTCCACATGACGGTCAAGACGGAGCGAAAGCGTTTCAGTGCCCTGCAAGAGAAGGAATGCGTTGAACGGGGAAATTGCTGCACCTTCGTCACGGAGAAGGATAGCGCGGATGTAAACAATGTAAGCTGCTGCGCCAGCTGCTGCGGTGAAAGGCACACCGTAGCTCGGGTTCGTTTCGGTGAACTGCGGGAACTTGCCAGATGCAGCCCAATCAAACTTGCCACCGTCAACAATCACGCCGCCGAGAGTCGTACCGTGACCGCCAATGAACTTCGTTGCAGAATGCACGACGATATCAGCACCATGTTCGAGCGGACGAATCAAGTACGGAGTACCGAAGGTGTTGTCGATCACGACCGGAATCTTGTTCTTGTGAGCGAGTTCGGAAATGGCTTCGATATCCGGGATGTCGGAGTTCGGGTTGCCGAGAGTTTCGATAAAGACGAGCTTCGTGTTGTCCTTGATAGCGCCTTCGACTTCCTTCAAGTTGTGGATGTCAACGAAAGTCGTCTCGATGCCGAACTTGGAAAGCGTATGTTCCAAAAGGTTGTAGGTGCCGCCGTAGATGGAGCGCTGTGCAACCACATGGTCACCCTTGCGAGCGAGAGCCGTGATGGCATAAGTAAGAGCTGCTGCGCCAGAAGCGACTGCGAGGCCTGCGATACCACCTTCGAGAGCAGCGATGCGCTTTTCAAAAACGTCCTGCGTGGTATTGGTGAGGCGGCCGTAAATGTTGCCTGCATCCTTCAGATGGAAACGGTCAGAAGCGTGCTGAGCG
>CACYRP010000092.1 GCA_902776765.1 Fibrobacter succinogenes
TAAATAAATGAAAAAAGAACCTAATATTAGGCCCTTTTTTCACATTTTTTCTAATATATATTAGAATAACTCTTCTATTGGGGTACCCAATAGGTAGTCAGGTTTCTCAATGTTGAAGTTTTTAAGGATTGTCGCGCCAATATCGGCGAAAGACATTCTTTCTGGGTAATAACCACCATTCTTGATGCTCTTACTATAAATAAGAAGAGGAATCTTTTCTCTAGTGTGGTCAGTACCTGTCCAAGTTGGGTCATTACCATGGTCAGCGGTGATGATTAGTAAATCGTCTTCTTTCAAGAAATACGCATGACGTTTACAGCACATCGCAGCCAAGTGTGTACAGTACCGAGCTGTATCTCGCGTATGGTGTTTCATATGGAAGCACGAAATCGTAAGCATTCGATCTTCAGCCATCGCATTCCACAACGGCCCACTATAATAATCAGGAAGCGAGCATCCACGAAGCCAAACCGCGAAAGCCCCGTTCGCAAGGGCGACCTCCAAAATCCGCTGCTCCGCTTTAGAGTGGAACGTCCCCACAAGGCACCGATGCGTTTCACCCATCTCTGCCGCCCATTGCACAAGGCGACAATCATCCGCATCAAAATGCCGCGACGCGAACACGCTGATTTTCACTTCGGGACCGCGCCAAAGCCGCATATTCCCATCGTAATTGACACCAACAAGCTTAATACGATTCATGAGAAAGACTCCTTATGCCACACATCAATGAACATTGATTCTACTTCATCTTGAAATTCTTCATTAAAAACCTCTACGCAACCGAGCGACTTATAAAAAGGAACCGCTTTTTCGAGTGGATGAAGAATTAATAAACGAACCCCTGCTATTGAAGATTCTCGAATCATCTGAAGCAACTTTTTAAAAGCAAGAGATCCAAGGCCTTGACCTTGACAATCCCTCCGAACACCAAAAGCCAATAGCATAATAGAAGGAAAATCCTCATTATATCCAGAATTTCGCAAATTAATAGGCTTATTTTCATATGAACCAAATGAAAAACCTGAATTAGCAATACTAGCCAAAGCAAGAATATCTTTGGGATATTTATTTTCTACTAGTTCGTAAGTCTTGGAAAAATGGTCTTCATCCTCATTTGGAACCACATTGCAAAAGAATGTATCCAAAGATACGGGATCGTCATCCTTTGTCGGATCAAATGGAGGAAAACAAAAATGTCCCCGAGAAACAATAGCCGAAATATCTTCCTTTGAGCAAGGAAGTAAAGAAAAATGATTTGCATCAAGCATCAGTTTACTTGGCTGATGACTTATATGTAATCGGGCGGTCAACCACAGGAACTTTTATTTCGCCCCTAAGGTACTTCAAGACCCTTTCAACCTGCGACGGTGGCACCACAACGGGCTTACAATTGGGGAATCTTGCCGGTTTGCAACGAATAGCCATAGCCTTATCCTTATTTTGAAGGTGAATATATTAACTCTGGAGCTAGCACTAAACAGGTGAAAGCCCGGCAACGCTCTAATAAACCGGCGTGTCTATAATATACCAAAGGGATTTTTGCAAAGCAAGGGGTCGAGTTGCGGACCATTCATTTTGCAAACAACTGATTGCAAAACATTGCGACAACAAAGTTCGCTCATGTTGGTATAATCGAGGCGGTTGTTTGTTCTACAAACAACCGTTAGCAAAAAGCCAGGCGTTGCGGGCTGGCGTCTGAAGCCCGCTTCGAGAGGGTGATGGATGGTTCGACAGGCTCACCAACCTTGTAACTCACATCAGCCTGGAGAAACAGAAATCAGGGGGAGCCTTCCCCCACCACCTCCTAAAAAACGTATGAACGTCCGATACACATGCAATTCAAGAAATAATAGATTCCTTCTCTTCGTTCGAGAAAGACAGCAATCGGCAATTCCTTAGCCGCATCGCTTAAATTTATACTACAGAAATATTACTTTTATTTTATTAACTCTTCGTGACTAAATGCGCGACTCATCCCATCAGACTTTCTTGAAATTGTTATCTTATAGCTTGTAAAATTTTGCAGAGTAGCAGGATTTTCAATTAACCGTTAAATTAAAACACTATAGTAATATGAGTCTTAAAATCGTTGTGCTTGCAAAGCAAGTACCTGATACACGAAACGTAGGCCCGGACGCCATGACGCCGCAGGGTACTATCAATCGTGCCGCATTGCCCGCGGTCTTCAACCCCGAAGACCTGAACGCCCTGGAGCAAGCCCTTCGTTTGAAGGACCAGTTCCCTGGTTCCACCATCTCCGTCTTGACCATGGGTCTCCCGAAGTCTGCCGAAGTCGTCCGCGAAGCTCTGTACCGCGGTGCTGACTGCGGTTACGTCGTGACGGACCGCCCGCTCGGTGGTGCTGACACGCTCGCTACGAGCTACACACTCGCCCAGGCTGTGAAGAAGATTGGCGACTACGACATTATTCTCGGTGGCCGCCAGGCTATCGACGGCGATACCGCACAGGTCGGTCCGCAGATTGCAGAAAAGCTCGGACTTACTCAGGTCACTTACGCCGAAGAAATCTTGAAGCTCGACGAACAGGCACGCAAGGTCGTGATCCGCCGCCACATCGACGGTGGTGTCGAAACTGTGGAAGCACCGCTCCCGCTGGTCGTGACCGTGAACGGCAGTGCAGCTCCGTGCCGTCCGCGCAATGCAAAGCGCATCATGAAGTTCAAGAACGCTACTGCAGTTGCCGAACGCAAGCCGGAAGATGCAGACAAGTACGCAGCTCTCATCGCTAAGAAGCCCTACCTCGACATCCCGCAGTGGGGTGCAGCCGACATCGACGCCGACCCGGCTCAGATCGGTAAGGCAGGCTCGCCGACGAACGTGAAGGCCGTCAAGAACATCGTGTTCAAGGCCAAGGAAAGCCGCACGCTCACGGCAAGCGACGCCGACATTGAAGGACTTATCAAGGAACTTTTAGACGGGAAGATTATTGGCTAACCTATGAATAACGTATTTGTATATTGCGAAATTGAGGGAACCACCGTCGTTGACGTTTCCCTTGAACTGCTTTCTAAGGGTCGCAAGTTGGCCAACACTCTCGGCGTTCAGCTTGAGTGCATTTGCGCTGGCAAGGGCCTTGATGGCATTGAAAAACAGGTTTTCCCTTACGGTGTGGACAAGGTTCATGTGTTCGACGCCGAAGGCCTGTTCCCCTACACCACCAATCCGCACGCTTCTCTCGTGGTGAACCTCTTCAAGGAAGAACAGCCGCAGATTTGCTTGCTCGGTGCAACGGTTATCGGCCGCGACCTCGGCCCGCGCATTTCCAGCGCCATGCACAGCGGCCTTACCGCTGACTGTACCGAACTCGAAATCGACAGCTTCGAAATGAGCATCGGTGGCGTGAAGAAGTTCTACGAAAACCAGCTCTGCCAGATCCGTCCGGCATTCGGCGGTAACATCGTCGCAACGATTGTGAACCCGGAACACCGCCCGCAGATGGCTACCGTCCGCGAAGGCGTGATGAAGAAGGAAATCGTGGACCCGAACTACAAGGGCGAAGTCGTGAAGCACGACGTGGCCAAGTACGTTCCGGAAACGGAATACGTGGTCAAGGTGCTCGAACGCCATGTGGAAAAGGCCAAGCACAACCTCAAGGGCGCCCCGATCGTGGTCGCCGGTGGTTACGGTATGGGCTCCAAGGAAAACTTCGACATGCTGTTCGAACTGGCGAAGGAACTCCACGCTGAAGTCGGTGCTAGCCGCGCCGCTGTGGACGCAGGTTTCGTCGATCATGACCGCCAGATCGGTCAGACTGGCGTGACGGTCCGCCCGAAGGTCTATATCGCTTTCGGTATTTCCGGCCAAATCCAGCACCTCGCTGGCATGCAGGATTCAGGTATCATCATCTCCGTGAACTCCGACCCCGAAGCTCCGATCAACGCTATCGCTGATTACGTGATCAAC
>CACYRP010000093.1 GCA_902776765.1 Fibrobacter succinogenes
CGAACTTGAAAGGCCCTTTTTGCGCTACACCCGTTACGGAAATGTTCTCCCGGACAAAGCCTTCGGGTACATCCGTATCGCTGTTACTACTGCTGCTGGATTTAGTGTCGGAATCCGTTTTGCCAGAGGACATATCCGATGAGACTTCGCTCAGGTCCACCCAAGAGTTATTTTTGCAAAGGTAGTCCGTCAGCTTTTCGGCGACATAGACAGTATCGCCCTCGCGCTCGCTGGTGCAACGGCCCATTTCCGCAAGGCTACCTACCTCGCGTCCGCTATTGTTGTCCTCTGCTTTTGATGTATTGCCGCTATCGCCACCGCAAGCGGTAAGAACAATCGCCACAGATAACAACTGTGCGAAAGTTGAGAATGACATTGTCCTTTTCATAGAGCCTCCGTGACCGGCATATTTCGGCGGCACTTGGACAAGCACTATAGCGACTCAGCCATTTGAAAGTGAATTGACACATAACAAAAAAAGCGTGAGCCGTTGTCAGTGCCATTCTCCCTGAGGTTCTGGAAAACCTATACGTGAAAAGCACAAACGACCCACGCCCATTGGGGCGTGAACATTTGCGACTTATTCTCACGTATAATGAAATTTTCCAGATTTCGGGGAGAGAACAAGAGCAACGCTCAAAACTATGTCAAGTCGATTTAATCTATAAACACCTCGTGGCTTCTGTCCACACTTATACTCTCTGAATATAGATTAAAAATCCCCCAAAAGCTCCATTTTTAGGAATTATTCCGCCAAAGCGGCAAAAATATGGCGCTTTTGAGCTAATTTCGCCACTTTTATAAAATCAGACCGAATAGAATTTCACACATTCAGCATCGTTTCTACCAGTTTTTCCTGATTACCCTGCAACGGGTACTGTTCAGTAATTTTTCCGTGTTCCATGCGAATGATGTTGCTACAGCAATTCAAGATAAATTCAGGATCATGGGTAATCACGAGAAGTGTTTTTCCGCCGGCTGCTAATTTCTGGAGAGTCGCCGATACGGCCAGCATTTGTCTATAGTCAAGGCCACTGGTGGGTTCATCAAATACGACAATTTCGCGACCGCTAGAAACGCCACTACCGATAGCAACCCGCTGCTTTTGCCCACCCGAAAGAGCCATCGGGTGGCAGTTAGCGTATTCTTTCAGGTTAAGCCTTTCAAGGATTTCAAGGGCGGCGTTTTCATCTTGCAGATTCATGCCCAGCAAGATTTCGTCAAGGACGCTTTCTGTAAACAGCTGGTGATTTACGTCCTGCATAATCAAGTACGCTCCGTACTTACGGGCCTTGCGCTTTTGACGCCAAGTTCCGCGGAGCCCGCACAGCACCTGGGCCAGCGTCGATTTGCCAGCACCATTATGGCCGATAATGGCGGTAATTTGATTGCGCGGGAGTGAAAGCTCCGAAATGTCTAAAACAGGGAAATTGCGATTGTAGGCAAAATGAAGGTCTTTGAAGACCAACGACTCTTTAAGAGATTGCTTCGCTTCGCTCGCAATGACGCTGGAGAGCGTACTCGCAATGACACTTGTCTCGTCACGCCCGCGCAGGCGAGCATCTTCTATTTCACCTAGTTGTTTCAAATTCACGCAGCGGAGGCCAAGGCTTGCCGCATATTCCGGGCCTTTCGACTCAAGCTCGACAGGAGTCCATTCGTGTGCAATGCGGCCGTCTTTTACATAGCAAATCCGATCCGCGATTTCGCGCAGGTAATGGATGCGGTGCTCCACGATAATGACGGTCTTGCCGCGAGATTTCCAGAACTTGATGATTTCGGCGAGGTCTGCGACGGTTTTCAAGTCAAGATTAGCCGAGGGCTCGTCAAGAACGAAAATTTCCGGATCGGTCGCAGAGACTGAAGCGCAGGCGATTTTCTGCTTTTCGCCACCGGAAAGGTGAAAGATGTTTCGACCCGCCAAATGTTCTATGTGGAATTCCTTCACGACGCGATTCACGCGTTCCCGGATTTCTTCCGGATTCATTCCCAAGTTTTCGCAGCCAAAGGCGATTTCACTGTCGGTATCGATGTTGAAAAACTGCGAACGCGGATTCTGGAAAACCGAGCCCACGTGTCTTGAAATTTCGGCAAGCGTCATGTCGGCGGTATTCTTGTCGCCAAGCAATACGTCGCCCGCCATCGTTCCCGATTGATAAAGCGGAATAAGCCCGTTGATCAGCTTAGAAATGGTTGTCTTTCCGCAACCCGATTCGCCTACAAGCACAACGCATTCGCCAGACTTGATTTCAAAATTCAAGTTTCTGATGACGGCGTCGTCCAGGGATTCCGTATAGGAGAAGGAAACGTTTTTTAATGAAACATTCATTTTATGCGAAAAGTGCGCTTATAATGTCAACAACGGATTGCTTCGCTCTGCTCGCAATGACGAAACAGGCAACAACAGCCAAACAATAAACAAACACGACAACATCTTGAACGTGGAACCCGATTTTGACCATGCAACTGCGTCTCGTTTCAGGCGAAAGTCCCCGCGTCGTCGCCGCTACCGAAAGTTCATCCCCGATTTTCGTGAGCGACACCAGCAGCGGAATGAGCCTGTATTCCAGAATGGTAAGCGGGTTCTTCATTGTCCGCAGGCAAAACAGGCGAATGCCCCGCATGTGCATTGCATTCCCGATATCGCGGGCTTCGTCAAATACGGTCGGGAAAAAGCGAATCATCACGGCCAAGGGAATCGTTATCTTGTTTGGCATGTGCATCCGCGACATTCCGGCCATAAACTCATTCACCTTGGTGGTTGAAATCACATAGTAGAGCAACACGCAAATCGGCATGCATCGATACAGAAAGAACATGGGTGCCGTAACGAATGTACCGAAGAGTCCGAAATTTTGCCCCTTGAGCTGATAAAAGAGGAATGCCGCCACGACATAACTCAAAGCGAATAGAAGCACGAAGCGAATCTTGCGTTCGGCAATCAGCAACACCGTAGGGAGTGCTGCCATCGTAAGGCTAATATAGAGAGGTGCCGAAAAGAGAATGGTATTGGCGACTACAGCTATAAAAAGTTTTGTTCTGGGGTCGAGTTTCACTTCGTGATACCGATACGCTCAAAATGCTTTTTCATGACGCGCTTGGCGATAAACGACCCAATAAAGCATCCAATAAAGCCAAGGCCGAATTCAACCACCAAGGGCCAATACGACTGCCCTAAATTCGTCATATAGGCCACATATTCTTCGTCGCACATGCTGGCGGCCAATTCCAAATACTGTTCGGTATTTGTCCACAACGGAAGAATCATCGACGAAGGCGCAATACTGATTGCCATATTTGCAAGTGTGCAACCCCAAAAGCTTTTCTTGCTCACGTGCAATGCAATGCCCGCCAAAAGGCCGCCTAAAACCGACATGGCGATAATCGTCCAGTCATGCCCTGTCAGGAACATGACCATGCCGAATAAGAAGCAGAACAAAGTGCAGCACAATAGCGGGCGGTCGATTTTTGCGAAGAATACGAACACAGGAATGCTCGCCACAAGCCCTACCAGCCCACAAACGATAACGATAAAGACCGGAATATACCCGATAAACGCCACCAAAAAGCTAATGATTACGTAGAGAGCACCAAAAATGCCCACGTTCACCAAATCACGGACCAACGTATTCGATGATTTTTTCCCAGTCGTTCTGATATTGCTCATATACACAAATCCATTTTTTTAGAAAATCAGCAATCCGATGTGGTAGCCGATAAAGGCGAGCCCCAACGAAAGCGCCAAATAATACCCCATAATGGTGGCCAGCCACTTGAACGAACCCGCCTCGCGGTAGGTGGTGCCCATCGCCAGCACGCAAGGAACGTTGAACATCGATGCAAATAGGAACGCGAGCGCTTCGGGCTTGCTTCATGATACCGAGCGAAGCTTCCTTGCTGAACATGCCGCCCAGATACGACACGAAAAGTTCCCAGCGCATGCCAAAGAACATCGTCACGGGCTCAATCACATTACCAATCTTGTACAGGAGTGTATTTTCCACATTCCCGTCGCCTGCGTAAGAAAGCGCCCAGAAAAGAGCCGCCACCATCAGGATCATCTTTAGGGCCTTCTTGAAAATACCCCAGGTGCTGCGCCCCACCATTGCGGCAATCATCTTCCAGTGCGGTTTGTGATACGGCGGCAATTCCATAATCATGCCCACGCGTTCATTCTGCGGGACAAGCTTTTTGCCGAACAGGCGCGAAGACAGGTAGAAACTGGCGAAAATCAGTGCCACGTAGCCGATGCCGAACAGCGGCGCCGCCGACCCGAAGAATGTAGACGCCAGGAACAGCACCACCGCCACCTTGCTCCCGCACGGAATCGCCCACAACAGAACGAGCGCAAGCA
Organism: Fibrobacter succinogenes; assembly: GCA_902776765.1. Taxonomy (GTDB): domain Bacteria; phylum Fibrobacterota; class Fibrobacteria; order Fibrobacterales; family Fibrobacteraceae; genus Fibrobacter; species Fibrobacter succinogenes_N. Next base: position 4,355 of record CACYRP010000093.1, read on the forward strand.
AGCGTTGTCCGCGGGTATCGAGTACGCGCGTACCGCAAACCGCCCCCGCCGTGCAGCCAATTCCGGAGAACAGCGGCATGATGGCCTTGCCTTGCAAACCGAGGCGCGAAAGCCAGTTGTCGAACGCATACGAGAAACGTGCCATGTAGCCGATTTCTTCAAGAATGCGGAACACGAAAATGATAGCGAAAATGAAACTTGTCATACAAATTGTAATACAAGTTCCACCGACGAGCACCAGGTTGATGAAAGAAATTACTACAGGCAAGACGCCAAGTGCATTGCCAACGCGTTCCACAAGCGACTGCAATACAGGCTGCATTCCAAAACCGATTATCATGCCCGGGAACGCAAGAATCATGCACGCAATCAGCGAGACAACCATGATTCCGAATGCAAAGAACTTGCCCTTGATATGGTGCGTAGCAATGCGGTCCCACTTGCTAAAGACCTTCTCGATGGACTTGGGCGTCGCCGATTCACGCACAATCTTCGAAACCCAGCGGTACTTGGCCTCGCCGGTGAGAATACCGCCGTCACGCCCTTCTTCGCTATCGAGAATCGCGTCAATCGCATTTTTACGGGCAAACGGAAGCATTTCATTCACGACACCGCAAATGAGCTTATCTTTTTCGAGAAGCTTTTCTGCAATCCAGATTTTTTCGCACACACCGAATTCAAAATCGCCGAGGGCAGCTTCGATACGGCTAATGATATCATCCGTTTTTGGGGCAACCTCGCCCCCGCCAATGAGTTCCTCACGCAAGCTGCCACTATCCAGGCAAACAGGTGTCTTGATGGCCGAAACCATCTTCTTGAAAAATTCAGGATAACGTTCCGTTTCGGCCGCACTGAAGCCAAGCACCGGAACGCCGAGGCGCTTTTCAATCGCAGCCACATCAATCTTCTTGCCCGCTGCTTCGGCCACATCCATCATGTTGAGCACCAGCATCACGGGCATGCGAATACCCACGAAATCCGCCAGCATGTAAAGGCTGCGTTCCAGCTGCGAAGCATCTACCAGGATGCACACGAGGTCGGCCTTGCCGCTCTGAATATAGTCGCGCGTGACGACTTCTTCTTCGGAGTTCGCCGAAAGCCCGTAACTCCCTGGAAGGTCAATTACTTTATATATCGTACCATCAAAAACAAATTCACCCTCAGCCTGCTCCACCGTTTTGCCGGGCCAGTTGCCCACGCGCTGGTGAAGCCCCGTTAAGTTGTTAAAAAGCGTCGATTTACCGGAATTGGGCTGTCCGAGCAAAGCAATAGTCTTGATTTCGCTCATCTTTACGATTCTACCGTGACAAAAATCTGTGAACTTTCCTTGTAGTTGACAGC
>CACYRP010000094.1 GCA_902776765.1 Fibrobacter succinogenes
AATATAAGTAATGAATTTTCTCCAACAGAATTGCCGCTTTGGGTTCTACACTCAAGGCAAGGCCGCCCTATGCAAATCATTCAAGTGCGGGGACAACGACTTGGACGATTTCTTCACAAAAGACGCTTTTTTGCAGAGCGAAGAGTTGCTTTGCAAGAATTATTGTTTTTCTCTTGTCGATGACCCGGCTCAACTGGTGGCGGTTTTTACGCTTTCCAATGACAGCATCAAGAAAATTCCGGGGTCACGCAAGAAGAAAGTCGAGAAAAACATCCCCCGCGAAAAGATATACAGCAGTTATCCGGCAGTCATGATCGGTCGTCTCGGAATTAGCCTTGATTTTCAGAGCAAACATCTGGGGAGCGACGTCCTGAGTTTTATAAAGGCCTGGTTCGTCGATCCGCTCAACAAGACCGGTTGCCGTTTTCTGCTGGTAGATTCCTACAACAAGGAACGGAATCTCAAGTTTTACCAGAACAACGAGTTCAAATTCTTGTTCAGCACCGAAGAACAAGAACGCGAATTCCGTTGCCTCGGTCCTGACAGGCCCTTGAACAGTCGCCTGATGTATTTCGATTTAATTGAACTGAAAAGAAAGCAGACTGACGATTCTAACTAAGGCGCAATCAGCCTACTTCACCCACTTGTCGACTTCTTTTTGGGCTTTGTCGCGTTCGTTCTGGGCCACGTGTCCGTAGATGGCAAGGCCCGCAGTCACATTCGCGCCGGTCACCTTCTTGAGGCGGGCAACACCCGAGAGGCCGCTACCTTCGTGGGTCACGAACGGGTGAATCGTCTTGCCTTTCAGGTTATACTTCTCGAAAAAGGTGAACATGGGCATGGGCATTTCGCCCCACCACACCGGGTAACCGACGTAAATCTCGTCGAATTCTTCGGGGTTCACGTTCACCGGCTTGATGGCCGGGCGCGCGTCCTGCGCAAGTTCCTTCTTGGCCACGTTGAAGCAGTCGTCGTAGCCCTTGGGGTATTCCTTCGCGGGCTCCACGTGCAAAAGCGTGCCGCCCGTCTTTTTCGCGATCATCTCGGCAATGATTTCGGTATTGCCCTTGGAAATGTTCCCGACGGAGTAGTTTTCGTCGGCACGGGAATAATAAACGACGAGGATTTTCTTTTCTGCTGCCATAGAGACTCCTAGAAGAAGTGATAAAAGAATCAAGGTGATTTTTTTCATGGGATCCGCCTTCATGGGATCCGCCTTTTTCGTTAAAAATTTCTTTGAACCGGTTGCCTATAATATAAATAAATTCAGGACGGTCGCAAAATGCGTAATTTTTATGCCCAGTATGCGTGTGGCGCATAGTGAACAAACGGTCGGCGGCAATGAAGGTCTTTAGTCGCCGGGGTTCCAGTCCTTGAAATGCTGGATTTCGGCAAGGGTCGAGGTAAAGAAACGCTTTTCCTTGTCGAGGCCGCGAATCTCTTTCATGTCATCTTCGGAAAGCTTGAAGTTATAGACCTCGATGTTTTCCTTGATGTAATCCGGGTTGCGGGCCCCCGGAATCGTGGAGAAGCCTTCCTGCACATGCCAGCGGAGGATAATCTGCGCAGGCGACTTCTTGTACTTTGCCGCCAGTTCCTTGATGATCTTGTCACCAAAGAGGGTCGCGTTGCCGCCGATGCCTCCCAACGGGAACCAGCCTTCTACCGCGATACCGAGCTTTTTGCACTTTTCGCGGAAGGCCTTGCGCTGCGCATACGGATGCAGTTCAATCTGCACGATGGCGGGCCTGATTTTCGCCTTCGCGATGATTTCGTCGAATGCACGCTCGTCCATGTCGAAGTTCGAAATCCCGATGGACTTGATCTTGCCCTGCTTCACCGCCTCTTCGAGGCCGCGCCAACCTGCCATGTAGTCGCCTACAGGCTGGTGTAGGTAAACCAGGTCGATGTAATCCACGCCCAGGCGTTCCAGCATCTTGTCGATAGATTCAGCGGCGTTACCGTGGTCGTAATCCGTGGGCCAGAGCTTGGAGGTAATCCAGATTTCTTCGCGAGGGATTCCCGACTCCTTCACGGCAGCACCCACGCCACGCTCGTTGCGGTAGGCGTGAGCCGTATCTACGTGCCTGTAGCCAAGCTTGAGAGCCACCGCCAAGGCATCCTTCGCCTCGGCCACCGAAGAATTGTAAGTGCCGAGCCCGAACTGCGGAATGGCACGCCCGTCGTTCAACGGGATGGTGACAGGTTTCACCTTCGGGGTGGCTGTCCCCGCCGCAGCAGCCAGCGCCGCCGTCGAAAGCATCATAGCAACAGTCTTGTTCATTTTGGTTCTCCTTATTAATTTCCCGCCGGGCGCACATCGGACCATTCAAAATGGGAAGTGCGTTTTGCGATATACCACTTGCCGTCAATCTTTTGGTATTCGTCCTCATAACGGACTCCCTGTAAATTCTGCGTGCGCACGCCCTCCGCGTTTTTCCCGATGAGCATCACGGTGCAATAAGACACGCCCTTGGCACGGTCGCCATCGATGGTCACTACCTGCTGGCCGTTGGAATGGTAAACCGTATCGAACAGCGAGAGGAACTTGGCACAGGCTTTCTCGATTTCGTCACGCCCCTTGAGCGTAGAGGTGTTTTCGCCCACGATGGAAGTCATGGTGGCATCTTCGGTAAAAAGCATGCTCTGGGTCTTGGTGTCACGCATGTCGGCCAGATTCGAGAAGGTGTCCACCAGTTCCTTCAACGCCTGCTTTTCAATAAGTTCTTCCATTTTCATTTGAGTCTCCTTGTTGCAGTCGCAAGCAGAAAACAAAAGGGCCGCTGCGACAGTTAAAAGTGTAACGAGTCTTTTCATCGTGGTTCTCCTTGCGGCAAGTGCCGCGGTTATGCAAATTTCTCCGGATCGAGCATGCGCACCACCTTGGCGGGGCTTCCTACGGCAACGGCGTAGTCGGGAATGTCCTTCGTGACCACGGAACCAGCGCCCACCACGGCATGCTTACCGATGCACACTCCGGGCAACACGGAGACCCCAGCACCAAGCCAAGCGTCTTCCTTGATAAGCACGGGCTTGCACTGTAAAACCGCACGGTCGTAAAGGTCGTGGTTGTTCGAAAGCAACTGCACATTGGCCGCAATCCAAGCGCCGTCCTCGATGGTGATGCCGCCGCGGGCCATCAGGAGCAAGTTGCTGCCGATATACACGTTCTTCCCGATTTTCACACGCTCAAAGCACACGCCCTGAAGCGGAGCCGTGAGCATCGTGCCTTCGCCGATATTTTCGCCGAACAGTTCCTTGACCACCTTGCCGTATTCCTCGGTCATGGGCATGGTGTGGTTCAGCTTGAACAGGATTTGGGCGTTCTTCGAGCCGATTTCAAAGGCCTTGGGGTCCGGGATTCGGGAATCGACGATTTCTTCTTTGCAGTCCATAAGTGCTCCTTGTTTGCGCATTTTTGTTGTTTACACTTGAATTATAGGTTGTTTTGACCCGAATTCAAATGGCAAATTATAGGCTAGTGCAAAATAAGCGACAGATGTTCAAAAAGTGCAAATTATTTTGTATATTTTACGGCATGAAACCAGCCGCACACAAAGAAGATTTGCGCATCAGGCGCACCAAGGAATCCATCTACACGGCGTTCAAGCAGATGGTCTGCGAAATGCCCTACGAAAAGATTACCGTCAAGGCGCTCGCCGACCGCGCCATGATTAACCGCAACACGTTCTACTTGCACTACGAAAGTACCGACGACGTGCTCCGCGAAATCCAGGCGGGCTACATGGAACGCTATATCGAGCTCGTGAAGGACTACAACTACCTCGACAACCAGAAGGAAATCGTGCGCTCTTTTTTCGAGTTCATGGAATCGCAAGACGAGTTCTTCAAGAAAATCACCTGCGACAGCCGCCTGGACTACGTGCGCGAACCCATGCAGCGCAAGGTCTTGGCCCACACCCATTCCAAAACGACGCGACTCCACACCAAGCAGGTCTGCATCCAGAATATCGTACGGGCGTTCAACAACACCACGCTCGCGCTATACCGCCAGTGGGTGCAAGACGGCCGCAAAATCCCGCTTAAACAAATGATTGAACTCGCTGCCACCCTCATGGAAGGCGGCATCAAGGCTTTCGCGAACAAGGAGTAAAACAAGGCGTTCTATGGCCCGGTCCTTGAGCCAACGAAGGAGAGCGAGGGGGACACCTCCCCCGCCTATGCCTTCAAAGCATATCTTTTATGCGAAATAAGTATTTTGATTTGTTGCGGGATTTGGTTATTTTTAGGGCATGAGGTGGTTCAGTTTCTTGTTCGTTTTCCTGTTCATGGCGTGTTCGAGCGATGCTGCGTCGCAGGCTATGCCGAAAGTTTTGAACAAAGGAAATTCAATCGTGCAGAATAGCAAAGGGGCGGCCCCAACGGTCAAGTTGAATTCGGGTTTCGATATGCCGGTTCTCGGGCTTGGCACTTGGACTTTGCGCGGCAAGGTGGCTGAAGACGCTGTCTATGTCGCCATCAAGAACGGGTATCGACTGATTGATACGGCAAAATATTACGACAACGAAGAAGCCGTGGGTAGGGGAATCCGCCGGGCGATTGACGATGGGCTCGTGAAGCGCGAAGATTTGTTCGTGACGTCGAAACTGGTGCCGTGGAGCAGTTCCCTGGACGAAGACATCGACGACTCACTCGAAAAGCTGGGACTCGAATATATTGATTTGATGCTGTTGCACCAGCACGGGAGCGACGCCAAAGACAAGGCGGTTTACAAGGCTATGGAACGCGCGGTGAAAGCGAAGAAGATCCGTTCCATCGGCATATCGAATTACTACACCGAAAAGACGGCGAAGCGCTTTTTTGCCGATTTCGAAATCAAGCCTGCCGTGGTGCAAAACGAGAACCATGTGTTTTACCAGAACCGGCCGCACAGGTGGTGTTGCGCTGGCATGTGCAATCAGGTTACATTGCCATTCCGGGCTCCAAGAACCCTGACCACATCGCAGAAAACATATCGATTTTCGATTTCGAGTTGACAGACGACGAAATGAAGCAAATCGCCGCCCTCGATACGGGCCACCGCTACGAAAACTGGTGAAAATCGTCAAAATTTTAGTCAAACTGGATAAAAAAGCATATTTTTTATCCAATACAATGAATTTATTGAATAAAAAAGCTATTTTTATGGATGAAGGACGGTTTCCCTATGAAGATAGCCATACAAAACCAGCGCAAGGAGCGGGACAGACTTCTCAGTCTGCCGTATATTCCCCGTCAAACCATATACAACTTTGACGAATTGCTGAAAAGCCCGAACATCAAGCTTTTGACGGGTCCGAGACGTGTCGGAAAATCTACCCAGGCTCTTTTGATGTTGCGAGGCAAAAACTTCGCCTACCTGAATTTTGACGATAACGAACTATTGAACAAGTGGGACGAACAGCAGGCCGAGATGTTGCTTGGCGAAATTTATCCGAATTACGAGTACCTACTGCTGGACGAAGTGCAGAACATTGACGGCTGGGATGTCTGGGTTAATAAACTTTATCGACGTGGCGTGAATTTGGTCATAACCGGCAGTAACGCAAAAATGCTTTCTGGAGAAATGGCAACCGTACTAACTGGCCGCTACCTTGAAATCAACATGCTGCCATTTAGCCTTGCCGAGGCATCGCAGTTTGCTGGTCGCTTAGGTAATGCAGAAAAAATACAGGACGACTTCTTGAAAAACGGCGGTTACCCGGAGACTTTTACTCAAAGGTCTATTACCCAAAGTTATTTACAGACCCTTTTCGATTCCATTCTGTACAAGGATATTGTCAGAAGACATAAAATCAGAAACGCAACTGACTTGAACAATGTAGCCATGTTTCTTTTGTCCAATTTCACGGGAACATTTAGCTACAATGACGTGGCCGATGACCTTGGGCTCTCTAGCGTCAGCACGACAAAAAAGTTCATGGATTACTTGCATGAACCGTTTCTGTTTTATTATCTGGACAGGTATAATAACAAACTAAAGTTGATGAAAAAAGCGCCCCGCAAGGTGTATGTGGTTGACAACGGTTTTGTTGCATCGAAGGCTTTCAATTTGAGCGATAATCTCGGGAAACTGCTGGAAAACCAGGTCTTTGTGGAGTTGCTCCATCGCGGGTACGACACCGAAAAGACTTTGTTCTACTACCATTCCCGAAACGACAAGGAAACCGACTTTGTACTTCGTGAAGGCAACAAGGTCAAGGAACTTATCCAGGTTTGCTACGACATGTCCAAAGAAAAGACTATAAAGCGGGAAGTGGACAGCATCGTTGAATGTGCTGGAGAACTAGGCTGCGACAACCTGACTATTGTGACATGGAACGAGGAAAGGACTATCGAAAAAAAAGGCTACACCATCAAAGTTGTGCCTGTGGGTAAGTTTTAAACGTCCACTATTCACTTGGCGCATAGCGAATTTATTATATTCTCCCCCAAAAGGGGCTTTTTATGTTTGTCGAGACCTACATTTTGCGATTGCTGGCCGGGTTCCTGGAATACGGGACGCTTTCGGCCGTTGCGGACAAACTCTACACTTCGCAGCCGGCGGTGAGCCGCGCGTTCAAAAAGTTGGAAGACGAAATCGGTGCTCCGCTCTTCGAGCGCAAAAAGAACCGCATCGAGCTGAACGAGAAGGGACGCACGGTTGCCGAATATGCGAAGCGCATCATGGATTTGCAGAGCGAGATGATGGAAAAGGTAAGCCCGCAGGGAGCGGGTACGCGCACGTTCTCCATCGCGTCGGTGGCCATTCTCCCGGCCATGCGGATGGTGCAGGAACTGCAGGAGAAATACCCCGGTGCGCAGGTCACTTACGAAATTATCGACAACGAGGCAGGCGTGCTGAAGGCTTTGAACGAGGGCTCGGCGGATATCGGCATCACGCTTAAGGCCCCCCGTGCAAAGAAATACCGTGCCGAAAAATACATGCAGGAGCGGCTCTCGATTGCGCTCCCCAAGAAGCAC
>CACYRP010000095.1 GCA_902776765.1 Fibrobacter succinogenes
GATTCTGAATATTAGGTACATTACCGTCCGACGTGTTTCTCCGTCTAATGGAGAAATGCGTCTTTTTTTTATTCTGAATTTTCGGGGTAAAGGGGACGCCTCTAACATCAACTAGCCGCAACATGCGGCAAATGGAGGCTGCATGGCTACGAAAGTTTTGGTTAAAGAATGTCAATTCGCTGAATTTAAACAGTCTTGGCAAGATGAATACCTGAAATGGATTTGCGCATTCGCAAATACCAAAGGCGGTCGAATCGCAGCGTCTCGATAAAAAGGCTGCCGGAGTCTCGGTGCAGAATCTTCTCCAGAATCTCCGTTGCACCGAAGGTAGCCATTTTACACGTGCGGCCATGATGTGTTTCCATCCTGACCCGGAACGCTGGGTTACGGGAGCGTATATAAAGATTGGCTTTTTCGCGACCGAAGCGGATATTTTGTACCAAGACGAAATCCATGGACCGCTTTTGATTCAGGTCGAGCGGGCGATGGACTTGATTTTCACGAAATACATGAAGGCGTTGGTGAGTTACGAGGGAATCAATCGCCAGGAGCGGTTCTTTTTCCCGCCCGACGCTTTCAGGGAATTGTTGTTGAACGCCGTCGTCCATAAGGATTACACTGAAACGACTCCTATCCAAATCAAGATTTATTCTGACCACATTTGGATGTGGAATCCGGGCAACATGCCGGAAGAAGTGAAGGTGAAGGACCTTTTCAAAAAGCATGTTTCTAAACCGCGTAATCCCAATATCGCCAATGTATTTTTTAAGAGCGGCTACGTGGAAAGCTGGGGGCGCGGCTATTACAACATCGAATTGGCTTGCGAAAAAACTGATTCTAAACTCCCTAAGCCAAAGACCGAATTTGGCGGGCTTACGGTTGAATGCCGTGCAAGCGACCAGTATAAGGAACTTGCTAGTAAATGGAATATAGGTGGGACGAACCGAACTATAAATCTGCCTATAAATCTGCCTATAAACCTGCCTATAAATAACACGCAAAAGGTGTTGCTGAATTTGTTGCAAGAGAATAATTCTTACACTTATGACGAGTTAGCCGATAAGATGCAGAAAACTCGAGAAACCATACGTGAGAACTTGAAAAAACTTCAGGAACTTGGCCTCATCCGTAGAGTCGGTGCGCGCAAGAATGGCCATTGGGAAATTATTGAGAAATAAAATCCAAGTGTGGCCCCATGAAATATGGAAAGGCGAAGACCTTCGCAAAAATCGCGGATGAAAAGCCGTCGAAGAATAGCGCGGGCGTTGACTTCCTGCTGGTCTCTTTGTATATTTATCCCCGTATTACGACAATCCCTGCGACAGTCGGCATAGGCCTTGCGGCCCGTACGTGCATCCGCGGTGGGGCTCATCAACCTTCTTGTTGATGTTGTTGGATAGCTGAAGACCCTCGCCAACAGCACCGCAAGAGCATCCCAAAACATAAATAAACCCTAATTGTGCCTTCAGAGTAGGCGCAATTAAAACCGTTTTTAACGTTCGCTCATACCGAGCGGGCTAAAGGATTATTATGGCAAGAAAAACTGATAAATTGGCTGTTGCGGATTTCCCGCTCATCGACGAAACGTTGTTGAAATCGCGGATATATACCATCCGCGGGGTCAAGGTGATGCTTGATGCCGACCTGGCTGAGATTTATGGATATACGACAAAGAGATTTAACGAACAGGTGAAAAATAATATCGAAAAATTTGATGAAGATTTTCGTTTCCAATTAACTTTAAAGGAGGCGGAAACATGTTCAAGGTCGAAAATTTCGTCCTTGAACAACAATCGACGGGGGACTAACATAAAATATGCCCCCTACGCCTTTACCGAGCAGGGCATCTACATGCTCATGACTGTGCTCAAGGGCGAACGGGCTACCGCCCAAAGCAAGGCTTTGATTCGCCTTTTCAAGCAGATGAAGGACTGCATTGTGCAGAACCAACAGTTGATTGGGGTTGATGAGTTGCCCAAAGAACTCTTAGAATCAATAGTTGGGCATATTGAATTTATGAGCCAACATCAAGATCAAGCAGCCGCTAATAGGGAGGCCACGTAATGAATCTTGCAAAATTTGAGAATGCCCTGAAGATTGGGGAAACTGCGGCCATAGAGTTCAAACGGGCTGGTGGCACCATTGAAATGGACACCTTTGAAACGGTCTGCTCGTTTTCGAACCGATTCGGAGGCGATATTTACCTAGGGGTGCTTGACAATGGGACTGTTGTTGGCGTTCCTGAAAATGCCGCTCAGCCGATGGTGAAAAACTTTATCAGTGCCATCGGTAATCCGGATCTGTTCAGCCCCACGCTTTATCTTGAACCAGAAATTTTCAAGTACCGCAAGAAAACCTTGATTCATATCCATGTCCCTTCGAGCGGTGAGGTACATTCGTTCAAGAAACGGATTTATGACCGCGTAGACGAGGCGGATGTCAAGGTGAGTGCGACAGCAAAAATTGCGCAGATGTATATCCGCAAGCAAGAAATCTACACAGAACGCAGGGTGTATCCGTACGTAAAGTTGAAAGACTTGCGCTTGGATTTACTGCCGATGATACGGATTCTAGCCAAGAACAACGCTGGCGGTAGCCACCTTTGGGAAAAACTTTCGAACAGGGATTTGTTGAAAAGTGCAGGGCTTTATGCCGAGGATCATGTTACCGGCAAAAATGGATTCAATCTTGCCACGGTGATGCTTCTTGGTCGCGACGAGGTTATTCGCGATATTTGTCCTGCTTACCAGACTGACGCCCTTGTCCGCAAGGTGAATGTTGATCGTTATGACGACCGTTTGACGGTAGTTACGAACTTGGTCGAAAGTTTTGAACAGCTTTTTAAATTCGCGGCGTTGCACCTGCCCGATAAATTCTATGTGGAAGGGGCCGAACGCAAATCTCTTCGGAATATTGTGGCTCGTGAAATGTTGGTAAACACACTGATGCATCGGGAGTATTCAAGTTCGTACCAGGCGAAGTTCGTGATTGAACAAGATAGGATGTATGTGGAAAATGCGAACAGGGCTCGGTTCAACGGTCCGATAACACTGAGGAATCTTGAGCCGTTCCCGAAGAATCCGCTTATCGCAAGCTTTTTTCGCAATATCGGCTATTCGGAAAAGCTCGGTTCGGGTGCCCGGAAAATGTTCAAGTACGGGAAGCTTTATTCCGGTGTTGAACCTGAATTTTTTGAAGATGATGTTTTCCGTATCATTCAACCGCTGAACGAAAATTATTCGTTTGATGCGGAAAATGAGACTGGTGGTCAGAAAGGTGGTCAGAATGAAGATGCGAAAACTACCCAGAAAACTACCCAGAAAACTACCCAGAAAACTACCCAGAAAATACTTGATGCGATATCAAACAATCCTAATGTGACTAGGTTGGAGTTGTCAGAAATTTGTGGAATAACTGCTGATGGCGTAAAATGGCAATTGAGAAATCTCACAAAGTCTGGGCGCATTGCTCGTATTGGCGGAGATCGTGGTGGCCACTGGGAGGTGTACGACGTGGAGCATCCCAAAACATAAACAAACCCAAATTGTGCCCGTACGTGCAGACGCAATTAAAACCGTTTTTAACGCATTCCAGGTTATCGGTACGTTACTCCCCGACGGCCTTGTAGCTCTTGGGGATATTCAGGCGCCAGGTGCCCAGGCTAAAGGCCTTTCCCCGGGTCACCTTCTTGATGCGGATTTCCAGAAAAGGCTTGCCATCTCGCTCAAAACGGATATTCTTGGGCATCTCGCGGCCTTCAAGAGTCCCGACGTCCGAAAAGACGATTCTCTCGGGCTTTCCATCGCGGCCCTGGCGCGAGAGCCACTGGACGCGTCCATCTTTTTCGCCATAGGTAAAGAGTCGGCCAGTGGGTTCCTTAGCCTTCACCACAGTCACGCCAGCCGAATCCGCCAAGCTTTCTTTCTCGAAGCGCTCCGGCAAAAGCTTTCCTTCGAACAGGGCCGCGACCTGATGGATATGCACCAGCGGGAGCGTGTTGTCGTTCAAGAGGCCCACCATGTAGCCGTTCCCCTTTACGTAGAGCTTTTCTGTAGGGAACACCATCTGCCAGCCGGATTCTGTCCACAGCATAGAGGCGACGCCGATTCCCAAGGGGCCTGTCAATTCCAGGCGGTAACGCTTACCAGGCACAGAGAACAGCACGGCATCGAATTCCTGGACATCGCCGTTTTCTTGGGTAATATTCAGCTGGAATTTCGCCCGCAGGCTATCGAGGGGAGCTTCTTGCACACAGCCTGCAGAAGCATCGCATGTACCACTACCCGAAACGCCACGGCTCCCGGCGCAACCCGCCAAGAACGCCAAGGCAAGAGCCATGAGCAGGGCTCCGGGAAAACGTTGGAATAAAAAGGCGGCGCTCATTTGATGCGGGACCAAGATGA
>CACYRP010000096.1 GCA_902776765.1 Fibrobacter succinogenes
CCCTTGAAATACACTTCGCGGCCGGCGGCGCAGCGGATATCCGATTTCGGGAGCAACAGCCTTGCGAGGCAAAGCACCTTGACGCAGTATTCGGGCGTCAGTGCCGAAATGTCGCGCTTCGCAAGGCGCGTACCTTCTACCGGCAGCAAGAAATTGATGGGCACCGAGTCGGGATTGATTTCGAGCAGTTCGAAAAGCATGTCCACTACATCTTCGGGCGTTTCGCCCATGCCGATGATGCCGCCGGAGCAAATCTCAAAACCGAGACCCTTGAGCATTTTCAGGTTGTCGATTCGTTCCTGGTAAGTGTGCGTGGTGCAGATGCTCGGGTAAAAACGACGGCTGCTGTTCAGGTTGTGATTGATGCGGTTGAGGCCTGCTTCTTTGAGAATCAACGCCTGCTTTTCGGTCAGGAACCCGATGGAACAACAGATTTGCGTGTCGTTCTTTTTCATCTTGCGGATGCGTTCGGCAAGTTTTTCGATGTCATCGTCCGCAAATCGGATGCCGCTGAGCCCGATACAGTGCCTCGCCAAATGCATTTCATCGACGAGATCGTTGTTGCCATAGAGCTTCTTGTCTTCTACATAGCGGTACTTTTCAATCGGCGCTTCGGAATCACGCGACTGTGCACAATAGGCGCAGTTCTGCGTGCAATTTCCGCTGCGGACATTGGTGAGCAACTGGATGCTTACGCGATTTCCCTTGTATTTCATGCGCAGCTGGTACACCTGTTCAATCAAGTTCGGTAAGGAAACCGCGTTCGCGTTCAAAATTTCAAGAGCTTCTTCTCGTGTCAAAGACATAATTTATCCTAAATTTTCAGTTTCAAAGGATTTTACGCCCTGCTTAAGGCGATTCCGCCCAAAATTCCGCAGACACGGTTTATCTTTTTTACTAGGTTACTTCGTTTATCCGCAAAAGGCAAGAGTAGTTCCGTAATGGCAACCGTTTCGGCAAGCACTACCGGGATTGCCATAAAGTAAATCAGGTTCCACGGGGAATTTTGCATGAGCAAATCCATATAGTGGGTAGAATACATATTGACCTCTTGAATTTTGGGGTGATACTATAAAATACAAATCGGGTTTACGCGGCACAATATCTGGGGCTATACTATTTTCTTATACCTGCCGATAGCATAAGGCTATTTTGCGTTTGGCACTTATAAAAAAATCTGATAATACCGCATAAGAATTAAGTATTGGACAATGGCAAAAACGGGTTCTATATTTCGGCGCACAAAAAAAACAACAAACAAAAACAATAAACAAGCGAGGTATAAGAATGAATCAGAATTTTGTCAAGTCCGCCATTGCGGCAAGTCTCCTGATTGCGGGAACTATCGGTTTTAGCGCATGCTCATCTTCTGACGAGCAGAAGAGCGAAACTTCTGCCAAGAAGGTCGAAAAGCAGACGCTCACCAACGTGTCTTATGACCCGACCCGCGAACTCTACGCCAACTACAACGAAGTCTTCAAGAAGCACTGGAAAGAAAAGACCGGTGGCGAAGTGGAAATCACGCAGTCTCACGGCGGTTCCGGCAAGCAGGCCCTGGAAGTGGCCAACGGTCTCGAAGCCGACGTGGTGACGCTCGCCCTCGAATTCGACGTGAACGCCGTGCGCGACGCGGGCCTCATCGAAGACGGCTGGGTCAAGGAATTCCCGCTGAACAGCTCCCCGTACACATCCACCATCGTGTTCCTGGTCCGCAAGGGCAACCCGAAGGGACTCAAGGATTGGGGCGATCTCGTGAAGCCGGGCGTTGGCATCATCACGCCGAACCCGAAAACTTCCGGTGGCGCACGCTGGAATTACCTTGCCGCCTGGGCTTGGGCCGAGAACCAGTATAACGGCGACCAGGAAAAGGCGAAGGATTTCGTGAAGAAGCTTTACGCCAACGTTCTCGTGCTTGCCTCGGGAGCTCGCGGCTCCACCACGACCTTCATCGAAAACGGCCAGGGCGACGTGTTGCTCTCCTGGGAAAACGAAGCGTTCCTTGCTCTCAAGGATTATCCGAACGACTATGAAATCGTAATCCCGAGCATCAGCATCCTGGCTGAGCCCTCCGTTGCCATCGTGGACAAGGTGGTTGACAAGCGCGGCACCCGCGAACTCGCCACCGAATACCTGAGCTACCTCTACAGCGACGAGGGCCAGCACATTGCCGCGAAGAATCATTACCGCCCCTCCAACAAGGAGATTCTCGCCCAGTACAAGGAATTCGACCCGAACGTGAACCTGTTCAGCATCGATCGCTTCGGTGGCTGGGACAAGGCGCAAAAGACGCACTTCTCCAATGGCGGCATCTTCGACCAGATTTACGAAAAGAAGTAATTCCTAGAAGTTTGTCATAGCGAAAATCCCTGCTCTTCGGAGCGGGGATTTTTTAGCGGATTCTTTTGTTTTGCGTTTCTTTCAGCACCTCTTCCAAGGTGAAGTCCTCCTTACTGCAGAAGAATGTTTTCTTCCCCAAGTCCTTTAGAGACGCTCCAAAGTGATACGAAGTTTCGTCTATAAATAGAAAACGATCGTGAGTATTTGTATTTGGAAGAATTGTTATGGGGCAGTTGGCATACTGCGCGTTGTATTTCTGCAGGTCCAGCTCAAAAATCTTGCTCTTGTCGTAGGTGTAAATTGTCACCGAGACGCCCTTTTTCCTCTTGAGCATCATCAAAAGAGTCGTTTCATCCACATAATTGTCCACAAGCACAATGTGTTTTTGCGCCTGGCGGATTAGGCCGCACGCAAAAGCATAGGCGTCAAACTCCTGACTTTCGTAGAAAATGCCCTTGGTTTTGAGCTCTCCGCGGTCCATTGCCTCAAAAATGGTATCGAACTTGTGTTCGTGATCGAGCAGTCGCACATCCTGATCGATTACCTTACTTTCCACATTGACAAGGCGCTGGATCATGCCGCCATTATTCATTAGAAAATGCCGCATCGCCACAAAAGCTTCCATAATGGCAATACTGACAGAAATCGCTGTCTTGCTATGCAAAATTCCAGAAAGC
>CACYRP010000097.1 GCA_902776765.1 Fibrobacter succinogenes
ATTATATAGAAAATCGAGTTTAAAGCAAGGCTTTTTATTGCAAAAAAGCGTTAAGAGTTTCTCAACTCTTCTTTAATCACCAAATAATGCTCTGCATTTTCGTGGAATTTGCGGATTTCATCTTCGGTCAGTTCGCGCACCACATGGGCAGGAGCGCCCACAATCAGGCTACGTTCCGGAAATTCCTTATTCTGCGTCACAATGGCACCGGCAGCCACCACACTGTCCGACTTGATATGTACGCCGTCCATAAGAATCGCACCCATGCCGATCAGCACGTGGTCGTCCACATCGCAGGCATGCAAAATGGCATTATGCCCCACCGTCACATCGTCACCCACATGGACTCCGACACCGGTCGAAAGGTGGACCGTCACATTGTCCTGAATATTGGTCCGCTTGCCAATGCGAATTTCGGCGAGGTCAGCACGGATTACCGTATTGTAAAAAACAGACGAATCATCGCCAATTTCTACATCGCCAATGACTTTGGCACCTTCCGCGATAAACACGCGTTCGCCAAGGATGGGCTTTTTACCCTTGAATTCAATCAAACTAGCCATGTTTATAATGTATAAAAAGTAGACAGTTGGCAGTAGACAGTAGACAGGATTTTGTGGCTAGAATCGTTTAACGCACTACAGAGCCAAAAAACGAGCGTCCCTAGACCTAAAACGAATGACTAAAAATTATATTGTGCAGCATGTCAGATTTCTTACAAAACATATTTGATGCGCAAGGTGAAAATCGCTGGAAAATTGCACAATCAAGCGTGAAGGAACGAATCGCCAAATTGCTCAAGCTCCGCAAGGTCATTGTGGCCCGACAGCAGGAATTCTACGATGCCGTGTGGGCCGACTTTCATAAGCCGAAAACCGAAGCTTGGCTCACCGAAGTCTACCCCGCCCAGCAAGAAATCGACCACACCGTGAATCATTTGCCCGATTGGGTCGAAGATAAAGACGGTAGCTGGAGTTTCCTGTTCCCGCTGAATTCAAGCGTGAGTCATTTTGAGCCCAAGGGCCGCGTGCTGATTATGGCCCCGTGGAATTACCCGTTCTTGCTGTTTATTTCGCCGATTGTAGCGGCTATTGCCGCAGGCAACGTGGTGATTGCAAAGCCAAGCCACAAGACTCCGCATGTCGCCGAAGTCCTTGAATCGATTATTAAAGAAGTTTTCCCGCAAAATGAAGTCGCCGTCGTGCAGGGCGCAGGTGCCGAAATTGGCGACCAGTTACTTGCCCTTCCCTTCGATCATGTGTTCTTTACAGGTAGTCCGAACGTAGGTGCCCATGTGGCAGAAGAAGCCGCCAAGATTCATGCCGGCGTTACACTTGAACTCGGCGGAAAATCGCCGGTGATTATTCTGGACGATGTTAAAATCAAGGACGCCGCGAAGAAACTCGCCTGGGGCAAGTGCCTGAATGCAGGCCAGACCTGCATCGCTCCCGACTACATGCTTTGCCCGCGCCGTTTAATGCAACCGCTCGCCGAAGCCATCGCAAACAACATCAAGAAGATGTACGGCGAAACCGATGAGGCACGCCGCAACTCCGAAATTTTCGTGCACATCGTAGAAAGCCGTACCGTTGAACGCCATCAAGGGCTCATCAAGGACGCTTTGGAAAACGGCGCAAAGGCTGTCTTGGGCGCGCAATTCAGTCCCGAAGACATTGAAAACCGTTACACGCCCGCGACCGTGCTGACCGACGTCACGCCCGACATGCGCATCATGGAATCTGAAATTTTCGGACCGATTCTCCCAATTATCGCCTACGATTCGCTAGAAGAGGCAATCGCCTTCGTTCAAGCGCGCCCGAAGCCGCTGGCACTGTACATTTTCGGAAAGTCCGAAGTGAAAATCAACGAAGTCATCGCCCGCACGACCTCAGGCTCTACTTGCGTGAATCATTGCATTTTGCAGATTGCAAATAATTCCGTTCCGTTTGGCGGCGTGGGCATGAGCGGGACCGGCAATTACCACGGGATTTACGGATTCAAGACGTTCAGTCACGAACGCAACGTGATGCGGCAGAGCTCTCTCGACACCATGACGTTCCTTTACCCACCATACCACAAAGGCAACGAAAAAAGCCTCCGGGCAAGAATCCAACGGATTGCAAGGAAATTCCTCAGCTAGAGATCCTGCTCCTTCGAACCTAACTCAACTACAGAACTAAAGTTCTAAGTTTCGTATATCGACTTCGCCTAACGGTCTTCTCCACAAAGTGGATAACAGCCACTAAGGGACTCCGTCCCAAGTGTTGTATAGCTCAGGATGACACATTCGAGTCACTTCCTACTGCCTACTGTCTACTGTATACTAACTAGTGCCCGACGTAGAGCTTCTTCATTTCGTCGGAGATGGCGATGGGGCGACCGCGTTTCATGTCAACGAGCACCCACTGGGTTTCCGATTCGAAAATCACCTTGCCGTCAGAGACGCGTTCAAAGCGGCAGTTGCGTAAGCTAGCCACTTTACCGTAAGCGGCAACCCACGTAGTTCCGCGAATTTCGTCACCGAGGAAAGCCTGGTTCTTGTATTCCACGTGCTGTACATGAATCATCCAGCCGGCACCCAGGTCACGCATCAGCTGCGTACCGCCCACGGAATCGGAATGAGCAATTGCGATATCCTGAATCCACTTTACCGACCACACGTTATTGAAATGATGATTGTCGTCAATCATTTCGGGCGTTACCTTGAACACCTGCGAAAACTGCATCGGGTCAACCGTTTCTTCCATCGCAATTGCCATAAGAACCTACTCGTCTGCTAAATTTTTAATCAAGCTCGGGAGCGCAAGTTCAAACTTGACTCCATACCAATGAGACTTGTCTTCGTACGTCTTTTCGATACATTCCAACACAAAATCAGCCGCAATTCGGGCCGCATCGACCATGGAACGGCCACGGAGCATGGCACCTACAAATGCCGAGGCATAGCA
>CACYRP010000098.1 GCA_902776765.1 Fibrobacter succinogenes
GGTCATCTTCGACGAATCGCAGTGCAACTTCTGCGGTCGCTGCTACAAGTCTTGCCCGACGGAAGCCTGGGAAGATACCCACGGCTACATCGTGTCCTTCGGCGGTCTTTTCGGCAACAACATCAACAAGGGCGAAACAATTATCCCCTTCATCGAAGACAAGCAAAAGTTGCTCAATATCTGCGATGCGGCCATCACGTTCTTCGCCGAGAACGCGAAGCCCGGTGAACGCTTCAAGTACACCATCGACCGCATCGGTCGCGACGTGTTTGCGAAGAAAATCCTGGATGCGAGTGTGTAGCGTTTAGAAATGAGCTGGCGGCAACGTATTGCAGAAGAAGCCCGGCAAAGTTATCCGCACGAATGTTGCGGAATTTTGCTCGGGAAAAACGCCCCGGATGGCAAGTTCGAGGTGACGGAAATACGTGCTTTGCCAAACCGGATTCAGGGGGAGGGGAGAGGGACGCATTTCGAGGCGGATCCTCTCTTTCTTTACCAGGTGGAGAGGGAAATCGAGGGAAGCGGGCTTGAAATAGTCGGTTTCTACCATTCGCACCCCGATTATGAGGCAATCCCGTCTAGGGAAGATGCCGAAAACATGGTCCCAGGGCTTGTTTATGTGATAATTTCGGTGACAGGAGAGGGAGTTGTCGATATCAGAAGTTACAAAAACGATATCAAATGCTGACAAGGCTTTGCCGTTATAGGCGTTATAAATAAAACCGATAATTCCGCATAAAAATTAAGTATTGGACATAGGCAAAATCCGGTTCTATATTTCGCGTTGAAAATAATTCTGTTGGTTATTTTGTTCAAAAAGCCACTTTTTTTTGTACGGAGGAAAAAGTGAAAATATACATCTCGGCTACCCTTAGAAATTTTTTTGGTAGAAATGCGCGGATAGAAATTCCCGCGAGTACGGTCAGGAAGGCTCTCGCCATCCTTTTGGACATGTATCCGGATGCCAAGAACGTCCTTTACGATGATGGTGGAAAATTACGGAATTTTATCCAGATTTATGTCAACGGCAAGAACCTGACGGTGGAAACCCTCTGGGAAACGCCCCTGCCCGAAGATACGGAAATCTTGCTGCTGCCTGCGATTGCGGGTGGTGCACCTGTTGAGGAAACGCAGAGCGCTGTGGTCGAAAGTCTCATTTCGGACGAGAGGCGCAAGGAAGTCGCCTTCGATGACAGCGAGGTGGAACGCTTCGGCAAGCACCTGATGCTTAAGGAAATCGGCGTGAAGGGCCAGAAACGCATCAAGGCGGCCAAGGTTGTTGTCGCGGGTGCGGGCGCACTCGGTTCGCCTGTTATCCAGTACCTTGCCGCGGCGGGTGTCGGGACCATCAAGGTCATCGATTTCAACGAAGTCTCGCTCGAAAACCTGCAGAGCCAAGTGCTTTACGGGACTCGCGATATCAAGCGCCCGAAGGTCGCCTCTGCCAAGGACAAGGTAAAAAACATCAACAGGAATATCGAATTTATCGCCGAAAAGGTGCAGCTAGATTCTTCGAATATTCTGGAACAGATTGACGGTTACGATTTGGTGGTCGACTGCTCCGACAACTACAAGGCGCGCTACCTCATTAACGATGCGTGTGCGCTGCACGGCATTCCCGTCGTGTTCGGCGCGATTTACCAGTTCGAAGGCCAGGTGGGCATTTTCAATCTGGATGGCGGTCCGTGCTACCGTTGCCAATTCCCGTCGCCTCCTCCGTCGGGGCTCATTCCTTCCTGTTCCGAGGGCGGTGCGATTAGTCCGCTTCCCGGCATTGTGGGGAGCATCCAGGCCAACGAGGCGCTCAAATTGCTTCTCGGTATCGGTGAGCACCTGAACGGGAAACTCCTGCATATTGATAGCCTGTACCTGACCTCGCGAATTTTGAATGTAGAACGCAACAGGAACTGCCCCATTTGCGGGAGCAACCCGACCATCACCGATGTCGAGGAAATTGATTACGATGAACTTTGCGGGCTCAAGACCGAAAACGAAATTCCGGTGGAGGGCTTTACTCCCGAAGAACTCGCGAAGAAGATTGACAATGGCGACCCGCTGACCATTATCGATGTGCGCGAACCCCATGAACGGGCGATTTTACGCTTCCCGAACGCCATTGTGATTCCCATTGGGCAACTCGCCCGCAGGCAAAAAGAACTGGACCCGAACAAGGATACCGTCTTTATTTGCAAGCAGGGCAAACGCAGCATTCTCGCCATCAACACCTTGCGCGAGGCGGGCTACACGGGGCCGCTTTACAACCTGAAGGGCGGCGTCGACGCCATGAAGGACATCATGTTCTCGCACGAAGGCGCTTGGTTATAATAACAGATTATAGCGCAATAAATCAGTACAAAATTCTTAAAAAATCTCTTCGAGAAACGCAAATAAATAACAACAAAGTAAGAATCGCTTTTTCTAACTTAATCCTACTAAAATTGTAGGGAAATAACAGGAACAAACTATAACAATCTAGTTTTCACAACTCACAACAAGAGGTAAACCACTATGGCAAATGAAGCTACAGAAAAGAAAACCGGCATCAATGCGCTTGGCGCAAAGGCTGCCTACAACCTGGCGAACGTCACCAAGACCAAGCCGCAATTTGGTGCGCTGACTCCCAAGTGGCTCACCAAGTTCCTTGAATTCAAGGGTCTTGAAACGGGCCTGTTCCGTGTGAACAAGGTCATGGAAGGCGAAACCCCGCTCGATGTTCTTTGCAGCCAGACCAAGAAAACCGACATTATTCCGGAAGGCTACGTCGAATACGAAACCGAACCGCGCGAATACAAGCT
>CACYRP010000099.1 GCA_902776765.1 Fibrobacter succinogenes
CGGCGCCATGATGACGCTTTGCGAAGAAAAGCGCGGCACATTCGAAACGATGGAATACATCGACGAAACGAAGGTCATCTTAAAGTACGACCTTCCGCTTGCCGAAATTATGTTCGACTTCTACGACCGCCTCAAGTCTTTGAGCCGCGGCTACGCAGGCCTCGACTACACACCGAGCGAATACAAGCGCAACAACCTCGTGAAGCTCGACATTCTCTTGAATGGCGACCCGGTCGACGCCTTCTCCGTGATTATCCACCGCGACAAGGCAAACACCTACGCTAACGCCATCTGCGTAAAGCTCAAGGACCTCATTCCGCGCCAGCAGTTCGACGTCGCCATCCAGGGTGCCATCGGTGGAAAGATTATCAGCCGCTCCACCGTGAAGGCGGTGCGCAAGGACGTGCTTGCCAAGTGCTACGGCGGTGACATCACCCGCAAGCGTAAGCTCCTCGAAAAGCAGAAGGAAGGTAAGAAGCGCATGAAGAGCATCGGCTCTGTTGAAGTGCCGCAGAAGGCATTCCTCGCCGTGCTCTCCCTCAGCGACGATTCCAACGGCAACAACGATTAATTGTAGTTTATAGAGCCATGTCAGCACTCGATCGTAAAGTCAAGTCATTACAACGACGCCATTCCAAGGCGCACGTATTTTTCCTCGTCTTTATACTCAGTGCTGTCCTCGCCATCATGATTGGCATACGCTCTTATGTTATAGAACCGGTCCGCGTCCACGACAATTCACTTTATCCCAAGTTCAAAAAGAACAGCATTTTGTGGATGTGCAAGCTCCCCCGCTGCACCGAAAACATCAAGGATGGAGATTTTGTCTGGGGCATCTTGCGCAATCAAGACAACATGGTACGCAGAGTTTTGGGCGGGCCGGGCGACTCCATCACCATTACGAACAACGGCAAAGTTTACACACCGCACCGCAATTTCAAGTGGAACGGTGAAGACGCCTTTATCGAAACACGCAGCATCTACATTCCGCGCAAGGGCGATACATTACGTTTTAATAAACTAAACGACGTGGAGCAGGACTACCTGATTTCGCTCATGCACGAGCAAAACGAAAAAATCTACGTCAAGTCCAGCCTTTGGCAAGGCAATCGCGAGATGCCCATCGAACGCATCGGTTCCACCAAACTCGGGAACCGCCTCGTGAGCCTGCAAGAAATCGACTACATGCCATGGCAAGACCGATTCCTTGTTGAACTCCAGATATTCCTTGCAGAACCGGGCAACACCCCCATCCGCATCAAGCGCGAACTGTACAGCGCCAAAGACTCCTCCAAGATTTCATTCTACGTCGTTCCCGAAGATTGCTACTATCTCATCTGTGAAAAGTCTAGCCACTGCGCAGACTCCCGAGAAATCGGTTACTTTACTCAAAACAGAATTCTTGGACGCGCCAACAAAGTGGCAAACAAATTTCAAAAGCGAATTGACACTCGCATTGAGCAAGCCCAAAGGGCTATAAAAATGCTGTTGAAGGGTTCTCCGAAAAAAAATAAACCCAAGCAAGAAAAAAAGCCAGAAACAAAGCCTAGCCCAAAGGCTACCAAAACCTAAAGTTTTGAAATTTCCATCGAATAGTTAAACATAAAAGACACCAACATTTCTTCCATTTGTTCGTTGTTTTTTGATTCATTTTCAAATAGCCTTGCATTCACACCACCAACACCATTTGAAAAAATTCCTTTTTAAAAGTTAATATTTCAAACATATATAGAACAAAATAGAACTACATTTTGCAAACAACCGATTGCAAAATCACAAAAATAAAAGATTTACGAAATAGTTTTTTTGAGTTTTGAGCTTAAATTCCGGTACTGCCAAAGCCACCACGATCGGCGCCATCAAGCGAAACTTCTGCAAATTCTAGGTGCGGCTGAATTTCCATAATGCGGAACTGGGCAATGCGGCTCCCCTTTTCAATCGTCACATCGCGAGTAGCGTACACAGGCATTTTCCACCAGTCATTGGCGCCGCAGTAGCTTGAATCCACCACGCCTACGGAATTAGCCTGCAAGATGCCAAAGTTCTTGAACGTAGAACTACGCGGAGCGATATGCGCCTCGTAACCCTCAGGCAACTTCATCGCGACTCCCAGATGAATCAAGCGGAACTCCCCTGCCCTAAGCGTCACAGTCTCTGCCGCAGCAAGATCAATCCAATCGGATTTGCCGCCCACATACGTAAGCCTTTGAATAGAATCATCGAGATATTGAATTTTAATTGTCTGAGAAGCCATGACGCAAATATATAAAAGTTGGTAGTGTTTTTTTGGAAGAACTTAGTGGGTTGAGCTTAGTGAATAGAATGCAGAGGGATGTGCGCAGTGCGCAGGAATCGAGCGTAAAGAGGACAAAAAAGCCCCCGGCTTTTGACCGGAGGACTTTTATGCTTTTCGCATTTGGCATTTAGCCATTGGAAAAGGTAGGTCTTAGGGATAGCAAAGCCTTCCCTAGTCTAAAAGTAAGCCCGAGCAATCTGTGAGCAAAAAAGAACGGCCAGCATTAACTGGTCGTTCTTTTTAAACCTGAATTCCAAAACATTTCTGCATTTGGAAAAGGAGGGTCTTAGGGAGGGCGGAGCCTTCCCTTGTAAAGAGCGCGGCCTTGCGCAAAGCAAGGCCAAGCAAATTACACAGCGCCCTGCCACTTCATGGCATCGGCAACCTTGAGGAAGCCAGCGATGTTTGCACCCATGACGAGGTTGCCCTTCTGGCCGTACTTGACAG
>CACYRP010000100.1 GCA_902776765.1 Fibrobacter succinogenes
GTAGACACGTTCTCGTTCCGCAACAAAGACCCGAATGTCGAAGTTTTTGAACTGGATTTGCTGCCGACACAAAGCTACAAGAAAAACCGCATTCGCGAACTCAAGTGGAGCGTTTCGGAGAATGTCCATTTTGTCGCGGTCGACTTCAGCAAAGACAGCATTGTCGAAAGACTTGTTGCAAACGGCTTCGATTGCAGTAAGCCGACGGTTGTTAGCGTTTTGGGCGTTTCGTATTACCTTCCGCTTCCTGTTTTTGCAGAAACGGTGCGTCAGTTTTCAGAGATCGCTTCGTCGGGCATTTCGATTGTATTCGATTACCTGCAAAAAAATGCTCTTTCAAATTCGGTTCAGGAACTGCGAAAAATTGTTGCCGACTGCGGCGAAACCATGGCCGAAGGCTACTTGGATAGCGAAGTATTCGAGGTGCTTGAACGTTACGGATTCAAGGTTGACGAATTCCTTGGTGAAAATGCGCTGCAGCAGCGGTATTTTCTGATGGGAAACTTGAAGGCTTTCGATTCTGTGCGCCTGATTGCGGCTGTAAAGTAAACAAAACGGTGTTGATTGTCTGTGGAATCTTTGTTTTTATACTATTTTTGTAGGAAAGAAAAGGACTTCACGAATGCATTACTTAATTGTTCCCGGTTTGAATAATTCTGGCCCGACCCATTGGCAGACTTTTTGGACTAAGAGCCTGCCGAGCGCGAGCCGCGTTTATCAGCATTGCTGGGATAAGCCGCAAAAAGAAGATTGGATTGCAACACTTGATGAGGCCGTTCGTCAGTTGAAGGACGACACGATTCTGGTATCGCATAGTCTGGGCGTTGTAACGACGGCTCTTTGGCTTTTGCGTGCGCAAAAGCAGGGGCGTCTTCCGGCGAATATCAAGGGCGCATTCCTTGTGGCCCCTGCCGATGCCGATACAGTTGATGTCATCAAGAATTTTGCTCCGATGCCTACCGAAAAATTGCCGGTGCCCGTTTGCATTGTGGGTAGCGAAAATGACCCGTACATGACGCCTGAACGCACGAAGTTCTTTGCCGAGGTGTGGGGCGCGAAATTGTTTAATGCAGGCGCTCTCGGACACATTAATTCCGATTCGAATTTGGGCGAATGGGAGCAGGGTCGAGCATTTTTGGCTGAGTTCGAAAATAATTTAATCGACTGATTTTATACTTCCGTCGGAATTTCTTTGCCGGAATCTACGCATTAGGGGATTATTTTTTAATCTTTAGTGCGTATGATTGCGGCAATCTTTTTTTCCATTTTCTTTCTTTTTTGCGATGCGGGCGTTTTGTTTTTGACTCAGCCTAGTTTTGGGCGGCTCCCGCAGGGCAAACGCTTGGAACGAATCAAGCAGTCGCCGCATTACGATGGCAAAAAATTCGTGAATGAAATCGAGACCGAATTCACGACAGGCAAAAAGAGCAAGTTGCAGGTTTGGAAAGATTTTATGCTGGGCGACAAGACGCTGCTCGCCCCGGATACGGCGCTGCATGCAATCAAGACGGATTTGAAAAAGCTCCCGCAAGACCGCGATTGGATTGTGTGGTTTGGGCATTCATCGTATCTCTTGAATTTGTCGGGGAAAAAGGTGCTGGTGGATCCGGTTTTTTATAAGGGATCTCCGGTGAAGTTTGCAAACAAGATGTTCCTGGGCACGGATATTTACAAGCCTGCCGATATGCCGGATATTGATTACTTGGTCATTTCGCATGACCATTGGGACCACTTGGATTATGAGGTGGTGAAAGAAATGGAGCCGCGCATAAAGAAGGTGGTGGCGCCTCTTGGCGTGGGCGAGCATTTTGAATATTGGGGATACTCTGCTGAAAAACTCGTGGAATTGGACTGGTGGCAATCGGAAGATTTTGGCGAAGGCTATCGCGTGACAGCGACTCCGGCAAGGCATTTTTCGGGCCGTGGCCTGCAAGAAAATAGGACTTTCTGGGCGTCGTTTGCCTTTAAATCACCTAAGCGTCTTGTATGGATTGGCGGCGATTCCGGTTACGGCCCGCATTACGCAAAAATCGGGAAGGTGTTTACGGACATAGACCTCGCCATTCTTGAAAACGGTCAGTATAATCCAGATTGGGCTCATGTGCATACGCTGCCGAAATATTTAGGCAAAGAAATGACGGAACTTGGCGCTAAGCGCTACCTCACCGTTCATCACTCCAAATTCAGCCTGAGTAAACACACTTACTTTGAACCGCTCGAAAACGCAAAGCGGGCTGCCAAGGAATCTGGCAAGCCTGTGCTGATGCCGGAAATCGGCGAAGTCATGTATTTGGATTAATACGCCGATATAATTTTTAGCGATACCTAGGTATCGAAAAACTTTATTGGACATTTGTTTTGGGGACTTCTACATTTGGCTCAATGACAAAAAAAGTGGCAGTCGGTTTATCGGGCGGTGTAGATTCCGCCCTTTCGGCGTACCTGTTGCAAAAGCAGGGGTACGATGTGGTGGGACTCACCATGGCAACGTGGGAC
Source organism: Fibrobacter succinogenes (assembly GCA_902776765.1). Taxonomy (GTDB): domain Bacteria; phylum Fibrobacterota; class Fibrobacteria; order Fibrobacterales; family Fibrobacteraceae; genus Fibrobacter; species Fibrobacter succinogenes_N. The sequence goes on from CACYRP010000100.1 coordinate 2,497, forward strand.
GGCTCGGTGAATATGCCTGCCGTAGAAGGTCGTGAAGGCTGCTACGGCCCGAGCGAAGACAAAAATATTGAAGAAGCGAAACTGGTGGCAGACCGCTTGGGGATCCCGCATTATGTGGTTCCTGTCGCCGGCGAATATAAAACCAAGGTGCTGGATTATTTCCGCGCCTTCCGTGCGGAATACCGCGCCGGGCGCACCCCCAACCCATGCGTGCGCTGCAATCAGTCGATTAAATTCGGGGCGTTGCAACTGGCCGCCCGCAAAATGGGAATTGAATTTGATCATTTTGCCACCGGGCATTATGCGCGTCTCGATTTCCAAAATCCGGATGTTCCGTTCTTGTATCAGGCTAAAGATACCCGCAAAGATCAGACCTACTTTTTGTCGCGACTTTCGGCGGAGCAGCTTTCGACCGTGCTGTTCCCGCTGGGTGGAATGCACAAGGACGATGTGAAGGCGCTTGCCGCTGAAATCGGCTGGGAAGATTTTGCCACCAAGCGCGAAAGCCAGGATTTTATTGAATGTGGCGATTACTCGGTGCTGTTCGAAGAATCGGACCAAGTTCCGGGAGATTTTGTAGATGTGAGCAGCAAGGTGCTGGGTAAACACAAGGGTATCGTGAATTACACGGTGGGCCAGCGCAAGGGCCTGAACATTGGTGGACAAAAGGAACCGCTTTATGTTGTCGCGATCGATGCGGCGAAGAATCAGGTGGTGCTCGGCCCGCGCGAAGCGCTCTCTTGCATGGAAGTATCCGCGAATGATTTGAATCTGATGGTCAGCGAAAGTTCGCCGCTTTTAAAGGGTGACCTCTCGGCGCATATCCGTTTGGGCCACAAGGGCGCCAATGCCCGCATTGTAGATATCGATGCGAACCGAATCAAGGTCGCTTTCGATGAACCACAATTTGCATCGGCGCCGGGCCAGATTTTGGTGCTTTATGCTGGCGATGGCGTTGTCGCCTCCGGCGTGATTGAAAAGTAATTTATTTGCAGTGTCGCATAAGTGCGGCAATATATGCTTTGGCGTAGCGCGATGGCGTTACGCCTTTTCGCATCACGTAACCGATGGTCATTTTGTCGTGAACATCGAGTTGTCTTGCGATAATGTTGCGGCCGTTGAGCTTATGGCTAATCACGCCGGAACAAATGGTATAGCCGTCAAGACCGATAAGTAAGTTGAAAAGGGTGGCACGGTCGCGAACCTTGATATTGCGCGGGCAATCGAAATCAATGGCGGTTAGGGGCTCTTCGGCAAAGTAGAACGAGTTGAAATCGCCCTGTTCGTAAGTCAAGTACGGAAACGGTTTGAGATCCGCAAGTGTGATTTTTTCTTTTTTCGCAAGCGGATTCTTCGATGACATGAACACGTGAAGCGGTGTTGCAAAAAGCGGTTCAAACACGAGGTTGTTCTTTTGGATGAGCTTGGTGATGACCTTTTCGTTTTTGTCGCTAAGGTAAAGCACGCCCATTTCGCTTTTCATTTTGGCAACATCATCAATAATTTCGTTAGTTTGCGTTTCGCGAAGCGTAAAATCGTAGCTCGGGCCACCGAACTTGCGGATAACATCGACAAATGCATTCACGGCAAAAGAATAGTGCTGGCAGCTGACGGAGAAAATCATATTGCCGCCCTTGCCACCTTTATAGCGGTCTTCCAAAAGCGTCGCCTGTTCCAGAACTTGCCTTGCGTACGAAAGGAATTCATCGCCTTCGTTTGTTATGGTCACGCCTTTATTGGAGCGGTTGAAAATCGTCACGCCCATTTCTTCTTCGAGTTCGTGGATAGCGGCGGTAAGGCTCGGTTGCGAGATAAAGACTCGCTTGGACGCTTCGGTGATGTTTCGCGTGTCTGCAATGGCAATGGCGTATTTAAGCTGTTGTAGAGTCATAAGTTTTCCTTATCGCTAGTTATAAATCACCATAGGAAAAATCTATGGTGAACGCATAAAAAATAGTATTTTACCGATGACAAAAAGGGAGGTATATTTGGAGCGTTCAAAAAACAAAGTAAAAAGGTAGGTAAA
>CACYRP010000101.1 GCA_902776765.1 Fibrobacter succinogenes
GTCATCATTTTGGACAATAGCATCACCGCTATGACCGGTCAGCAGGAACACCCGGGTACGGGCCGTCACCTCGACCACAGCCCGGCCTACAAGATTGACTACAAGGAAGTTGCGAAGGTCGCCGGTTTCGACAACGTCTATGAAGTGAACCAGGTCAAGGAACCGGAAGAATTCAAGCGCCTCGTGAAGGAATCCCTCGAAAAGGACGAACTCACTTTAATCGTCGCTAAGAGCCCCTGCATTCTCGCCCTCAAGAGCATCCTTGCCTGGGACAAGGCGAACAAGGAAAAGGCCGAAAAGGCTTTGGCCGAAGCGGAAGCCGCTGCCAAGAAGAACAATAACTTTTAATAGAGAGGTTGAATAATTATGAGCGTAATGAACGTTAAATTTGCAGGCCTCGGTGGCACGGGCGTTATCAAGGCTAGTGACGTGATGGCCGAACTCGTTTTCGAACAAGGTTACGACGTGAAGAAAGCCGAAGTCCATGGCATGAGCCAGCGCGGCGGTTCCATCGCCTCTGACGTGCGCTTTGCAAAAGATGAAGAAGTGCAGTCCCCGATGATCCCGTGCGGCGAAGCCGACTACCTCGTCGTTTTTGACGAAACGCAGGTTGTCGTGAACGAAGCCTACATGAAGCAGGGTGGCGTGCTCCTCACTCCGGCAGATATCGATGTTTCGAAGCTCGAAAACGTGAAGGCTTTGAACGTCGCCATGCTCGGCAAGCTCTCCAAGCACTTCGACTTCACCGTGGACCAGTGGCTCGTTGCTTTGAACAAGCTCTTTGCCGAAAAGTTCCACGAAGGCAACAAGAAGGCCTTCATGCTCGGCCGCGAAGGCTAACATTGTCATGCCGGACCCCGTTCCGGCATCGCCTTTCGCATCGTCGTCCTGACGCCGTAGGCGGAAGGACCCAGTAACATCTTGTTACATTGTCACCCCGGCCTAAGGTTGGTGAGCCAGCCGAACCATGCCGGGGTCTCTTTTTTTATGAGGATGGGCGTCATTGCGCCAATTTTTCCGCGCACTTTTGTTTTACTTCTTCATTAGTGTGCTTTGTGAACGCTTCGCGTTTTTCTGGTTCCGTTCGTATTTGGTTGGCGAGGTTTTCGATAACGATTGCTCTGCGGGTTCCATAATACATTGCACTTTTAAAACATAAAGTACGCTGGGAATTTCGTTCGTAATCATTTAGTACAGTACAACTTCCGTATCCGTCCAAAACGTCTCCTGAAGTAGTCTCTGGTTTGTAATCTTCGATGGCTCTTTTCAACTCTTTTACAAGTGTGCTTTTTTCTTTATCCAAAAGAATCCATGAATTTGAAACTGTGTCGATATCGTCTCGCTTAGAACAAACGCTATGGATTATGCGGTAATAAGCTGAGTCGTTTCGTTCGCGGAAAATGACGGTGCTGTAAGTAAATCTCCAAGCATCACGAAATTCTTGTTCGATGTCGTAATTAGCTCCTTGTGCTTTTTCGATGGCTTCTTTTTGTAAGGTCTTGTTCTCGATAAATCCCCAATGATACTGAGATGTAACACAAAATATCAAAAATAATATGCCAAAAGACATTGCAGGAATTGACAGTAGGCAAAGCCAATGGATCTTTCTTCTGATATTGAATGTTTTGCTGAACCAAAAGCAGATAAAGTATAGAACTAAAAATAGACTTGCCGATAAAATTGATAGCAATGGATAAGCATATTCGAAGCCTTCTTCGTCAAACAGAATAAAGGATGATAGGTAGATGATTCCGCCGATAAGGGCGGCAAGAATTAAAACCCAAAGTGTAAACCACAATATTTTAGGCTTGGTTTTTCTATAGAGTACGGCGCACGAGAATCCAACCCAGAATGGTAATCCTAAAATGATTATAGTAGTAATGATTCGTAAATAATCGTTAAATACCATGCTCCCAATATACGTAATTGCGATTACTTTGTTTTAGCGCTGTTTTGCAAAATTTTATAATCGGACCTGTTCTTAATAGCCGATTGCAACTTTGCTGCTTAGAGGATAAATTCTTTGAAACGGGGATGGGGTTGATTCTTTTGGGCTTCCCAGCACTTTTGTATTACTTCTTCTTCCGTAAGCTTTGTGAATGCTTCGCGTGCAGGCCATGCTTTGTGCATGAGTTTTTCTATGGCGATGGCTTTGTGGACGCCTGCTTCCGAAGAATTTTTTAGAACAAGTTCTTTGCGAGTTCGGCTTTTAAAATTTTTCAACGAAACGATGACTGGGTCACCGTATAAAATAGTGTATGGAAAAGAGCTGCTGTTTACCCAAGAATATTCGATTTCATATTCTTCGATTTTTCTTTTCAATTCCTCCACGATGGAAATTCTTTTATCATCTAGATTGTTCCATTGGCTGGTGTCTCCTGCATAATCGCTCCTTCTTAGGACGAAATCATCGTAAATGGAATCGCCTTTATAGGCGAAGTCGTCGCACATGCTGTATATGGTACGATATGTAATATCGGAATTCTGCTTGCGGAAAATTACTGTGCTGAATTCATGCCAGCCTTTTTCGATAAATGAATACTCTATTTCGTATTCTGCGTCCGATGTGTTTTCAAGGTCTGCACTTTGCAGGGGTGATTCAGCAATTGAACCCCAGGGTTCTTTTGCTGCATTCCACAT
>CACYRP010000102.1 GCA_902776765.1 Fibrobacter succinogenes
ATTTCGCCTGTACTTTTCAGGAATGTCCGCAGCACCCGCGGCGGTATTCAAGTAGATAGGCCAAAAGGCCGCAATGAAAATAATGAAAGTAGAGGACAAGTAAAATGTCGGCAAAATGGCGATGGCATAAGGAATGTAAACGTTAGGCGGGATGGGAGCCGCAAATCGAGAAATGGGTTTTAGCATATTGCCCACCCAAGGAACAGATCCAGAAGCAATCCCAAGGGAAATCCCGACGAAGGCCGCGGCAAAATAAGCGGGAACAAGCTTCAGGAGCGACGCCCACGCACTGCGCAAAAGCTCCTCGCGAGAATTGAAAAGCGCCGTCAAAATCGCTTTAGGCGATGGGAACAAGTATTGGCTGCTCCATTCCGGGCCGCTACTGATAAACGTCCAAATTCCAAGCAGAAAAAGAAGGAATAAAAATCCTGATAATTTAGATAGATATTTCACAAAAATTCTCATATACTTGCGCCCTCCTGTACGGTATGCCCGAGTTTTTCAAGGATGTCCTTGTGGTAAGCTTCTTCAACATTCGCTACGGCTCTTTTTCACGGGGAAATCCAACGGAATATCCGCGATGATACGGCCTGGCGTCGATCCCAAAACGATAATTCGACTTCCGAGATAAACGGCCTCGCGAATGTCGTGCGTCACAAACAAAGTTGTTATCGGTCGGTCTTTCACACCACGGCAAAGTTCAAGAATTAAATCTTGAAGGCTTGCACGATTTACAGGATCAAGCGCTCCAAAAGGTTCATCCAAAAGAAGGGCATCTGCGCCGACGCTCAACGCTCTTGCAATAGCTCCGCGCTGACGCATACCGCCCGAAAGTTCAAAGGGATATTTATGAAGGCTCCCCGAAAGCCCAACCAAATTCAGGTATTCTTCTGCCAAATGTTTTGCAAAACTCCCCTTGACCTTTTTCGTCTTTTTTATTGCAAGCGAAACATTCTGGAGAAGCGTGAGCCAAGGAAAAAGAGTGTAGTCCTGAAAAACTACGCTCCTTTCTGCGGAAGGCTTTTCAATTTCCTTCCCGTTCCAATAGACATGGCCCTCATTTGGCTTGGTCAGCCCTGCGAGAAGATTCAGCAAAGTGGTCTTGCCACTTCCGCTTTCGCCTAATAGACACACAAACTCGCCTGGTTTGATTTTCAAGTTGATGTCTTTCAGGATGGGTTTGCCATCATAGGAAAAAACGAGATTAGTCGCTTCGAAACCACTTTGTATTTGATTCATTTTAGTTCCTTAATTTCTAGATAGGAAAATCTTTTCGGCCTGCGCGTAGAATTCAGATTTGGGCTGCTGTTTGCGAAGTTCTGCGAGGGCGTCACGATAGTAGTTCGTGAGGACATATTGAGAGACCTTCTTGTCGGACTTGATGAATTCAGCATCCTTCAAGAAATCCCAGAAGAATTCAACGCCTTTTACGTTCGGGTCGGTATCTTGCGTCACGTAACCGCTGTAGAACGCTTTATTGACGAGAGCCGTATCAAGCTTAATCCACTTGGCAATAATTTCTACGCTCTTTTTGTGATCGTTTGCAACAAGTTCTTCGGCTTCAATCAGCGACTTGACCAAGCGCTTGTAAATATCATCGCGGTCTTTGAGTTTGCGGAGCGATGCAATGAGGCGGCAGCAAATATGACCGGGATTGATGTCCTTGCTGCGGAGCACTACGGAGAGGCCGGCTTCTTCGGCACGGAGGTCGTGCGGTCCCCAGGTCACGCCTGCATAAACGCTTCCGTTCTTTACGGCTTCGATAACAGCAGGCGGATTCTTGAGTTCTACAATGGAAACGTCCTTACGCCAATCGATACCTTCCTTCTTGAGGCCACCGCGCACAATGGCATCGGCAGTTCCCAAGCGGATTGTGGCGATTTTCTTGCCTTTGAGGTCACTCAATTTTTTGACGGAACCTGCATTTTCCTTGCGGGTAATCACCGCCTGATCGCCACCCATGAGGCCGCCAATGACGCGAATATCAGCACCCTGCGAAACATGGATGAGCGGAGCGAGTGATCCGAAAGCACCTGCATCGAGCTTGCCTGCACGAACAGCAGCGATACCATCGCCAGAATTCGAAAATTCTACCAATTCCACATCGAGACCGTTCTTCTTGAAAATGCCAGCATCTTTTGCGATGAAGAATTTCCCCTGGCCCGTAGAAGAAAGGTAGCCAATGGAAAGCTTGTCAGCGGCGATTGTGGAAGTCACGCAGGCGAGAACGAACAGGAATGCCGATGCAATTCGAGTGTGTAATTTATTCTGAGTCATTGTAGAATTCTCCATTGTTAAAAGGCGTAAGTTGCAGAAAGGTGATAACGATTCAGGTCCGCTTCTTTTACCGTATTGGCGATCAAGTAATCCGTTTGAACGTGAAGGTATTCGAATCCCAACGAAAATGCGTCTGTCAAATTGTAGGTCGTGTTGGCAAAGAACGAGAAGTTTTGTTCACGGCCACCGGCTTTTCTAATATCTTCACGTTTTAGCTTGTCAAGCCCGGCACCCACATTAAAGGCCAACTTTTGGATAAATTTGGCTTGCAAGGCAATCCATCCACCGTAAGCACCAATGCTTCTTACGCTTTCGGGGTCTTCAGTATTCGAAACCAGTCCGCGTCCAATACCGGCTGCGTATGTATCGAGATTAGCACCGACAAAATACTCACCAAGGAAGGTAAAGTTGCTTGTGATGGGGAGAGTCAAATCGACGTTAAATGACCATGAGGGAATATCCTTAGTATCACCAGTGGCGTCCAAGTCAACTTCTTCTTGACCGTAATGACCAGAAATACCTAAGCCGAACTTTTTGTTTTCAACCCAAAGCGGAATGGCAATACCGATGCGTCCCTGAATGGTAGGAACGTCTGCATCGACACCGGTCTCTGAAGCAGAAGAAGTGTTGTACGGCTGCGTTTCGCCGATAGTGCGAACAAGAGCAACGGCAAAGTCTAAAGAGCCATTACCAACAGGAACT
>CACYRP010000103.1 GCA_902776765.1 Fibrobacter succinogenes
GCAACCAATACTAAAGACAAATGCACAAGCAACCTACCCTACTATTTACTTTTTCGACTTGCCGTCTATTGATTTAATCAGAGAATCAATTTTTGCAGTGACACGCTTGGCGCCATCCTTGTTCAAATGGTCAAAATCACTTGCCATTGATGTCGGGTAATCATGGTCGCCAAAATTATTTTCATTCATGAGGTAAAAATTCGAATGGATATCAGCCAAATTTTCGATTTCTTCGATCAGCTTTTCGGCATGGCTGCGGCGTAAGCCATGGCGGCCATAAGCCCCCGTCTTCTTGTAATACGGACTGATCGGGAACAAGACTCCAACAACGGTAATATCCCTTTCTTTAGCCAGGCGAACAACATCCTTCAATTTTTCAAATTCGCCAGAGAAAAGTGCAGAGCACTGGCTCAGTTCCGATTTTGCAAGGCACTTATCCAAGCTCGAATCCGCAACGCAAACATCCATATGGTAATTAGAAACACAAGTTTCCTGATCCATATTGACAAGGCACTGGGCAAGACTCTTGTTAAACAGGCAATCACTCCATGTAGAATCGCCGCTCATTCCAGCCACGCCATTTTCATCATACCATCCACTATTTTCCGTTGTGGGGTACCATCCGAGATTGGACTTGACATAATCAGCTTCTGGAGCCGCGTTTTCTGCAATAAGTTTCAAGAACTCATCGTCAACGCCATCCGGATAGAACTCGTGATTTCTATCGTATTCATAGCCAAGTGCACTATTCATACTCATATTGACATCGGTACGCTCATCACCATTCCACCACCAGTCAATTCCAAGGCCAAGAACAACATATTTAAGTTTAGAACAATGATTCAAAACATAATTTGAGAAAAGATAATGGGCACAATGCATATCACACGGGATAATCCCCATATTGATCGAAGGCTTGCTCATTTCAGGAGCCGCAAAGCCCACCCACAAGTGTGAATTTCCAAGCCCCACAACTTCTACAGAATCCTTCAACTGCCAGAACATCGGCATTTTATTGGCGAGCAAGTAATACGTCTGATTTTTAGGAGTTAAGTATTGACCAACACTATCGGCACTCCATTTCTGGTCACTTGATGCATTATTAACAGATTTCCAGAAACAAGGATGCCAAAGTTCTTCGCCTTCAGCAATTTCTGTAATCGTATTGTCGTCAACATTTACTAGCACTATTTTCTGGTGAGCGCCATCAACATTAGTCAACGTAGCAATAGCCATGTTTTCATCATGCAGAACCCATTCGCTATGGTCAAACGCCCAGTTTTTAGGAGCCTTCACCGACTTGAGCAATTTGCCAGTACTATCCATAACAAACATACGTTCATGCACGTTATAGTCTTCACCAACAAATTCAATTCCAGGTTCACCCATAAAATCAAGGAACAAGGTCTGCTTGGATGTTTTATTCAAAGAAGCATTGCAAGCCTGTTCTTTTGCATACCAAATCGTATCTTGAGCGTTTTCTTCAACAGTCGATTTTTTCGAAGCAACACGAGCACGGAGCAGACGGGCTCCACTCACCGTCAATTTCGAATCATCGCTGATACCGCCATGATAAGCGCCATCAAAAAGCTTTACAGGCGTTCCATCAAATTTTCCATTTGCAAATTTCACCTGCCACGTACTTTTTGCAAAGAACGAAGACTTATCTTCGTTGTTTCCCGCATCGGTGACATAAACGATAACCGTATCTCCATTGTCAAGCACACGCCAGCGAGGAATTGCAGCTGACTTCACATCAAGCTTTACAAGATTACTCCCCGATTCATTCAAGTCACGGACATAGACTTCCGACTTTCCGCCGACACCTTCTTCGCTTGTGCAGAACGCAACACGTTTTCCGTCTGGCGAAATGTCAGGATGATAGACATCTATCGAATCCTTGATTTCAACAACCGTCGGTGTGATTTTCGTAAAATCTATAAAGGACAACTTTTTGGTCACATCATTGCGGAAAGCAAGCTTTGCTCGCGACGTACCCAAAATAGACGAAATCTTATTTTTCCCAACAACAACCGAGACGTTCGAAGAAACGACATCTCCCGACGTATTCAGCAAAACGGCATTTTCAATTTTACCATACGCCAAGCGAAATCCGAGATAATTAGAAGCCGTTTGTTCCGTGACCGTATAAACGTCACCACGTGCATAAAGATTGATTGTCTGAGGAATACTATTAAAGCTTCCGCCCTTGATAACACGTTCATCATGGCTCCCGCCATTGGTTGCACCAATGAAGTTCGTAACCATTTCTTCGCGGAACGATCCAAATGAGGTAAAGACGATCTGCGCGCGTATTAAAGCCGGTTATGGATCAATCACGGAAGGTAAAGTTTCCTTGCTTTTTGATGGCATCCTGCTGCCATTTAGCTATGAAGAATATGACTT
>CACYRP010000104.1 GCA_902776765.1 Fibrobacter succinogenes
TTTTTTTAGAAATATACCATATTGGAATATTTACTGGTGTGAAAAAAGGATGAGAATTTTCCTTCTCATCCTTAAAGTTGTTGGTGCTTTTCATCCCTTTAAATCGCGAGCGGCATCCAGGGCTTTACGACATCAATGGATTCAAGTACACAAGCATCGGTCGCACCCGCGATGACGCCGCCGGCGAAGCATTCGACAAGTGCGGTAAGCTCATTGGCCTCAAGTACCCCGCAGGCGCAACCATCAGCCGCCTCGGTAAAGACCACAACCGCAAATTCGTGGAATTTCCGCGCGCGCTCCACACGCACGACAGCTGCGAGTTCTCGTTCAGCGGCTTAAAGACTGCCGTGCTCCGTTACACCGAAACGCACGACCCGGAATTTATCCAGCAGAACCTCGGCGACATCTGCGCATCGCTCGAAGATGCCATTGTCGATAGCCTTGTCACAAAGACCATCAACGCCCTCAAGAAAACGAAGATGAAGACGCTCGTGATGGGCGGTGGCGTGAGTGCAAACAGCTGGTTGCGCACCCGCTTGCAGGACTACTGCGACAAGAAGGGCATCCGCTTCTGCGTGCCGGACCGCAGCCTGAGTACAGACAACGGAGCGATGATTGCTGCAGCAGCCATCCGTCGCAAATTGCAGGGCAAGCTCGAGTCCATCGACGTCGTGAAACCGTGGATGCCGCTCGCTCTTTAGACGAGAGAACACCACTACGTGGCTACAGACGAACGACGAGAGCCCCGCGCATATAATACACTCCGCAAGACGGAAGCGTTGCATATACGGTTCCGGCGCATTTTAGCGACTTTTTAACCGTGTTTTCAGCAGCGCTTTTCGAAACGACTTTGTTCTTTTTGCATTTTTCATTGTATATTGTAAATATGATTTTGTCGTTCAAACATAAGGTAATGTTATTCTTTTGTGCAACAGCATTTTGCTCAGCACAGGATTTAAACACACCTGTTAGTGACGTTGATGTTTTCCGCCCCGAAAAGCGCGAAACCAAAGTCCAGATGGTGGACTCTTCGCAAAGCAATTCCGTACAATTGAACGTTGATATTTTTGCAGACGGTTTTGTCGGTTCGTACTACATTCTTTGGGACAACGTCGACTTGTCCGAAGATATCAAAAAGACGATACAGAGCCGCAATTTCGCCAAAGACGAATTCTTCATGCAGAACATCGACCGTGAGCAGTTCGAACAGGAACGCATGCTCCAGCTCTTTGAAGACAAGAAGCGCGAGTTCTTCAACATCTTCCCCGAAGAAGCCCTCAAAGAACTACAAGAAAAGCAAGCAGACGAGTAAGTTTCGCGAAAGACGAGAATCGCCGCCCGTGTCATGCCCGCCTCCGAGCGGGCATCTCCTTTTACTAGATTTTCTAATAACTAATGACCATCGACTAACGGCTAGCAAATGTTTTCTCAAGAGCGCAATTTCACAGACTGGCAGCTTACGGGTTTTAACGGGGCACCAGCTTATCTTTTCGAGACTATCGGCAGCACGCACAAGCTCATGAAATCCATGGCGGCCTCTGGTGAAATTGCACCAGGCACGCTCTTTGTCGCAGACTCTCAAAGCGATGGGCATGGCCGTCACGAACGCACGTGGGACTCCCCTGCCGGCAAGAATCTCTATTTCAACATTCTGATTCCGCTCGAAGGAATACCCGCAAGTAATTTTGCACAAATTACACAAGTAGCCGCACTCACATTTGCAGAAACATTCAACAATGTTCAAGAAGACGTTGCTATTGCAAACCGGGACTGCGCTGAATCGGTAAACGCTAACTCGCCAAAAATCACGGTCAAATGGCCCAACGACATTCTCTACGGCAAAAGCAAGTTCTGCGGGATTCTCGCGGAAGTCGTTTATACAAGATGGCGATCCCCGAACAAGTCGGGGATGACAATGCAACAAGATGCGCCGCGTCCGGCTCTTTCAATGGGTGTCGGAATAAACGTCAATAGCGATTCTGCCGATTATGCGCACCTGAATCGCGCCGTCACCACGCTCAAAGAAATCTTCGGGCATCCAGTCAATCGCGAAAAGCTTTTGCAGGCGCTTATCGGGAATCTCGAACGCGCCATCGGACAGTTCAAAGCCTTCGGCATTCGCCCATGGGTCGAAGCTTGGAAGCGCATGGACCAGTTCATCGGCGCCCGCGGCACCATCATCGTAAACCATCACTGCACCGACCAAAACCGGGATTCCGACGAAGGATCCATCAAAAAAACAGGCCACATCATCAACATGAATAATGATGGCAGCCTGCTCTTTGAATGTGACGATGGAACTGTCGAAACCGTTATATCTGCAGATTTGGAAATTTAAGAGAGTTTTATCTCTTAAAATACATCGCACCAATAAGCGAAACAGCGAGCATCACAATCATCGCTGT
>CACYRP010000105.1 GCA_902776765.1 Fibrobacter succinogenes
GCCGTGCCGCTCTCGCTCACTTCACGATTAACGTTATCGGTGTGATTTGGGTGGTGATTGTGCTCAAGTGGTTCCTCGGCGCCGTTTGCCATGTGGTCGGCTTTGATCTTGGCATCCGTCCGGGCGACGAAGGCTATGCCGCTAACCTCGCGAAGATTTCCGTGGTGCTCGCCACGTTCCACTCCGCATTCAACGTCTCTAACACGTTCCTCCAGATTTGGTTCATCAAGTACATCGAAAAGTTCGTGTGCCGCGTGATCAAGCCGAAGAATTCCGATGAAGAAGAAGACTCCCGCTTGCACTTCATTAGCTCTGGCTTGATGGGTACGCCTGAACTTTCGCTCCTCGAAGCCCGCAAGGAAATCAGCTTGTTTGCCGTGCGTACGCAGAAGATGTTCCACTTTGTGCCGGACCTTTTGGCCATGAAGAACGAGAACGATTTTGTGAAGCTCTTCGCCCGCATCGAAAAGTACGAAGGCATCAGCGACAACATGGAAATCGAAATTGGCGATTACCTGAACAAGGTGGGCGAGGGCCGCTTGAGCCCGGAAAGTAAGACCGCTTTGCAGTGCATGCTTAAGGAAATTTCTGAAATCGAGAGCATGGGCGACGCTTGCTACAACATGGCTCGTGCTATCCATCGCAAGTTCAGGTGCAAGGGCGAATTTACGCAAGACCAGCTCGAACACATCAAGCATTTGATGCAACTCTGCGACAACGCTATGACGCACATGATCGGCGTTTTGAACGATGTCCCGCAAATCGATGTGAACCGCACGCTGAATTTCGAGAACGAAATCAACGATTACCGCAAGCTCCTCAAGGAAAAGAATGTGGCGGATATTGAATCGCAGAAGTACAGCTACCAGATTGGAGTTCATTACATGGATATCGTGAACGACTGCGAAAAGCTGGGCGACTACATTGTGAACGTGGTCGAAGCCCACGCCAACAGAAGACTCTCTGTGTAATTGCGCTAGGTCCTCACCTTCGTGAGGATGACGAAGATGATTATCATGCCGGCCTTAGTGCCGGCTTTTTCGTTGTCATGTCCGGCCTCGACTGGGCGTCTTCCGTTTGTAAAATCTGTGTAAAGTGCAAATAAAACCTTTGCGAAGTCTTTGCTTTTGCCATTGCATTCCTTCGATGGACTTTTTATCTTGATATTTGCTAAAATCGTATATTTTAGGTATGATATACATTGTAGAAGACGATCTTGAAATCCGCGAAATGGAAGCCTATGCACTTAGGAGCAGTGGCTTTGAAGTTAGTGCATTCGATTGTGCTAAAAAGCTGGATGAAGAGGTCAAAGTCTGCGTTCCGGATTTGTTCATTTTGGACATTATGCTCCCCGGCGAAGACGGTCTTAGCATTTTAAAGCGTCTCCGTGCTCAGGAAAGCACTAGGAACGTCCCGGTCATCATGCTGACGGCCAAGGGCTCCGAGCTGGACAAGGTCAAGGGCCTTGATTTGGGGGCCGATGACTATATTGCAAAACCCTTTGGCATTTTGGAGTTTGTTTCGCGTGTCAAGGCGTTGCTCCGTCGATCGAGTATAAATCTTGAAGCCGAAGAATCGAAAGTTATTTCGCTGGATGGCGTTACGCTCGATGAGGCAAAACACACCGTGGTGGCTGGCGGCGACAATGTGGAATTGACGTACAAGGAATACGAACTTCTGAAATTGCTCTTGTCGCACCCGGGGGTTGTCTATTCAAGGCAACAGATTTTGGAAAAAATCTGGGGTATCGATTTCAAGATGGACACGCGGACCGTCGATATGCACATTAAGACGCTCCGACAAAAACTGGGCGAGCAAGGGTCAATCATTCAAACTATACGTAACGTCGGGTATAAAGCGCAATGAAAGACCGTATACGATACAGCTTGATTTATATGGGTGTCATTGCCGCCCTCTTGGCTGTATTTTTTACGGTGCGAGTCTTCGAAGACGAAATGGCGGACCAGCTCAAGGTCCACTTGCGTGAAAACCTGCGGTTGATCGAAACTGCCTACATTGACGAATCGCTCGAAAGCAAACCGCAAAATTTGGCACGGTTTGCTAGTGCCGACTTGCGAATCACGTTGATCGATTCCACCGGTAAAATCATTTACGATAGCGATGCGAAAGCCGCCGAAATGGAAAACCATTACAATCGCGAAGAAGTATTCGATGCGATGGAAAAGGGCTTTGGCGAAGACCTCCGCTATTCTTCTACCTTGCAGG
>CACYRP010000106.1 GCA_902776765.1 Fibrobacter succinogenes
AAAAATAGAATGTCTCTTCTTCGTCATAATTTAAATTAGTTACACTAGTTGTATCTAGTACTTTTGTTTCAGTACTATCACTAGTTTCTTTATATATATAATTGGTATATTCACCAGCATAAGGAACTTCATAAGCTGTTCCCTTATACTTATAAGAAATCGATTTGCAATTCTTGAAATTTGCGAATTCCGTCGTATCCTTCGTGAAATTAAGGCCTATAATCGCATACGGATCCCACTGGTAACCACCATTATTCCAGTCACCGGCATCAATGTAAATATCTTCCATGGCGGCTACATATTTAGAAGTGTTTTCCGAGCCAGCATTTTTCAAATCCGAAGTATTCTTTAAAACTTCATACACGCTCTTGCCAAATTCATTTACAAACTTCTTATTGCTAATGGATGTTTTACCTACGCCATCTTCCGCTTTTTCGCTACTGGCATCGGTCCAAGCAGACCATAGTCCACCCGTATAAGTGTAATGGTCACCGTCTTCAAAGTCATCAATAAGATCTGTTTTCGCTCCATTCGCAACACCCGTAGAGAAGCCATCGTCAGAAGTGTTTGATCCAACGTAATTCTCCAATCCACAATCTTTATAGGAGTGAGAACCGGAAGTAAGAATTCCCTTTATCCAATTTCCCGAACTTGTATACTTCAAGCCATCGGTAATAATATTGGTGCTAAATGCAGCAGACGTTTCCGATTTAGCAGATGCAGACCAGTTTGCCCAGGAAATGTTTTTCTGAGCCATCCAATTTACCCAGTTTTGGCTTTCGCTTGTATTCGGTTGACCATCACCTTTCGCATTTACAGTACCCCATTCAGAAGCAAAAACCGGGACGCCGGCGTCCAATGCTTTTTGAGCATTTTTGGCATAATCGCCACTTTGCGAATGAGATGCGGCATAGAAATGAAGCGTACATGCAAAATTATTCTTAGGATCCTGAATACCGGCAGTTGCGCAAGCATTCGGCTGGCTGGACCATCCCGGGCTACCCACGAGCACAAGGTTATCGGAACCGGCATCACGAATGGCCTTAATCACGGCATTCGCATGGGAGGCAACATTATTCATGTTTGCTCCATCCGTAGGCTCATTCCAAACTTCAAAAATCACGTTGTTCGTCTTACCAAATTCCTTTGCGGCCCAAGTAAAGAACTCCTTGGCTTTTTCCGTATAAGCATTATTAGCCGTTTCAACGTGCCAGTCAATAATGATATAAATATCGTTTTGCACGGCAGAATAGACCATGCTCTTTACGCGAGCCTTCTGGTCATTTTCACCATCTCTCACATAGAAACGCCTATTATCGGATTCATTACTGCCGCCATCCTTTTCATCAACGCCCAAGGCAAAGCGGATAACTTCTATCCCCATATCCTGCACCATAAGATTCAGGGCATTTGCAGAATAGAAATCAGAAGCCTCACGTTCTGCAGAACTCCAGAAAAGGCTCATGCCCCTCACTTGTACAGGGGTACTTGCATAGTTCGGGCAGGAACCAACCAGCCTGTTTCCGCTCTTCTTGAGTTCCCCGTACGTACTAACGGGGCCAACACGGTTTGCACTGATGGCCATGGCGGATACCGCAGCCAAGGCAAGAATAGAGATTATTTTCTTCATTGCATCCTCTGAAGTTGATTTTTTCACCGGAAAAATAGCATTGTTTCTAGAGGAAACATGTAATACTAAATAAACAGGCAAAAAAGCACATTTTTTGCCCGTTTTGATAAAAAAGTTTTACCGAAAACTACTTCAAATTTACCCGTTGCAGGTTGTTCCCTTGCCGTACGATATAGGCCCCGGAATTCCTGAACTTTGTGCGGAGTGCGGCCTCAATGACATCGCGTTCGCTTCCGGAACCGTGCAACTGTTCGGCCTGAAGGCTTCCCAGGTAGCGTCCTTGTATGTCAAACACCAGGGCCGTGCCCGATGTTTTGGCTGTGAATCCGATATGCGGGAGGATAGATTCTGGGCTAGTCGCGCTAGAAGAAGTGGGGGCGTCAGACGATGCGCCCGCGCTGCTCGATCCGACGATAGAACTGGATGAACTCGTGACAGAATTAGAAGATGCCACGGAACTGCTTGAAGGCATGCCGTATTCATAGGCGCCGAGATCAGGCGCTTCTCCAACAAATGGAAAACCCAAATCTTCGCCCTTGTCGATGGCGCGGCTTCCTTTCTTGAGTTTCAAGAAGCCCACGTTGGGC
>CACYRP010000107.1 GCA_902776765.1 Fibrobacter succinogenes
TTCCAGTAGATAAATCCACATTTCCCGCCTTTGCGGAAAAAGCAAAGCGGTGACGGTGATCTGGAACGATGATGCGGAACAGGGAGGCGTTCAGGTCGCTTTGGTCAATGGCTTCAGTTGGATCCAGACACAGAACCTGAATGGCAAAAGCGTTTTTTCCTTCTTTCAAATAGGAGGTCAAATCAACGGTATCCACATACCAAACATGCTGATCTCCCGCACACGGGCCGCTGCACACAGGATGACCGTTCACCCACAGTCGATAGTGCGCAGCGGCGGTAATCTCAGCTGTCAAAACTGTATCCATGGGAAGAACAGCATCCAGACGAAAATAAGCGAATTTTCCAGCCGGCTGTGAGCAGTTTATCCCAATCCAGGAACAATCAATCATCTCTTTTCCTCCTCCAAAGAACCCGATAGGTACTTTATCCACTATCGCCGAGCATTCGTGCTTGCCGTGTACGCAATTTGAGGCAAGACAAACGGGAAATTGGAATGGATCCAATTTCTATGATTATACCACAAGAATAATTCTTCATGATTGCAAAAATGTATGCTTTATTGTAATTTGTATTGATCATTTGTTTATAATAAGATCTTAGCAAACTGTTTTGGGGTATAACTGTGGGGGCTCGATTGCGATTTGTTCGACGAAACAGAACAGGAGCAAATTGGTTCAACTCATTGAATCGTTGGACAACTGCTCAATAATTTCTACTGGCTGCTCTCGGCAAAGAGGGCGGCCATTTTTTTTATAACTTCTCTAATGTTGCCTGAAATATTCTACAGAGTAATTGAATGCCATAAAGGTAAGCCTGTATTTTCCGGCTTGTTATTTTCGCTTAGAATTGAGGGGAAAGAATGCCAAAGGGCGATGTCCGAAAGGCGATGAAGGAAAAGTAACCGTAATTTTTGCAAAATTAAGCGGGTTAAAAGGTGGAAAATAGCGATGAAAAGATATTTGCATCATTCAGGTGAGTAAATTGAAAGGTTTTTGGAGGTGGCCTTAAAACCAGAAAATTGGATGAAAACAATGTTCTGACTCAATAACCATGTTTCAATAATTCTTGAAGTGCAAGCAAAAAAGGAGGTGGCAATTCTACTGCCGAAGTCGGCGTGTCGCTTGTTCGTTGTCCATCGCTTGCGGGCAACGATCATTTACTAACAAAGATAAGTTACACTCATTATCAGATAGCACCAATATTCTTGACGTTATCGGAAGATTAACCAGAAGCAAATCTGATGAAAAAAGCAGTTTTGACTTCTTTGCATCATCTAACCAGGGCGCAGTATGGCACCTCGCCAGATGCCCCTTTTCCGCTGCTTGCCACAGCGGATCCCCATCGAGTCAGCGGTGTGGATATCGTCAATGTGGTTCCTGTTTTCACATGGGCAATTGTCTTTATGATAGTTGTTGTCTTTGTGAAAAAGCTGATCGCTACCAAAGTTCCTGTATGCGCGTGGTAACACGCGCACGAAGGTATAACGGTTATTTTTCGCGGTGAAGCCGTGGAAAATAACCAGTTATACAGCCTCTCTCATTTTCGTGGGAGGGTTCGCCCCTTGATGATCAGGAGATCATTATTTGGCTCTTTGCAAACGTCGCAAAATAGCGACGGCCCGGCGGGATTGACCGCGAACGAGATCCGATCGTTGGATAACGGGTGCAAAGGCATATAGGTCGGTGCAGACCTCAAAAACGCGTTGTCCGGTTTAACAGTTAGTCACAGCGGATAGGTGCAAATAACAACCAGGAGGTGGAGCATGTTTTGAATTTGTTGAAATATGACATGAAGCAGGCTGCCCTGCAAGACTTAAAAAATAATGTAACGATCGCAAATTACAAAAAGCATATTGACCGTTTTTGCGAATATGCAAAAGCTACATTTCATATTCGTTTGAAAAGAGACATTGAAAAACAGAAAGAGGTAAACACTCCAATCAAGTTGATCCAGAAATACGAGGAGTATTTAGAAAAAGAAAACCTGTCGCCGGCGACAATCCATACGTATTTGGCGCCAGTGTGCAAAGCGTTTAGTGTTGATATGCAAACAATAAAGAAGCCGCGCCGCAGCGCAGGGGCGATTAAAAAATGTCGGGACGTGAATAAAAATCCTCGGGGGCAAAACGAAGCAAAAAATGCCAGCTATCAGCAAGTGGTGTGTATGGCAAAAGCGACTGGTCTCCGCCGAGATGAACTGAAAAATATTACTG
>CACYRP010000108.1 GCA_902776765.1 Fibrobacter succinogenes
CAAAGATTATCCGCCGCGCGCGAGACATTCCCCAACCGCGCCGCCTCCAGAAAATACCGCAAAACTCGAAGTTCCATACCCGAAAACTAATAAAATTCAAGCCCCGCAGGTATGAAATTGCAAAATAATGCCCGAAAGGAATAACTGATTAAGGGGGCGAAGCACACGTTCTTAAAGCGTCCCAACTTGTAGCTCAATCATTTTTTCATCTTTCCGGTATTTTATATATTCAAGGTATGATTAGACCCTTGTTTATATGTTTGTTGTTCTTCGCCTGTGCTATATTCTCCCAGGAAGATTACGTCATTATTGTCAATAAGAATGTTCGCGACTCCGCATTCCGCGAAGAAACAATTCCTGTATCTCAGGGTGGTTTCTCGGAGTATTTTGTTGCGGAAGCTGAAAATGGAAAAAACACCGGCGAGGTGCTGGTAAAAGCCTATTCCGATTCCATCAGTCCCTTCGTTAAAGAACTTTCTGCAAAGCCCGGTTTCCTTAGCTTGGTATCCATGGCCTTCGCCAGGCACTACTCCTTGGAGATTTCTCCCGATGATATCTGGCTCATGATTTTGGATGGCATTCGCATTCACGTGAAAGTCCATCGTGAATCATTAAAGGACAAGTTCGTTGGTTCAAACGCCGACACCACGGTGAAGATCCAAAACGATAAATTGTCTTTTGAGTCCTCCCCGAAAGAATGGAATGCGGTCATTGACGGTCTATTTGCCTCTTTGCAGACAAAACTTCCCGTTGAAACAGGGGTGCCTATGAAGACTCGTTTCTCCACTACAAACGACGTGGATTTTACCGTGTCTAGCTCCATGGCTCTCGCGGTAGCTTCGGAATATTATTCCTATCACGTCTATACCATGTGCGGTATTCCCAAAATCAAGATTAAGGGGACCAAGGAAGACTGGATCAAGTTGAAGGATGCTTACAACCAGCTAGCAGCCCGTCTGAATTTAAAGTGGTGGGCCGATGAGCTGAACCCGGTGCTGGAAGAATTCATTAACGCTTATGGCGGTAGTAGCGATCTTGATTTTTGGAAGGATATTTTCAAAAGATATGATCCCGAGGGCTGTGGCAATCCTAAATTCAACGGCTGGATTTCGAAGTTTTTCCCTTACACCACCGACTTCGAAAATAAGTTTCATCAACGCGTGAAGTGGAATGAACAAATGGATTTTAATGAAGTCCCCAAGGGAATTACTGATGTTAATATCCAATGGCATTATATGGGGAAAACTGTTCCCCTAAAACTTTACACGGGCTTTGTCGGTGTTCAATTTGACAAAGCCTCGAAAATGCTGAAGGCTGCTCGCGGTTACGCCCTTGTTTCCCTGTGTGGGTGGTGTAATCAAGAAAATGTTGCAAAAAATCTGGAGTATATTCCCGGTAAGGCTATGCGCTTGCAAGAAGTTCTTGCTATTGCAGATTCCATGAACATCGTCGGTCAGGATGGCGTGGCCTTTGCGACCAATGACAAGAATGACCTTCAGGAATTCGCTGCCGCCTTCGAATATGAGCAAGAATTTCCTGAAGAACAGGAAGGTTATCGCAAATCTCTAGATAAACAATTTCACAAGAGTCTTACCATGAATTATTACCGCAAGGGAGAGCTTATTGAACACACTGTTTTTTACGGCTCGGCCATGGCCTCCCTTCATGGGGTTGGATCTTTGCGGGATTCCAGCGCCGTTAAGGAATTCCTGAGCAAGCGTAATATTTCGACAAAGGGTTTTTCCCTAGAACTAGCGGAGAACAAGTCTCTTCCAAAAATGGAAGTTTATGTCACTGACTTAACTGCGGAGAAAAAAACGTTGAAGACAATGCGAGAGTCCTTCAATGGAATCAATGAATATAAAAACGCATTTTCTAAAGCGATTGAATTCAGTTGCGGTTGGCGCTTGCAACAGGCTCTTCGAAAATATTACAAGGACGAATTTAATTTGTTCGTAAAAGCGGAACTTTCCTTTGATAAAAAGGGCAAAGTCACAAAAGTCAAGTTGAACACTAAAAGTACTGTGCACAAAGATTTCTTGAATGATGTAAAGTCCGCTCTTTATTACGCATATCTGCCTCAAAAGGTGCGTAGCAACATAGGTAACGATATTCCTGTTCAAGGCACTATAAAAGCCGAGAAAATTATAATCGCGTTT
>CACYRP010000109.1 GCA_902776765.1 Fibrobacter succinogenes
AATGCTTGTCCCGGAACCCGAGCTCAAACGGATTCTCGGCAGGGCCCGCAGGGACATCTCGTACCAGGAACTGAGAGCCATCCAGCTCGGTTACGGAATCTCTTGCGACGCAATCATGTACAAGGCGAAGGAATGCGGCATTATTTCAGAACAGCGCTACCGAACCTTCTGCATCCAGAAAAACAAGGCGACGAAATTCAAGGCCCTCATCGAAACGTCGCTATACCACGACGAAGAATCCACTAGGTTCGTAAGCCTGGTCTATAAGGCGCTGAGCAAGGAACTCATTACCATATCCAAGGCGGCAAGCCTGCTGCACCAGGACATCGAACAAGTCCGTAGGGATTTAGCGCTGGTATGATTCCGTATCTTTCAGCACCTCCCAATGACCGCGTGTTTTTCCAATATGCCTAATTACTCCATTTTGTTTTAAAGTTTCTAGATGCTTCTGGACAGCCGATTTATTTACGTTGAGCTTCTCAGCCAGCATTTTTCGCGTAACCATCGGATTATCTTTGATAATTTGCAAAACTTCTAACTGGCGTTCGCTTAATGCAATTTGACCACCTATTTGACCACCTATTTGACCACCTGCTACAGTATCATCATTCGCGATGATTTTCCCCTGTTTCCTTTCGGCATCAAGATATTGCCTGCTCGCCGGGCATTCCACCACCAGACCGCCAGAATTCTCTTCGGGAATAGGCAATTTTGCCTGGCGAAGCTTGCAGACGTCGGTGATGTTCTTGTAGCCGCGACCCCAACTTTCGACATAGCCCGCCTTAAAGAACACGTTTGCAATATTAGGGTTGCGCGGTTCGGAAGAATGCGGCTTGAACAATTTTTCGACAGGAACATCAACGGGCATCTTTCCGATATTCCAAATGCGAATCTTGCGTGCATAAACGCGAATCTGAATCGGCGTGGGCCTGGTATAATCACGATGAATCACAGCATTCAAAAGCAACTCGCGAAAAGCCTCCTTCGGGAAAAAGAATGTTTCCTTGCGGTGAATGCCGTCGTAACTGATGAGAGCCTTCATGTACTTCGTATAGATGAGATCCATCGTCTTTTCAACCTGCATCACAAGCGAACCGTGAACCTCATCCTGATAGATAATATCCGCATCGTTATCGGCGAAGAACCCAATTTTTGTATAAGCGCACATGACCTACTTTTCGGGATCCGGGTGAAAGCACATGACAGCCGCCCTCGTCAAATAATCATTCTCAAACAACCGCAAGTTTCTCAAGAGAACATCCGTTGGAACATCCAGCGCCTTGCTATCAAGACGATTATGGTCAAGCGCCATTTTCTTGAAAAGCTTGATAGAATCATTGTCCAAGTCTGCAACATCCACATGCGGCACAGGAACACTATCCCACGTGCGCCCCTGCACGGCAAGAATCATCTTGTCCAATTCATTGTCCACAACCTCTTGCGTCGTTGAACCGCTCCGCTTATAATATTTTCCGTGATAACTGACCGGGAACGGATATTTCTCCACATCGATTCGAAAATACTTCTTTCCACCTTCGTCAAGAAGGTTCACTTCGCAAATCAAGCCCATGGCTTGCAAAATCTTGTTCGGAATATCTTCCGAAAGCTTGCGGTAATCCCTCACTCCGCAAATTTCGCCATTATCCTTTACACCTATATAAAGCGAGCCACCATGCGTATTGGCAAACGCGCAAATCTACTTGAGATATTCATCACGCCAGTTCTGTTTGAACTCAAGGTCGTGCTTTTCGTCTTTATCAATTTTCTTGACTTTCATACAGCCTCCATTTGACCGCTTTGGCGGCAGATTGGTGTTAGAGGCGTCCCCTTTATTCCGAAAGTCCAGAATAAAAAAAGACGCATTTTTCCATTAGACGGAAAAACACGTCGGGCATTAATGTACCTATTATCCCCAAAGTTGGCAAGGGGCCTAAGGAAATTTTACAAAGGGAACTATCCCTAACGCAAAAAGTGTATATTAGAATCCAGACGCCAAGGAGAATCCGCAATGACTCAAAAACTCTGGAA
>CACYRP010000110.1 GCA_902776765.1 Fibrobacter succinogenes
GTGCCGCACAGAGCCCATTCAACGCATTCCTTTTGAACCTGGGCCTTGAAACGCTCCATTTGCGCATGCCGCAGCACAGTTCTAACGCCTTGGCTTCGGCCGAACTTTTCGGTATAAGAAGTATTTGCGTACTGCGCATCGGGATTGACAAGATCCGGGAACTTTCCGTTATTCCAGTTATAATTTCCGCCATCAATCACGACACCGCCCAAGGCAACGGCATGACCGTCAATGTACTTGGTTGCAGAATGAATGACGACATTTGCCCCATGCTTCAAGGGCTTCACCAAGAACGGCGTTGCAAGCGTGTTATCCACAAGGAACGGCACGTCGAATTCCTTGGCAAGCTTCGAGAACTTTTCGAAATCCAGAACGCCAAGCGCCGGGTTTCCAATCGTTTCGCCAAAGACCAATTTTGTATTCGGGCGGAACGCCTTACGAAGTTCTGCAATAGGGGCTTCCGGGTCAATGAAAGTCGTTTCGACACCGAGCTTAGAAAGTCGAACATCAAGCAGCGTGTAGGTTCCGCCATACACCGCCTTAGAAGCCACAATGTGATCGCCCGCCTTCACCAAATTCGAAATTGCGAGCAATACGGCCGACTGCCCCGAAGCTGTTGCGACAGCGCCCACGCCGCCTTCCAACTCGGTAATTTTTGCTTCAAAAGCCGCTACCGTCGGGTTGCCCGTACGCGTATACTTATTGCCCGACTGCTTGAGGGCGAAAAGACGTTCCACTTCGTCAACATCTTCGTACTTGTAAGTGGTTGACTGGAAAATCGGCAATACGCGAGGTTCGCCCACTTTCGGCTTCCAGCCCGCCTGCAGGCACTTGGTGCCGAAATTCCAATTTGCCGGATTCGTAACATCCGCTGAGATTTTATTTGACTTTTTCGATGTTTTAATTGACATGTGAATCACTCTCCTTATAATATTTTCAATGCGAAAAATAGAAAGGGGCTTCTGTTTTTCCCAATACTTTGTTTTTATACGGAATTATCAAAAATTTTTATAACGAAAATGCCCTCGACCGAGTCGAGGGCAACATCACTTAATATTGATTTATTTATAATCCGCCGTAATCAGATTCACCATTCGGCAAGAGTCTCCCCTTGTGCATGGTGTAAATGCGGTCGCCATACTTGAAGCCGCGAGGATCATGGGTAGCCACAAGTACCGACGTTCCCGACTGCGCAAGTTCCGCCAAAAGGTCAAAGACAATCTTGGCATTAGTTTCGTCAAGGTTGCTGGTCGGTTCGTCAGCAATCACGATATCGGGTTTGTTGACAAGAGCGCGCACAATCGAGGCTCGCTTGAGTTCGCCACCCGAAAGTTCCGCCGGCATTTCATTCACCAAATGGGCAATGCCGAGAGTTTCGAGTTTTGAATGAATATCAATATCGACCAATTCCGAAATATCCCTCACCTCAATCTTATTGCCCTCGCGAATCGCCCGCGGCAAGAAGATATTTTCAAGCACGGTAAATTGCGGCAAGAAAACGGATTCTTGTGGAATGTAGCCGATTTTATCGTTACGAATCGCGGAAAGTTCGGCATCTGTCAAACTTGCAAAATCAACACCATTAAAAATGATAGATCCCTGCGAGGGGCGATTGATTCCCGAAAGGAGCGATAAAAGCGTACTCTTTCCGCTTCCCGATTCGCCATAGATTACCGAGAAATCACCGGACCAGGCAAAAAATTCCACATTATCGACTGCGTTAAATTCTTCGCCGCGACGGATATAGGTTTTATATAAATTAGATACGTTTAAAATCAATGTTCTACCTCCCTCAAAGCGACGTAGGCATCAATCTTGCTCACCTTATTTGCCACGCCGAAAACCGCCACCGGCCCCACCGAATGCAAAAGCAAAACCACCACAGCGTAAACAGCGGCTATTTCGGCATTTTCAGGAACAATGAAGGGCACGTTCACATGTTCGCCAATCCAAATTTTAAAAGTGAAAAACGCCACGCTCGAAAGCAGCAAGCCAATGTACGTTCCTACCGCCGACAAGAGTCCTCAAGCGCTTGCGGGCATAACCCACAATTCGCAAAAGCGCATATTCACGCCTGCGTTCGCGAGTCGAAAGTGAAAACGAAATCACAATCGCGGCAACCGCAATCACCAAGAAAAGGGCCACAATCGACCACACCACAATCTGCAAGAAGTTCGCCGACTTTTCAAGACCCGAGAACAAATCCTTGCGGGTGCGAATTTGCACGCCGTCAAAGCGGGTATGAATTTCTCGAGA
>CACYRP010000111.1 GCA_902776765.1 Fibrobacter succinogenes
CGCTCTCGGGAGTCTCTTCCGCAGGCTCTTCACCCTTTTTCTTACGCTTTTTTCTTTCCTTCTTCTTGAGTTTAAAGACAAGCAGCGTGAGAAGGAACGGCGCATTCAGAAACGGATTGAGAAGGCCGCCCGTCCCGAGCCGGCAAAACCGCAACGCACACCACAACCCAACAAACTGACTTACAAAGAAAAACGCGAGTTAGAATCCTTGGAGACCGACATCGCCAACATGGAAATCGAGAAGAAGATCCTCGAAGAGAAAATGGCGATGGGCAAAGGCACGCCTGAAGACTTCGCCGAGTGGGGCAAGCGCTACAATGAACTCAACCAGTTGTTAGACGAGAAGACCGAGCGGTGGATGGAACTGTCCGAAAAAGAATCGTAGGGACGTATCGCATACGTCCGTTGCACAATAAAGAAATCACCTATGCATTACTTCTACTCCCCCGATATATCCCAACCCTTCGTCACGTTAAGCAACGAAGAATCAGAACATTGCGTACGCGTAATGCGCCACCGCGAGGGCGATGTGGTGCGCGTCACGGACGGGCGTGGACATCTGGCGGAAGCTGTCATCGCCGAGGCGCACTCGAAAAAGTGTCTGCTGGAGATTCGTCAGCATATTACCGACAACCTCCTTACTCACAACGGATTGCATCTCGCCGTTGCGCCCACCAAGAACGCAGACCGCATGGAGTGGCTGATGGAAAAGGCCATCGAGATCGGCATCTGCTCGCTCACGTTCCTGCAGTGCGACCACTCCGAGCGCACGCACCTCAACCTCGAACGTCTGCAACGGTTGGCCATCGCGGCATTGAAACAGTCGCAAACCACGTGGCTGCCGCCGCTCAAGATGACAAAATTCACGGACTTTATCCACCAAAACGCAGACACACAAGCGGATAAGTTTATCGCGTGGTGCGATGAAAACAACCAGCGACAGTTAGTGGACATACCGCGACAATTTTCCGAGATGATACTGTTAATCGGTCCCGAAGGAGACTTCAGCGAAGAGGAAATTGCCCTTGCGCGCGAATCCAGCTACACAGAGGTGAAACTCGGCGATAGAAGATTGCGCACGGAAACGGCAGGACTGTACGGTTGTCTGGCAGCTTCTGTGAATGTATTGCGAAAATAATGCGGAAATGCGGAAAAGTGCGGAAATTTTCTAAAGATTTCCGCACTTTTCCGCATTTCTCGCAACATTTTCTGCAATAATTATTGGAAGAATTGCCGTACTCGGTTGAAGACGCTCTTGTCGTTTTTTCCGGGTTTCGGCACGAAATTCTCGTGTGTGCTTAGCTGTTCCAGCATCGCTTTTTCTTCCCGAGTAAGCGACTTCGGGGTCCACACGTTAACATTGACGATGAGGTCACCGACGATTCGCGAATTGACCTGTGGTAATCCTTTCCCCTGCAGACGCAGGATTTGACCGCTCTGCGTGCCCGGGGCAATCTTGATTTTCGCTTTGCCGGTAAGCGTAGGAATCTCCACCGAAGCACCGAGCGCGGCTTGCGGGACACTAATGTAATAATTAAGGTACAGATTGTTGCCGTCACGTTCGAAGACATCGTGGTCGGCCACCTCGAAAACGACGAGCAGGTCGCCGTTGACACCGCCGCGCTGCGCGGCATGTCCCTTCTGCGGAACCGTCATCTGCATTCCGTTATCCACACCGGCAGGAATGTTGATGGTGATGATTTCCTCGCCCGACACCGTGCCGTTGCCATGACAATGCGGGCACGGATCTTTGATAACCTCGCCCGTGCCGCCGCACTTCGGACATACAGATGCCTGCTGGATGATACCGAACATACTGCGTTGCTGGCGCACCACCTGGCCGCTGCCGTGACAGTCGGGACAAGTTGTGACGCTGTTCGGATCTTTCGCGCCCGTGCCGTTACAATGCGGACACACTACCTGCTTGTTGATTTTGACCTTCTTCTCGATGGGTGCGGCCACCTCTTCAAAATATCGGCAAAATGGCTGAAAATGTCGTTGAAGTTCATGCCGGAGAAGTCGCTGGCCTGGTTACCCATACCGGCGTGACCGAATTGGTCGTAACGCGCCTTCTTGTCGGGATTGCTCAGCACATCATACGCCTCAGCCGCCTCCTTGAACTTCTCCTCGGCTTCCTTATCGCCGGGATTGCGGTCAGGGTGGTACTGCATCGCCTTCTTGCGGTAGGCTTTTTTTATCTCATCTGCTGAAGCATCTTTCGAAACGCCCAGCACCTCATAGTAATCTCTCTTTTCCATTCAGAATCTCCTTTCTTACTGACCCACAACCACTTTCGCGTAGCGGATAACTTTATCTTTCAGCTTGTAGCCCTTTTCCGTCACATCGATAACCTTGCCTTTATCCTCTTCTTTTTGCGCCGGGAAATGGGTTACTGCTTCGTGGAAATCCGTATTGAACTCTTCACCTTTGGCTTGGATCTCTTCCACATCAAAACGCTTCATCATTTGAAGCAACTTATTGTAAATCAAATTAAAACCTTCTTTGATTGAGTCAATGTTGTCTGCTTTTTCATTGGCGGCAATGGCTCTCTCAAAATCATCGACGACGGGTAGCAGGCTCACCAGCACCTTTTCAGAAGCCGTGGCAATCAAATCCAACTTTTCCTTGCTGACACGCTTCTTATAGTTGTCGAATTCGGAGAAAAGACGCAGAAAACGGTCGTTGAGTTCAGCTTTCTCGGTTTTCAGTTGCTCAATCTCCTTCTCCAAATCCTGAATTTTCTGTTTTTCTTTGTCTTTCTTTTTGGTGAAAAAACTTTTTTTATTTTTGTCAGTATCTGCCTCTTTATCCGTCAAATTGTCAGTATTTTCCTGAACTTCTTCTTTTATTTCAGGTTCCTGAACATTTTGTTCTTGATCCTTATTCTCTTGATTTTCTTCCATAATATGTTTAATTTTCAATTACTTACAAGCACAAATAAACTGCGGTGCCGAACGTTTTATTCGAACCGCCTGAATCGTATAGCAAAAAATTTGCCAAAATTTCAATTATTTGAAGAAATGGCGTTCGCTGCTGTGACAACCCGCTTCCATGAAAGAGATATATTCTAAAAAAATGTCGTCTTTGTTGGAGGGGAATGGGTGCCCCAACAGTTCGGCAATTTTTACAATCTGTTGTAAATTATTGTATTCCAAAATATTATCAGATTCTGTGATAAAATTGTGCGGAACCTTCGCTGTGTCCGTATAAGTGCCGGAAA
>CACYRP010000112.1:0-1937 GCA_902776765.1 Fibrobacter succinogenes
CTTTGCTCTTCTCGTGGTTTTGAGCTTTGCATTCTTCTTTTTGCCGGGCATTACCATCACGTTTGCTGTAAGCCGTCTCGTTGACCTGAACACTTCTGCAGCTTGGGTCTTCAGTTCCATCTTGAGTTTTGGCGTCTGGCTCATTTTCAAGATGAAAATCAAGGGTTTTGAAAAATCCTTCCACAGCTATTTAGTACTTTGCGTCATATGCTTGGTCGCCATGTTCGCGATCCAGTTTATTACCGACTACAACATCATCTCTGAAGTTATTGCGCTCCTCGTCGGAGCTAAAGCCTAGGAATTAGCAATGAATAAAGACAACTTTGTACACTTCCTCGTAGAATCTGGAGCCCTCAAGTTCGGCAACTTCGTCACCAAGAGCGGTCGCGAAACGCCTTACTTTATCAATACTGGAGAGTTCCGTACGGGCGCCTCCCTTTCGAAGCTCGCTGAATTCTATGCAGCTGCATTTATGGTTCATTTCGACGGCAAGGCTCAGAACCTTTACGGACCGGCCTACAAGGGCATTCCGCTCTGCGCTGCTACAGCCATGAAGCTCTCTGACTTGTACGCCCAGAACCTTACGTTCACGTACAACAGAAAAGAAGTCAAGGATCACGGTGAAGGCGGTTCCCTCGTCGGTTACAAGTACGCCGAAAAGACAAACGTCGTCATCATCGAAGACGTGATTACCGCAGGTACATCTGTCAACGAAACGATGCAGGCGCTTTCCCAGATTGAAAACGCAAACGTCATCGGTCTCCTCATTTCTGTGGACCGCAAGGAAAAGCTCGAAAACGGCAAGTCCGCATTGCAGACTGTTCAGGAACAGTACGGCATTGAAGCCCACTCCATCGTAGACATCAACGACATCATTGCATTCCTCGAAAGCGAAGAAAACCGCAAGGCAATCAACGCTCCCGAAGGAATCCTTGACCGCGTTTACGCTTACCGCGAAAAGTGGGGCGCCGTCTAAAAGCTAATGGCGTTCAAGAAGTCGATACTTTCCATCGGATTTGCAATCTGCATGCTCATGGGGTGTGCAGATTCTTATCATTGGACCGCAAGCCACCCCTCGTACCATAAGGCTCCTTATGGCGGTATTGCGGTAACAGGTATCGAAAACGCTTTTGTCATTACGCGTTCCAATTGGTTTGCCAAGCGTCTCGAAATCAGTACCGACAGCATCCAGATCAAAGGAACCGAGCACTGCCGCAAAACATTCGAAACAGAATTGCGCAAGGCCTACGGGAACCTCATCGTCCTCGCCGATACAGCCAACAGCAAATTTCCCGAAGAAAGCCTAAAACTTGATGAACGCATATTCATCAAGGGGCACATTCCGGAACAAGGCGTCACGCTCAAAGACTCGGCAGGAAACGTCCCTCCCATAGTCCTCATTCTGCACGAATTCATCATCGGCACAGACCTGAAGCGCGAAAATTTCTTTGACTACGCTCTTATCCATAACGAAAGCGGCAGCATCCGCAAGCCAGATAACGTCAGCGCCATATTCTCTTACACGCTCTGGGACAACCTGAAGCAGCGCCCGCTATTCAGCGCCGTTGACGAAATCCAGCAGCCCATCACGACGTATAAGTTAAAAGACCTGACAAACCTCATTCAAATTGCCATCCAAAAGATTCGCAAGAACCTTTACGAAGGAGTTGTCAAATGAAAAAGCTCCTCGTTATCTTGATGATTTTGGTCGCCTGGGCAAGCGCATCTGAGGTGTATTTCGATTCCCGTTTTACGCTCTGGAAAGACGCAACCGTTTACATTTGGACGCTTGATGGCAATTCTCCGGTCAACGCCAATGAATTTTGCCTTTCGCTCCGCCGAAACAACACGGGTATTGGAGAACCCAAGTGTCGCGAACTCGGTGAATGGGAACGAGACACCGTCGCCACACGTTATGGTTCCTGGCTCTCGAACAA
>CACYRP010000112.1:1948-2465 GCA_902776765.1 Fibrobacter succinogenes
CGCACAAGAACCCAAAGCGGCAGGCATCGTCAAGGCAAACAATGACAAAGTCGCCCTCAGCGACGACATTGCAGCCACATTTTTTGACAAGCGCACCAAGCGCCGCCTCACCAAGGAAGAACGTCTCAAAAAACAGACCGAGCCCGACGACCTCTATAAAGAAGTCCCGAATCTCAAAGTCTGGGCAGGCGTAGGCATCGGTTATTCCCAGGCCCATTTTCCGCTCACTCCGGACAACTGGACAAGCAGCCACACCAAAAGCCGTGTCAAAAATTACCGCGTCACCAAGGACTCCGTTAGCCTCTGGAACTTTATCGAAGACAGCGACGCTTTCCTGAGCCTTTATGCGGGCCTGACTTGGCACGGGTTCATCGGTGTTGAATTCATGTACCGCTATTCCAACCGGGACATGAAAACAGACAAGTCCGATACGGTCTATCGTGAACTCGACCATTGGAATTTCGGGCAACATGATATCGGGCTCAAGCCTTGCGCCGATGAACATCAGCCTGCCCGT
>CACYRP010000113.1 GCA_902776765.1 Fibrobacter succinogenes
GCTCATTCATAAGCTTCAGGACATGAGAAAAACAGGATAATCTCAACTCTCACAACGGCTACCCTTTCAAATGCCCTCATGGTGATTCCGGCATTAATGATTTCGAGGGAGGAGGATAAACCGGTTTCCTGTTTATTCAAATGCCTTGGCTATTTAAAATTCACGAAAGCAGAAAGAATCGCGTTCACTAATAAGAGCCTTTGCCCTATGTTTGATATTACCATAGCCATCCCCGTATACAACGTCGAGAAATACATCAAGAAGTCTCTTTTGTCAGCGCTCAACCAAGATTTCGAAGGCTCCTTCGAGATTCTGATTATTGATGACCGCGGAACAGACAACAGCATGCAAATTGTTCACGACGTTGTCGCAGAGCATCACAAAGGCAACTTGGTAAGAATCGTCAACCATGAGCAAAATAAGGGACTTGGCCCTGCCCGTAACACCGCCATTGAAAACGCAAACAGCAAGTACATTTTCTTTTTGGATAGCGACGACTGGATTAGCGAGGACTGCCTAAGAAAACTATTTACCGTTGCCGAAAAAGAACAAAGCGAAATCACTTGCGGTTCCGTCCAACGCGTTAACGAAAGCGATGGTTCAACACTTGCGCAAAACATTTATCCGTTCCGAAGCATCAAGCAAGATTCCGCGGGCGCATACATGATGCTAAGCGGCATATTTATGCATATTGAACTCTGGAACAAGCTGTTTCTTTTGGACTTCATCCGTTCAAACGGCATTACCTGCGTCCATAAAATTATGGAAGATTCCATTTTCGATTTTAACGCCAGAGTTCTCGCCAAGACGATTGTTCAAATTCCAGACATTACGCTCTTTTATAACATTCGCGAAGGATCCATCCTTACGAATCTAATTCACAAAAAGAGCTCCGACGAATCCGTTTTTGTTTATTGCGATATCGTAGTCCAGATGCAGCAATTAATCGTAAACAAGTACTCCCACATTCCGGGAATTTACGATTTGTACATTCAGCGAGTCATTTACTCGCTCGAAGGCCTCGAAAGATCGACCCAGACGCCAGAACAGAAATCGCGAATGAGCGAAACCTTCGCTAAAAGCATCTGTTTTATTCCGAATCAAAGTGTCATCAAAAATTTAAGGCACAAGCTTTTTTACATGCTCGCCAAGCGTGAATCTACTCCCGAAAAAATCTTAAGGCGCTACGATTTGTCACGCAAGCTTTTTAATTTAATCTCCTTAATCAAGCGTAAACGATAACCCTCCACAAAACTTACTAGATTATACCTAATGAAGCAGTACGATTACATTATTGTAGGTTCAGGCTTATACGGCTCCACATTCGCCTATCGCGCCACTCAAGCCGGCAAAAAATGTCTAGTCATCGACAAGCGCGCACACCTTGGCGGTAACGTATACTGCCAAAACGTCGAAGGAATTAACGTTCACGCATACGGCGCCCACATCTTTCACACCTCGAACAAGACCGTTTGGGACTTCGTCAATTCCATTGTGGAATTCAATCGCTATTCGAGGCTTTAAAAAAAGCGGGAGCAGACGCTCCTAGAAATCTTGAAGAACAGGCACTGTTCCTTGTCGGTCGCGACATTTACGAAAAACTAATCAAGGGCTACACCGAAAAGCAATGGGGCAGAAAATGCACCGACCTGCCACCATTCATTATTAAAAGGCTGCCGGTACGCCTCGCATTCGACAACAACTACTTCAACGACAAGTATCAAGGTATTCCTATTGGCGGATACAACAAGCTTATCGAAGGTCTTTTAAAAGGAATCGAAACGCAAGTCAACACAGACTTCTTCGCAAACCGCGAGTACTTTGAATCTATCGCCGAGAAAATCGTATACACCGGAGCCATTGACGAATACTTCAACTACAAATTCGGCAAACTTGAGTACCGCACCGTACGATTTGAAACAGAGACACTCGACTGTTCCAATTACCAAGGCAACGCCGTCGTCAACTACACCGAACGCGAAGTCCCCTACACGCGCATTATCGAACACAAGCATTTCGAAACGTTCGGCGATGAAGTCTACAAGAATCCTAAAACAGTCATTTCAAAAGAATTCTCTACGGAATGGACTGAAGGACAAGAGCCCTATTACCCCGTCAACAACGACGCCAACAACCAACTGGTTCAACAATACAAGGCTTTGGCCCAGAACGAAAAAAATGTTATATTTGGCGGACGCCTCGCCGAATACAAGTATTACGACATGGCCCCGATTATTGAACAGGTTTTGAATATCGAGAATTTCTAGCACCATGAGCGAAGTCAACACAAAAATTCTGGTATGCTGCCATAAAAAAGACATTATGGCAACTCAAGCCCCCTACTTTCCGATTCACGTCGGCAAGGCTTTATCGGACAAGGATCTAGGGATTCAAGGCGACAATCAGGGCGAAAACATTAGCGCAAAGAATCAAAGCTACTGCGAGTTGACAGGCCTTTACTGGGCGTGGAAAAACCTGAAAAATGTTGACGTG
>CACYRP010000114.1 GCA_902776765.1 Fibrobacter succinogenes
GTTATACGCAATGGAGACGGCAAACGCCAAGATGACAGGCACCATGATGTTGGTCGCATCCATATAAAGACCGAGATAGCCGACCAAACCAAACGTCATGATAACGCCTGCGAACGTGGTAATCAACGGAGAAACGATTCCGCGGAGCGAACGCGTCACGAGGAACATCACGATGATGGAGCAAAGAATCGTAATGAGGAAAATACGGCTCATTTCTTCGCCGATGTACTTGAGCTTCTGATGGCTCAAGTAAGGCATACCCGTTGCAAGAGGGTGCAGCGGAGCGTACTTTTCCTTGGCGATGATTTCAGAGGTTTCGCGGCCCGTCTTCATGTCCGGAGCTTCAGCTTTAACGCCCTTCGCTTCGCCTTCAGCCTTCCACACAGAATCTTCCGGGAACGGACGGAGCTTCACGTTAATAAAGGCCTGCTTGCGGTCTTTAGAGATGAGCTTTTTCGCAAGCTCCGGCTTTGCGGCGAGGCGCTTTTCAATTTCGGCAAGGCCCGCTGCATCTGTCGGGATTTCTTCCGGCACGATCTGCACGATTTCCATGCCTTCGTCCGTGCCGAGCATGTATTCCAAATCGACAATCGATGTTGCCTTACCGTCAGAATACGAGAGGCTATCGCGCAATTCGTTCGAAAGCTCGCGCAAAAGCTTCAAGTTTTCCGGCGTCAAGACGGACTGTTCCGTTTCGACCATCACGCCCACGAAATAGTCATTGCCGAACGTTTCCTTGAACTTGTCCGTTTCGACAAGCATCGGGTCGCCTTCAATGAAGTAGCTATCCCATGAGGCTTCGACGTAAATCTTTTTCATGCCCACGATAGAAATCGCAAGCAAGGCGATAAACGAAACAAGAAGCAAGGCCCTGTGCGAAATCAGGAACCTTGCGAAGTTTTCAAATTTTTCGTTCACCTTTTCGATATTTATTCGAATCCGTGACATCTTCTCACTCCTTTTTTTTTGTCGATTTTCAAGGCCACCGGAGCTTTCTTGTTCTGCACGGCAGCGCTCTTGTTCTTCAAAATTTCAACTGTCGCCAATTCACCGTTGATGGCGATTTCCGATTCTGAAAGTTCTATAAAGAATCCTTCGGAAACTTCCTGCTTGACTTCGCTCGAAGTTTCGGGCAATAAAAGCTTGAGGACAGATTTGTCCTGCTTAAAGACAGACGTTACCAAGAAAAAGACGAGCAGCAAAAATACGCAGTCAATTAAGGGCGTCATGTCCAGCGATATGCGACGACGTCTTTTAGCCATTGCGGGACTCCGTTCTTCTAGCGTCGCGTTCTTGCAAAGTCTTGCCCAAGTGCAAAAGCACCTGGTTTTCGACTTCGTCCTGTTCCTGCTCCATTCGGGCGTTCAGGTAGTTGAAAGCAAGCACATGCGGGATAGCGACCACAAGCCCAAGGACCGTTGTCACGAGAGCAAACTTAATGCCCGTCGCAAAAGCGGATGGATCATCAAGGCCAGAGGCCGCTATCACCGTAAATGCGTTGAAAATGCCCACCACCGTACCGAGGAGGCCAAGCATTGGAGAAATGGATGCGATATTTTCGACTGTCGTAAGGCCCTTCGTGAGCGGAGAGAACGCAAGGCCGATTTCAGTGCGGATGCTTTCTGTAATGATGTGATGGTCGGTATTGCAAGTCACCACACGATGAATAACCTTGTCTGTCAAACGCGGCTGAACCGTTTTATTAAAGACAATTAGCGAAATCACCTTCCAGATAATGATGGCGTAACCGATAAAGTTCAGTGCAACCAGGATGTAGCCGATGTAACCGCCCTGTTTGACAAAGTCGAGAATGAAGTTCATTACGATCTCCCTGCATTAAGTTTGTACTGGATTGGAATTTCGATTCTCCAGCGTTCTTTTTCTAAAAGTTTTGGAATAGGTTGAAATTTGCCCATGTTGGCAACGGCTTCCAAGGCACTATTGTCCAGCGACGAATAACGGCTTGATTCCGAAACTTCGATTTGTTCAATCTTGCCATCGGCGAGGATGGTAAACCGCACACGTACCGTGCCTTCCTGCTTTAGGCGCTTAGCCGTCGCAGGGTAATCCTTGATCTGTTCCAATTGCTTTTTGAGCGAGCGCAAGTACGTGCGGGTCACCATTTTCACAGAATCAGCCGAAGGTTTGGGCGGTTCCTTGACCACAGGGGGCGCGGGAGGCGCTTCGACAACAGGTTCCGCAACTGCGACTGGTGCCGTTTCTGTTACCGGTTCCGGGATTGGTTCCGGTTCAGGAGGCTGTT
>CACYRP010000115.1 GCA_902776765.1 Fibrobacter succinogenes
CCGTGCCCTTGAACATGTAGGCCTTGCTCACGTCCATCCGCTTGATGATCTGCTGCCACAGCACCGCGTATATCCCCAGCACGCCCACCGTGCAGCCCAGGAACACGATGTATCCCGGCGAGAGGAGCTCCCGCTGCGATGCAAGCTTCGAAAACACCCCCGACGTGGTGTATATGAAGAACGTACCGATCAGAGCAATGTATTTAAAGACCGTGAGCATCTGATGGGGAATATAGATAATGCTGGCTAAAAGTGATTGAAAAGTGCGTAATTTTAGATTGAAAAGCGCTTGAAAAATGCTATATCGGAAAAATATTTCAGTCGGTGGTTGCTATACTCCCCAAAAGAATGAATATTTATTTGAAAAGTGGTCAAACACAACTAAAAATGTTGTTTTTGGCAATATAATGAACATAAGAGAGCAATTAAGCAATGTGCTAAGAAAAGGGGCTTCTCTACAATCCTGACCATTTTGGGGATATGTCGGGACCGGTGCACACCAAATATATAATTTTTTAGAGATTTTTGCTGCACCTATTGCTTTTGTTAAAATTTTAATGTATATTGTAGGTGTAGTAAAATAATGAGGTTGGTATGCACATTCTTTTCGAAGACAAGAAACTGAAAAAATGCGCTACAGATAAGGCGTATGCGCTGAAAACGCTTGGCCAGCGGCGTGCCCAGCGTTACGTTGATCGGCTGGCTCAAATTGGTGATGCCGCAAATTTTGAATCCTTGCGGGGATTGCCGGGGCATTATCACGACTTGGTGGGGAACCGTGCTGGCCAATGGGCTTGCGACTTGGATCAGCCGTATAGGTTGATTTTTAAGAGCACAAATGAGGGACCTGTCGCCCAAATCGTATGGGCAAATGAACGTATTGCAAAAATGCTTGAAATCGTAGATTATCACGGATAGGTGGCTGTATGAACGGAAATAAGATTGAATTGTGGCATGTGCCTTCCCCAGGAAGCGAATTGGCGGAAAAGCTCGAAGAAATGGGCCTTGACGCTAACGATTTGGCGGCTCGCATGGGCTACACGCCCAAAGCGGTAAATGATATTTTGCAGGGCAATAGTCGCATAACGCCAGATGTGGCGATAATGCTAGAGATGATTACGGAAATTCCAGCGGATTACTGGCTGCGCCGTCAAATGTCCTACGACGAATTTCTCTCCCGTGAACGAGTCAAGGCTTCGCTTTCGGACCAGTCTCTTTGGAAGAAATCTTTTCCTTCAGAAATCGCGGTGGCTTCTCCGCGGGCGTGGGACGGTTACTACAAAGATGCTAAGCTTAAGGTGGCGTTCCGCATTTCTTTGGCCGAGGTCAAGGACCCGTATGCGACTTCGGCGTGGATTCGTCGTGGCGAAATTCTTGCCGATCGCGATCCGATGGAAAAACAGGAGCAGATTCCTGTTCGCAAACGCCTGAAGGCTGCGCTCCCCGAAATTATCGCATTCGCCGCAGCCAACAAGGAACTGCCGAAGAGCGCAAAGAAAATCACTTACACGACGCCCGAGGCAGAAGTCGTTGACGATTGCATGACGGGTTTGCAGGAACTGTGTCGCAAGATTGGAATTCGCGTGCTGTTTGTGCAGAATTTCAAGTGCGCTCCGATTCATGGTATGTACCGTTGGTACAAAGATGTCCCGCTAATCCAGCTGCATGACCGCTTCAAAAAACGTGAGACCATGTGGTTCACGTTCTTCCATGAGCTTGCGCATGTGCTTTACCATGGCAAGAAGGGAATTTGCCTGCAAAACATCGAAATCACGCACCATCACCCCGAAAAAGAGGATGAGGCGAACTGCTTCGCCCAAAAGTGCATGGTTGATGCTGGTTTTAAAATGTAGTTAGTACGTCAGTCCGTAACCGTACGGATATAATCCGGTTTTTCCGTCACCCTTGTTGATCGGGATTTGCTTGGCGTCTTTCGGCCAGGTGTGCGGGAGTTTGCCCGTGGGTTTTACCTTGCCATAGAGAACGTCTGCGACGCCTGCGCCTTCGCTGCCGGGGAGCCATGCGACGACAAAAGCGTCGGCGGCTTTGATGAATGTGGTGATGGGGAGCGGGCGACCGGTGATGAGCACGACGGCGACTTTGTGTCCGGCTTTTTGCCAGGCCTTAATCTGCGCAATGTATTCGTCGGTGCTGTTGAAAGACATGTCGGTGCGGTCTTCTTTGAAAATGATTTTGTTGTTGAAATCGTCACCGCGATAATCGCCGAACCATTCGGCGTAGGGGACTTCGCCAACAACGTACACGATGGTGCCTGCTTCTTCGGCGGTGTTTACGCGTGTGCCACTTGCGACT
>CACYRP010000116.1 GCA_902776765.1 Fibrobacter succinogenes
TCCAGCGGCTTAACCTTGCTTGTCCACGAAGTATCCTGGTCGAGGCACTCGATAGACTAAAAGTTGCGTTCAATACATAGGCTACGCACATCGAGAAGCTCCCAGGAAGCCTAGAATCCACCTGGGGGTTTCTTCTTTTTTTAATATTCCTACTATACGTATAGGATAAGATCGCTAAATTTCTTATATTTACCGCAAGCACTCCCAATGGAGATTCCCGATTACGTCGGGAATGACAAATCAAAGAAAGGATATAAACAGAACATGACACTACAACAATTACGTTACGCCATCGGGATTGCAAAAGCAGGCTCCTTCAACAAGGCCGCCGAATCCTTGTTCATATCCCAACCGTCTCTCACGACAGCCATCCGCGAGCTCGAAGATGAAATCGGCATCACCGTTTTCAACCGCACAAGCCGAGGCATCACGCTCACGCCCGAAGGCGAAGAATTCATCGCCCGCGCGAACGAGCTCTACAACCATTACGAGTCCGTTCTCGAACGCTACAGCAAGGAAGAACAGAAGAAGAAGCGTTTCGCCGTTTCGACACAGCACTATTCCTTCGCCGTCAAGTCCTTCGTGAACATGGCCAAAAAGTTCAACATCGATGATTACGAATTCGCCATCCGCGAAACAAAGACCAA
The DNA here is from genome assembly GCA_902776765.1 of Fibrobacter succinogenes. Lineage (GTDB taxonomy): Bacteria > Fibrobacterota > Fibrobacteria > Fibrobacterales > Fibrobacteraceae > Fibrobacter > Fibrobacter succinogenes_N. The sequence continues at coordinate 648 of CACYRP010000116.1, forward strand.
AGAAGTCATCGATGACGTGACGAGCCTCCGCAGTGAAATCGGCATCATCTACTTGAGCGATTTCAACCGCAAGTACATCACGTATTTGCTCAAGGAACACGATCTCGTTTTCCAAAAGCTGATTGATTGCAAGGCTTACGCCTATATGTGGAAAAACAATGCACTCGCCAACAAGCCTTACGTGAACCTTGAAGACCTTTCGGATTACCCGTGCCTTTCTTTTGAACAGGGCGAAAGCGGTAACTATTACTTCGCCGAAGAAATCTTGAGTACAAACGAGTACCACAAAACCATTAAGGCAAACGACCGCGCCACAATGCTCAACTTGATGGTGGGTCTCAACGGTTACACGCTTTGCTCCGGCATCATTAGCGAAGAAATCAACGGTTCCGATTACGTTGCCGTGCCGTTCAAGGACGCGAAAGGCGAAGACGACCGCTCTATGGAAATCGGCTACATCACCAAAAAGAACTTTATGCTCAGCACCATCTGCCGCATCTACATCCGCGAGATGGAAGAATACCTCAAGGCATACACCGCCGAGCACAATCCAAACGCCTAATCAAGCGTACAAACTCATTGCACATATTTGCCTTCTATATTTGGCTTCGAACAAAAACAAAAAGTCATCTAGGAGGTCATTATGAAACAAGGTATTTTATTCGGCGTAACAGCAATTGCATTTGGCGTTCTCGTTTCGCTACTTTCATTTGTTCTGCTTCCATTTTGCTCGGGTCATGGAGACATGATCATGCGCTGCCAAAAGACCTCTAGTGTTGACGGAATTATCGGCATTGTCATCGCGATTTTTGGCATTGCCTATATCGCGATCCCGAAAGCACAAAAAGCATTATCGGCAGCAGTGATTGCAGGCGGTGTTTTCACAGCCCTTGTACCCGCCGTGATTGTAGGCGTTTGCGCAGCACCCCACATGCATTGTCATTCCATATCTTCCCCGGTTTTGCAAATCACAGGAATCGTCATTGCGCTCGTTGGAATCGCCAACAGCATTTACTTATTGAATCGCAGTATAACGCGACAGGAGACTTTAAATGAATCAAATCATACTTAGAATTATTTATACAAACTTTTGGCGTCATCCGTTCCGAAGCATTGGACTTGTCATCTTAACCGCAGTCGCTTCGGCAACACTTTTATCAAGCGCTCTTTTTTCTGAAAGCCTTGACGCAGGCTTAGAGCAGCTCTCATCGCGCATGGGCGCAGACTTGCTCATCGTTCCATACGGCAGCGAAGCAAAAGACCAACCAGTTCTCTTGCAAGGAGAATTAAGCCATCGCACGCTCCCCCGAGAAATTCTCGAATTCACTCGAAAAACTCCAGGAATCAAAATTGCCACATCGCAATTTTATTT
>CACYRP010000117.1 GCA_902776765.1 Fibrobacter succinogenes
CCTTGATACCGTACGGCTGCGGAGCATCAATTTGCGGAACGCCGAAGGATTCTTCAAGTGCGGTAGCCATGTAGCCACCCAAAGTATCGCAGAAAGTAGCAGTCGCGACAGCTTCAGAAGCCTGGCGGATTTCATCGAAAGATGCAGTATCCAAGAGGTAATTCACGCGGAGGCCAAGCGGAGCAAGCATTTCAGAGAAATAGTCCGTTCCCCAAAGCGCAACAATATTGAGCAAGTCATTTTGCTTTTTAGTCGGATGGCGATTCACGATTTGACGGAGAACGCCATGGAATGCAATGTCGAAGCCCGTGGACCAATGCTTGGAACGGAAGCCTTCGCAGTGCAGCGGAATTATAGGCACGCCAACTTCAGGTTCCATTTCTTCGGCGATGGAGTCAATGTCTTCACCGAAACGTTCCTTTGCATCACGAATCGTTTGACGAAGCTTTTCAGAAGCACCGAACACCATGTCCTGTTCTTTAAGGTTGGTGCTGATGTTCAAAGTATTCTGCAGGGGTTTGCCACGACGCTTAAGGCCCACATGCATAGAAAGGTTGAATTTGGAGTTTTCGCCGCTGCAGCCGATCGGAGAATGGTCAATCAAAGCGCAGTCCGTGAGGTTGCCCACCTGGCACTGGACAATAGCGTTGGAGCACATGGTTTCTTGGTTGAGCGGAGATTGCAATTCGCAAAGCTTACAGCCGGTCCCCTTGCTTGCGCAGCCACCGTGCTTTTTCGCGCTGCGTTCGTCGTAGGCAGATTCCTTGATCAAGTCGCTGGCTTTGCCGTCCCAACCGATAATGGTACCCAGTCGATATTCGCGGTTTTCGACCGAGGTCATATTTAAATTAATGTTAGTTGATGCCATAGATTTTTACCTCCTGCCGGTTCTCGCTAAATGGAGTAGTCCTTTTCCATCATGCCGTAGTCGATGAGAATTTGTTCCAAGCGGTCCTGCGTCATCGGAGTCGGGATAGTGAAGAGTTCATTTTCGTCAATGTTCTTAGCGAGTTCGCGATAGACGTTAGCTTGGCTGCAATTCGGTTCGAAGTCAATCACAGTCTTCTTGCGGATTTCGGCCTGCTGCACGATGTTGTTGCGCGGCACGTATTGGATGAGCTGCGTGTTGAGTTCCTTGGTGAATGCGCGGAGCAAGTCAAGTTCGTTATCGACGTTACGGCTGTTGCAGATGATACCGCCGAGGCGAACTTCGCCGCGTTCGGCATACTTTGCGATACCCTTACAAATGTTGTTTGCAGCGTAGAGGGCCATCATTTCGCCAGAAGCCACGATGTAGATTTCCTTGGCCTTGCCTTCACGAATCGGCATGGCGAAGCCACCGCACACAACGTCACCTTGGCCTTGCCTTCACGAATCGGCATGGCGAAGCCACCGCACACAACGTCACCGAGCACGTCGTAGAACACGTAATCGAGATCTTCGGTGTAAGCGCCCAGCTGTTCGAGCATGCTGATGGAAGTGATGATACCGCGGCCAGCGCAACCCACGCCCGGTTCCGGGCCACCGGATTCCACGCAGCGAACGCCCTTGAAACCGACCTTTTCGAGGTCAGAAAGCTGAATTTCGGTCTTGTTATCGCGAATGGTGTCAAGCACGGTTTTCTGGTGGAGGCCACCGAGCAGGAGTCGCGTAGAGTCTGCCTTGGGGTCGCAACCGACAACGAGAACATGTTTACCTTGTTCTACAAGGCCTGCGGTCAAGTTCTGGGTAATTACCTACAGAAACGCTAGGTAACGTCAATTGTAGAATTATAGTCAACCCTTTTCAATATTTTTTCAACCCGTTTCGTTCAAAAAATTATGATTTACGCCACTGTTATAGTTTTGTTTTATAACACCATTTACCCCGAGTCTATCACAAGTCAATAAAACTTATTTTTTTTGTTTTTCAAACAGGGGCTTATATTGCATTTACCTATTACGCTTTTTAAATTATGCGGGACTTCGGAACAGAAGCAAAAATTTAAAAGAATACAGAACGCTAGGTAACCGTTCAATTTTATTTTACATAAACTAATCCGGCACGCCGGAAGTTTAGCCTCGTAGGAATTTCACCTTCGCGGTTTATCGATTCTTTTGCCTTGTGAGGTTTTATGGCAACAAATCAAGAGACAGTTTTTAGAGAGCACCCCTGTTTCGGTGCATGCAAGAATCGTAAAGGGCGTATTCATTTGCCCGTCGCTCCGGGTTGCAACATCGAATGCCGTTTTTGCGACCGTCGCATCAACGAAGACGCACAAGTTCCGGGAAATACAAGTAAAGTTATCAAACCGGAAGAAGCATGTGGCTATATTCGCAAGGCTCTTGAATTCGTACCGGATCTTACTACGGTGGGTATTGCAGGTCCTGGCGACACGCTCGCGACACCTTTTGCACTGGACACTTTCCGCCTCGTCAAAAAGGAATTTCCAAACCTGATTCGTTGCATGAGCACAAACGGACTTTTGCTGAACGACAAGGC